>JAPPOJ010000245.1 GCA_028817975.1 Zetaproteobacteria bacterium | reverse complement strand
ACAATACGCTTATGGGATTCGCCGTAGTGTAGTGGGCCTTCTCATTTGAGCTTGAGTTTAGGTAGGATATGTAGAATGTGAAATATATTTTGTTTGATATCAAAATCTTATCTTGCCAGCCTTAAAAGACTCGTATAAAAACCGATGGAGACCATACGGTAGTGTTGTTAAGAAGGGGAGCCTGGCATGGGCGGTCGCGAGAACAGAAGAGTGATTCGAGTCAGGCTGGTTAATCCCTTGACGGTGACAATGGGGAGTATTGGTTCGGATGTGAGATATGACCTGCAAACTCATGACATTTCTAACAATGGCTTTTTTCTTGATTTTGAAAAACCGGGACGTTTTCCGTTTACACCTTCAAGCATCATGGAGGTGTGGATGGTTTTGGGTACGGGAGAAAAGATTTTCTTTAATGGCAAGATGGCACGGGTTGTCTATCCCAACGATGAAGGTGCTAAGGTCAGTGGCCCTGGCATTGCGGTGCGTATTATTCAGATTGAGCCTGATCAAGAAAAAATGCTGGTCGATTACATCAGTTATGAACTTGAGAATGAGGACAATGTCGAATCGGCGAGTTAAGCGACAGCCTTTTTATAGCTAACTAAGCATGGGGGCTGCGGCAGGCATGCTTAGTTAGCTACCGGTTTGCTTTTTGAGCTGTTTCTCGATAATGCGTTCAAACTCTTCATAAGGTTGTGCACCACTGAGCAGCACTCCGTTGATAAAGAAGGCAGGGGTGCCTGTAACACCGGCTTCTGTGGCGCTGGCAATATTGGCGTCGATCATTTTGTTGTAGCGCTCCGGGCTGCCGATACATGTAGCGAAATTTTTCATGTCGAGGTTTAAGGACTTGGCATACCCAGTAATGTCTGTATCACTCAAGCTTCTTTGGTTTTCGAACATCATTTCAAACATGTGCCAGAACTTGTTTTGTTCCCCTGCGCACCGTGCCGCAATAGCAGCTGGGCGTGCGCGCTGGTGATGAGAGAGAGGGAAGTCGCGGACGATCCAGCGTATTTTTCCGGCATATTTCTCCATGACCCGTTTGGTGGTCGGCAACGCCCGGGCACAAAACGGGCACTCCATTTCGGAAATTTCCACTAACGTGATGGGGCAGCTCTCTCCAGCACAGCCACCTTTGAGGGGGGATGTTTGATCAGGCTCTGGGCCATAGCGTACAGGGTCACTCTTGGTAATAGTAAACTCTACGACGGGCTCTTCAGGCTCGGGGTAGTTAACAACTAGGGTGCCATTTTGACGTGCTGTTTGCAGAATGGTTTGTAGTACTTCCTGTTCCCCACGTGCTTGGAGTTGCTGACGAATGACCTGTTCTTTGTCCTTGGGAGAAAGTTCTTTCAGTCGAGGGTGATTCTCGTACTTGCTCAGCACTTCACGGACTTCCTTGGAGTCGATCTTAACTTTACTCGAAAGGTAAAGCTCCTTTGCATTTGCTGGAGCAATCTTCTTTTTTGCCCCTTCTTTTTCCCAAAACTTGTCTAAGAAGGCTTGCTCGGCTACAGAGCTTACCAGGTTATATTTTTCTTTTTCAATCCGATAAAATCGGCTCTGCTCAGCTTCGAGTAGCTGGTTCATGCTGGTTGTCTTGCCATAAATCGAAAAGGCTGCTTGCTCAGCGTAGGCACAGGTGGTGAACAACGCTGTATAAGTGATCCAAGCTGAGAAACAGAAGGAATAGCGTGTAAAAAGAGAACTGAGAATACGCATAAGATCTCCTAGGGTTAGCGGAATCATGTCTGCAGGGTAGTGTGCCTTGCAAAGAGCCGGTTTTGTGCACTTCATTTATCCTGAAGTGCTAACATAAAATACAGTACCTTTATAGGTACTCCAACTATTATCTGTTAGGATAGGCGGTTCTTAAAGAGAAAAAGCGTATTACAGAGCTGGGCTAGTTTTTTGCTGTGGCTGTCATGGCACTCGCTATGAGAATGAGCGCGAAACGGGAAAAGGTAGCAAGCAAGTGCTGGATAAATCGGGTAGTCATGGAGATGTCTTGAACTGGCTCAGACTAAGAGAGGAAAGGAAGATATGGTCGCTAAAAAAGCAGTAAAGTGGGTATGGATGGATTTAGAAATGACTGGCTTGTACCCGGAGTCTGATACCATTCTTGAAATAGCGACTCTGATTACGGACACCGATCTCAATATTTTAGAAGAGGGGCCTGAGCTGGTGATTCACCAGGAAGACGCGGTGTTGGCCCGTATGGATGCATGGAATCAGAGTCATCATGGAGCGTCGGGGTTAATTCAAAAAGTAAAAGACTCACAGTTCTCGATGCAAGAGGCAGAGCAGCAAACGTTGGCATTTATTCAGAAGCATATCCCTGAAAAGAATGCGGGGGTACTTGCGGGCAACTCGATTTGGCAGGATCGTCGCTTTCTCATTAATCACATGCCGCAGATCGATCAGCATCTGCATTACCGAATGTTGGATGTGACCAGTATTCGGATTCCCATAAATGCCTGGTTTCCTAAAGTACGTATGCAAAAAAAAGAAAATCACCGCGCTTTGGACGATATCCGTGAGTCGTTGGAAGAACTTAAACTTTACCGTGAACGCGTGTTCCATCTGAATGAGTCAGGTGATTGAGTGCGTGACCGCGCTCCTGGAAGCAATGATTAGCCGTTTTTTTCTTGGTCGCGTACGTATTGTAAAAATGCGGCGCGGTCGTCCAATAGATTGTGGACGTTGTTGCCGTTGTTGCCGTGGTTGCCGTTGTTGCCGTTGTTGCCGTTGTTGCCGTTGCCTCGGCGGTTGCCTCCATTGTGGTTCGCTCGATTGTTACGGCTCCTTGCAGAGCCAGCATCTTTTTTAGGGTTGCGGTTACCTGGATAGTGGTTTGTCCGGTTGTTGGTGCGGTTGTTGGTGTTCGAAGGGTTGCTTTTTTGTAGGGTGGCCTTCCGCTCCATGATTTCCCACGCACGCAGTACGAGTCCTTCGGAAATAAGTTCGAGTGCTAGCTCGTGGGTGCTAATTCCTTCGCTGGAGCTTTTGGCAAGCAATTGCTGGTGTAAAGAACGTGAAAGCTGGACCTGAAGCTTGTGGCTCTTTGTCGAGGGGACTTCTTGTCCGCACTCTTCGGGGTTCAGTTCAGTCGTTTCAAGTTGGGCATCCATAATATTCTCCTCTTGTAAAGCACACATTTGCATGCTGGCGTGCCCCATATAAGCAGGCAAGCATGCGTATTTAAATTAAAATTTTTTATCCAACTGTATTAAGGTCGTTGCTCCGGTATACCGGGGGACCTATACAGACAAACCTCTTTGCGATGCGAAAGGGCGGTTTCTTGCAAAACATTTTTGCGCTCGGTGTCGAAGAGCGCACACGGAACCATGTGGCCTAAACCTTGCTGCCCACATTCATCACTGTCTTAAGGTCGTACAGGAACAAGTAGCCTGTTTTCAAGTCCGTCTGAAACAAATACGACCCATGTGCGTTTGCTATTGCCAACGCGCAAGTGTGTGAATGATTTCGGCAGAATTTGTTTGAAGTTGAATCCTGACAGCTATCTAAAAGATTGTAAGTCGCTCATCTTCTGTTAAGTATGCCAAATATTTTTTTTTGGTCAAGAGTTGAAATCCTCTCATGGAAGAATTTTTTCATCCTTCCCTTCTATCATAACCTAGGAGTCTGGCGCAGAGGAGACTAGATGTCTCTAGGTTGGTTGCATCAGTGCCTTGATGCCTGGTAAGGTACGCCCTTCTAAAAACTCCAAAGCAGCCCCTCCCCCAGTCGAAATGTGAGAGATGGCTGTCTCGACGCCAGCAGCGCGGCAAGCGGCGACGGATTCGCCTCCCCCAACCACAGTATATCCTGGACAGCTTGCCATGGCCTGGGCGATGGTGTCGGTACCTTTTTTGAAATTATCCCATTCGAAGACCCCCATGGGCCCATTCCAGAGTGCTGATTTTGCCTGTGAGATGATTTCGGCATACATCTGTGCTGTTTTGGGGCCGATGTCGAGGCCCATGAGTGCTGTAGGAATCGCGCTTGTGTCGATAATTTCTACGGGAGCCTTGTCCGAGAACATTGTCGCACAAACATGGTCGATGGGAATATGGATTTCTACTTTGCGCTTGGTGGCTTCGCGGTAAACGGCCTCCACCAGATCGAGCTTTTCGGCCTCGACCTTAGATTTGCCAACTTGGAACCCTTTGTAATGCAGAAAAGTGTAAGCCATCGCACCTCCGATGAGTAAGGTGTTGCACGATTCGAGTAGTTTTAAGATGACACCAATCTTGTCGCTCACCTTGGCGCCTCCAATAGCGACCACATATGGGGACTTGGAAATATCTGCCGTCATCATGGGACGTAAGGCTTTGATTTCGCTTTGTAACAATGGTCCCATGATGCGCCGCTCTACAGGAAGTTGCTCTGCACAAGCGACGGTGGAAGCATGTGCGCGGTGAACCACTCCAAAGCCATCTTGGAGATAGAAGTCCATGCCGTGCATCAATTGAGCGGCAAAATCTTTTTGGTTCTGCTCTTCTTCGGGATGAAAACGTAAGTTTTCAAACAAGACGATTTGATTACCTCCCAACTGTTTCATCAGCTGGTCAATAGGTTCGGCGTGGTAGTCACGGACGAGCAGCACCTCTTTGTTGAGGACGCGTGCGAGTTCTTCACCGACAGGAGCAAGGCTGAATTTTTTTTGAGCCTGTCCTTTGGGGCGCCCCAGATGACTCATAATCGCGATTTTGGCTCCCTTGTGGATCAAGGCTTCGAGTGTAGGAATGGACTTTTGGATGCGAGTATTGTCAAGTATGTGTCCGTCTTGGATCGGTACATTCAGGTCGAGGCGGACGCAAACGTTTTTGCGAGCTACGTCCACGTCATCTAGGGTTTGATAAAGCATCGGAGTTCCTTTGATTGTGTATACACTCTTACGTGATAATAGGGGGTATTTTGTCCACCTTAATCATCACGGAAATGAAATATGAAAGATCAGGCCCATCTTTTTATCATAGATCCTCTCGAAAAGCTAAATAAGTCTATGGATACTAGCCTAGGGATTGCTTGTGCATTGCGACAACGGGGCGCCTCGGTATGGGCAGCTTCGTGGAATAGCTTAGTATGGTCGGTGCAGGAAGATCAACCGTTGTTACAAGAATGCTACGAGCTAGATTTTCCGGGAGAGGCCTTGACAGCTGCATGTGCCAAGCAGGAATCCACTGCGGTAGGGATCGCTCGTTTTTCGCACGTGCATTTGCGTGCGAATCCACCATTCGATTTACGTTACTCATGGTTGACGTGGGCTTTAGATGCTGCTGCGCGCCTGGGAGTGACGGTGTGGAACTCCCCCCAGCTGTTGCGCGACTTTAATGAGAAGGCAGGGATTCTACAGTACCCTAGGGACATTCCTCCAACAATGGTAGCGACCCAAGTACTTAATTTAGTTGATTTTATGGCTCATGGCTGTAGAGGAGATGCTGTGATTAAACCTTTGGATCAATATGGAGGGATTGGGGTGCGGCGGTTGCGTACACAAGATAAGTCTTGTCAGGAGGTCTTGAGGCAATTGACTCATGAGGAGACTTTGCCGCTGATGGTACAGCGGTTTCTACCAGAAATTGAGCATGGAGAAGTACGTGCATTTGCGGTGGCTGGAGAGCCTCTTGCCTGGTGCCTTAAGGTGCCACAGCCGGGAGAGTTTCGTGCGAATACGGGCCATGGCTCGAAGCTTGTGGCTTATACGCCTTCGTCTCTGGAGCGTGAGCGTGTCGCGCGGATTGCTCGTGAGTTGTATCAGCTTGGAGCCATGTTTATTGGCTTCGACCTTATTGGTGAACTGGTGACCGAAATTAATCTCACGAGCCCGCGACTGTTGCTTCCAGCCGGACAGTCGGAGAGTTACGCTCAGGTTGCGGCACGTTTAGCAGTGCTTTAGTCTTGTGATCAGCCAGCGGTGCTGGCGAGCAATGCTGGTGTGCTTGTGGGAGGAGGAAGATCGCGTAGGAAGGGTAGTGGGTCGATCGGTTCGAGGTTGCAAATTAACTCGAAATGGAGATGAGGCCCCTTAGCGCGTCCTGTGGAGCCTATCTTCCCGATAAGGTCGCTTTTGTGCACTTTCTGCCACTTTTTGACATGGAGGCTGTGGGCGTGTGCATAGCGTGTGCGTAATCCGTTGTGGTGGTCGATCAAGACCATCTTGCCATAGCTTTTTTGGGTGCCCGCGAAGATCACAGTTCCGGATGCAGCTGCATAAAAAGGGGTCCCTTTTATTGCCGCAATATCAATACCTTTGTGCTTGACCCGAGCCCCGGTGATGGGGTGCTTTTTGCGCATGCCGAAACGGTCGCTTAGGCGGCCGCTGGCAGGTACCAAAGTTGGGAGCGTGCTTTCCCAGCGGTGTAATGCATCGCTTTTTTCCACCATGATCGCAAAAAATTGTCGCATTTGCTCTAGCTCTTGCTGTATCCACAGCCCTTGTCCCAGCATGCTGGGAGAAGGGTAAGGTGGTGTGAGCAAATTCATGACTGGATCTGGCCCCTGAAGTTGAGGTCCCCAGTAAAAAAGCTGTTTACCATGCCATTTTTTGGTAGCTAAGGGGATGGTGTGCAAGTAAGGGCTTGCGAAGAGAGACTTGTGGGCTGGAGGTGGGCTTTCGAGTTGCTGTAAATTTTCATGTAGTGTGGTGCGAGCCGTGGTCAGCGTATCGAATCCCTGGTTTAGTTCTTGTTGTGCGAGAGATAAGGCCCGCTGAGTATCTTGCAGTGTAGTTTGGGTTTGTTGCAGCTCAAGTAGCGCCCAGCCCAGGCAAGAGCACAAGCCACATAGCAGTGCAATGTAGAGTATTTTTAGAGAATGCATCAGTCTATTCCAAGGTTTAAACAACTCTATATAACTGGTTTTCTCTGTATGGGTAGGGCAATTGCGTAATCTTGTCAAGGGTTATATCTCAAGTAGCCTAAATTTACAGGTGAAAACAGATTTTCACAGCTAGGAATCTTTGTCCTGCCGGTTGATAGGAGCGCGCCCCGTATCATGAAACCAAAGATCTTGTTTCATTTGCGGGAGCGCAGCATGAAAAGAAGCATTTCGGTCAGTTTGGTGGTGATGTGCGTTTTTTATACCTATGGCTGTGCGGATTCTCCGGAGACGGAGCCTGGCGATGTTTATCAGCGTGAGGGGCTGACAGAACGCGGTTTAGGGGGAATGAACCTGTTGGGATGGTTTGTGCCTGAAAGTTGGCTCAATTCATTGTTCTACCAGCACCCTGCTCGAGATATTTTGAGTCTCTATGAGCAGGGTTTGGTGGAGAACATCGAGCAACATTTAGACACATTCGTTGTGGAACAAGATTTACGTGGACTCGCTACAGAGGGCTTTCAGCTGGTGCGTGTGAGCTTGGGTTATTGGGATATTGTGGGGGAGACACATGCCGCTCCTCACTTAGATCGTATTGCTCAGTTACTTGATTGGGCAGCCGCTGCTCGACTTCAGGTGCTGCTTGACTTACATGCTGTTCCTGGGAGCCAAAACGGTTATGAACATAGTGGACGTGTGGGGCCGATTCGTTGGTATGAGCCAGAGAATTTGCGCCGGACGTTGGAGGCTTTGGCCATACTCGCTCAGCATTTTGGACAGCATCCTGCTTTGTGGGGGATCCAACCGGTGAATGAGCCGAATGTAGTAGATGTGCAGATTTTGATGGACTTTTATCAACGTGCTTACGCGACTTTGCGAGCCTTTTCGGACTGTTGGATCACCTTTAGTGATGGTTATGTCCAGCTGCACCAAGACTCTATTTGGTTTGACTTTTTTAAACTACGGGCTTCACGGTGGCGTAAGGTTGCTTTGGATGTGCACCTTTATCTTGCTTTTTACCCCCATATGGATGAAGAGCAGATGATGCACTTAACCGCAGAGTGGTCAGACGTGATTGATCGTTATCAGCAAGTGGTCCCAGTGGTGATCGGGGAGTGGTCGGGTGGGTTGCCGCTTGATTCGCGAGACAAACACACGCTGACTAAAAAATTTATCCGGCGTCAGCAGGAGATTTTTGCGAAAACTCTTGCTCACTTCTATGCAACCTATAAGGGTGACTATGATGTTGGTATTTGGGACTATTCTCGCCATAAAAACTTGATTCAGCCAGCGGTACTTTAAGCGAGCTGTCTACTTCAGTTGTTAGCTTTTTGGTAGCGAATATTGATGATCACGTACTCTCGGATTCCTTTGGGTACTCTAATTTCTACGATATCATCGAGCTTTTTCCCCAAGAGGGCTTTACCCATTGGAGAGCTGATGGAGAGGAGGTTATTATCAATGTCTGCTTCCAGCTCCCCTACGATGCGAAATTTTTTTTCTTCCCCGCTTTCTTCATCTTCAAGATCTACCCAGGCGCCAAAACGTACGGAGTCGGGGCTAACTTTGTCGAAGGTAATCACTTGGGCACGGGAGAGACGATCTTCGAGATAGTTAATGCGTGCTTCGATGAAGCCTTGCTTTTCACGTGCTGCATGATACTCGGCGTTTTCCTTGAGGTCTCCGTGAGAGCGGGCCTCTGCAATGGCCTCGATCACAGCGGGGCGCTCTTCGGACTTGAGCTTGTGGAGTTCTTTGTTGAGACGTTGGTGTCCTTCAGCTGTAACAGGTATAGTCTCTCGTGTAGTCAAAATGACGTCCTTTCCTTAAAGGTGCCCATCTATAGGGGGTAATTTTGGTGGAAGATCAGAAAGGGGGTTTGTTTTGCCTGGCTGGAAAGCCGGAGCTTTAGGTGCTGGACGAGTTATAACGCGGTGGTCGCGGAAAAAGCAAGAGAGTAAGCGCTCCCGGAGACATCCTGTACCGCCTTGGAGTTGCTAATCTTTTGCGCCTCGCCTTGCCCGCTTTGCAATACAACTCCAGCTCCAATTTGGCTATTGGGCTGCACCCAGGCTAAAAATACACTTGCGCCAGTAAAGTCGACGCGATCTCTCTGATTTACTTTGTTTTTGTCTATAACCGGTCTTGCATCGTTATTGGTAAAAAATCCCAACCTAACAGGTAGTGACGGCGTTGTATAGTACTCAATGCCGGCCATCATATTTGTGACAGCTTCGCGGCCATAGAGAGAGTCGCCGATATCGGCATCTGTCACTGCGCTCACATGTTCGACGTCGGTTGTGAGCAGAAGCCGAGTGGACGCAAAATATGCAAACCCTAGTCTAGCTACAGATGGCATAGAACCCAGGGGCTTGTCAAGCTTTAATTCATTTCCGGGGGAGTGGTAGGCGTCCATGATCTGGGGATTGAGACTCACGGCCTGTGATGAGGCGTCAATTTGTGCTTGGTCAGCGGCAAGTAATTTAAGTGTGCGTGTTTCTGTCCGTCGCTCAAATTCTTGGGCGAGATAGCTGCCAAACTTTAAGTTGAGCCCGATCGAAAATCTATCGGTAGCTGCAAGTTGAAAGCCCAGGGTGGGTTGTAGCCCAAATGCGGTCAACATTTGGCGTGTATTTTGAGTTAAGGTAAACTTAGCCTCTTGTGGTACATTCGCAGTGTCGCAGTAGTAGTTAGTTTGTTTGACATCTTGGTATTCTTGGACAAGCTCGGAGATGGTAATATAGTTAACTCCCACCCCAATTGCTAGTCGGTTGGATACGCGCCAGCTCGCAGCTGCTCCGATATAGTCGGAGCTTTCCCGAGCATTCACGGTACGGTGAAAGCGATCGAGTCGCAATGGCTTAGATTCGCTCCCATTAGGACATGTGTAGTTACCTAAGCTGACGTTTTCATAGTAGTCATCTTGGTCTTTAAGGTTACTATCCAATGAGTAGAGTCCCCAGGACAGGGAAAGGCCGTCCATGAGGTTATCCAACTTGATAAGGCCGCCAAAGAAAGAAGGCACGCTTCCTGCACTTTGCTCTGTGAAGTCTTGACCCGCAATCGCTCCTTTGTATACCACATCGCGCTTGTAGATCACGTTGGCAGATCCTGAGATGTCGTTGGAGAGTGCAAAAGCTGCTCCGGCAGGGTTATAGTAGATGCTCGAAGCATCGTCGGCCACCCCTGCGTAAGCTCCCCCCATCCCTAGCGAACGGTCCCCCGCCAAAAAGTTTTGATAGTGGAATTGATCGGCCATCGCAGGTCTGCTGAGCAGGCAAAGGCTGATCCAAAGTAGGTAGCTCCCAAGTCGGGTCTTTTGGTACATGTTCATACCTTTATGCAAGGGGTGTATGATGACAATATCCTATTTGTCCGTGTTGAGTGAGTTGTCTAGTCGTGGTGCTTTCTTCCGTACCTTACTACCTGCTTGCGAGGAGGTGTGTCCTTCTCGTTTTGGGAGTGCGCGGGGCTTGGGTAAGCTGTTTTTGATCTGCATGAAACGTTTTTTCTGTCGTGCCCCGACAATCTTTTGTGCTTTCATGGCCACAAGGAGTTGTCCGATTTTTTTACGCCGTTCTTTAATACTGGGGTGGGTTTTTGAAAGAACTTCAAGTGTGCTGCCATTTCTCTCTTTCGATTTCTGCAAGCGTTTGAGAAAGTTACGCAGGGCGTTAGGCTGGTACCCCGCTTTGATGGCATATTGCACTCCTTCTGCATCGGCTTCATACTCTAACTCAGCATCTAAACCTTCTTCGAGCAAAAAGCTGACCCCGTATTTTGCCGCTTGTAAGACAGAAAGTCCCGTGCCTGCGGATTGAGCCAAGTATTTGGTCAAGGTTCCCAGTAGTTCGGATTCTTCTCCTTGAGGGCGTACACGAATGTTCATAATGTGATCTACATTGGTGTTACTCTCGGCTTTTTTGTTACGCCTAGTATTTTGCTTACCTTTGGTAATGATGGATTTGAACATATGTTGTTTGGCCACATGAGCGGCCTCATGTCCGAGAATCATGGCCAACTCAGCTTCCGATTTGGCTTTGCGTAAGGTTCCTAGGGTTACGAGGATGTATCCTCCGGGGCAGGCAAAGGCATTCACCATTTCAGTGTTCAGGATTGCGAACATATATTTGCGGTTAGGATCGGCACTGTACTGGGCGACGTAGTTTCCTACTTGATTGACATAGGCGGTGACTTCAGGGTTGTCGTAGGTCCCATAATACTGCAGCAGTCGGCTTGCCATATCGCGCCCTAAGGAGACTTCGGCTTGGTATTCCTCAATACGTGCCTTGTCTTGTGCAGAAAGCTTAGAATTAGGGCTCTTTGGGTTGCTTTTTTTGCCTTTGGACGAACTATCGGACTGGCAAGACCAGCTGCTTATGCATGTCAGAAGGAACAAGATCCGTAGTGCAGGTTTCATATCATATCCCACTGGCTAAGTCGGGGGTTCGTTCGCAAAGGCGTGATGCCACGCTCTTATTTTAGTGAGGAAATGGGTAAGGGGGTGATGCAGAATCTACCGAGGAAGGGTTGGCCTAGTCGTGTCGATTACTCAAGAACTGACGCTGATTTTTGCACTTGAAACAGTGAAAGAAGGGTAACCTGTGATCCGCTCGGCTCCTTGGGCGGTGACACTAAACTGATAGGATTTCCCGTTCTCTAACAGATACTCTGGCAGGACCAGTGTCTTGGAGTTGCCGTCCACTGGGTTAGAGACCCATACTTGTGTGGTGGCACTTGAGTTAGAGCTGTCTACTTCAAATAGTCGAACGACCCACTTGTAATTATTTTGGGAAACAAAGGGGTCAGTCCCTGCGCTGCCTCGGAAGGTGATGGTGCGGGTCGTGGCGTCATAAGTAGGGGTAAAGGATGCTGGCGTGACCGCAGGCATGGTGTACAAAAAGGTCTTGGACCAGCCGCTTCCATATTCGATTTGTAGTCCAAACATTTGGTTGGCGGCGGGAGATTTGTTGGTGGCCAGAGTGACTTGTTTCCCCCACAAGCCGTCTGTGGCGGAGCCGTCCTCTGAATTTCCATCGTCTGCGAGGGTGCCATCCCAGGTGGTGGAGGAGCTGTTGCCGTCGGCATCGGTGGTTGTCACGACGGAGTTGCTGAGGAGGCTGACCAAGTCGGTTTTGAATACTTTGACAGTGCTGATGGTTTCGGGCTGTGCATCTTGAGACTGTTGTTTGAGTTGGAACAGAAGCTTGATTTCCCAGCCTGTGCCGCTTGTGGGTGGTGCCCAGTCCACGCGCAGGGCGATGAATTCTGCTCCGCGTGAAAAGTGTAGGTCGGTTCGCGCGGCCTTGGAGTCTGTGGTGAGGTCACCGTCGCTGTCGCTATCAAAGCCGTCGTCGTTTGGGCTGTCATCGGTGGAGTCGCCGTCGTCATCTGGATCAAGCACATTGATTAGTCCATCGCCGTCGATGTCTGCATCCAAGCTGTTGGGAATGCCATCCGCATCGGTGTCGGCGCTGCTGAGCTGGAGTGCGGTGGTGCCACTTAATGTAGACTCGACTCCATCAGGAACGTCATTGGTGTTGGCGTCTGCTGTTTCGCGTCCGGACAAGGTGATACCAGTCTGGTTGGACCATTGCAACACATTGCCTTGTAGCACCAAGGGAGGTAGGTTGCCCACACTTTGTTCAAGGGTAAAGTACTGATCCACCACACCGTCTTTGGTTGGTACAGGTTGGCTTAATACCGCGCGCAGTGACATAGAAGGGGAGAAGAGCGCTAGGGTATACAGTAAATTCTCGTAGACGTGGGGTAAGGTAAAGACGCCTTGCTCATTGATGGTGGCGATGCGTGCAATTTGGGATTCTGCATCGAGAATCGCAATCACCCATCCGGAAAGAGCGTCTTGACTTGAACCTTGTGCACTGATGTACCC
>JAPPOJ010000062.1 GCA_028817975.1 Zetaproteobacteria bacterium | reverse complement strand
ATATTTCACAGAGGATAAAATGCATAGATATGCAGATATGATGAAATCATATGGTTTTATGGATGTTCAGTTAAACGTAGAGGATTTAACTCCATACGGTAAAAGTGATCTTGAAGTTCTGCAAGATGCATACCATCATCTTGCTATAGATCCTTATGGTGGACAAGAAGCCAATCGTTCTCGGGCATATTCGCGGTTTTTAATGATGCCCTGGAGTGGGGAAGTGCATGAGATTCCGGATAAGGAAACGGAATTGGGTAAGGTTGCCGGGTACTTTCAAGGTGAGTTTAATCCAGAACATCCGCAAGATCCGGTACGCTATATTCGTGCGATTCCGCGTGCCATTCGTCGCAGTAGGTTGATCAAGGCTTTGATTAAACATGATTATCGCGCGACTTTTTGGGATCAAGAACAACTTTCGCACCCGATTCATGTGGGGGTACATATGGTCCGCTTATGTGTTTCGGCAAGCTTTCCTGTTGCGATTTCCTCGCCAAACCTTGTGCATCGTGATGGAGAACAATTTACTTTTGCGCACCTGATTGATCGTAAGAATTGTACGGGGGGTGGGAATATCATTGCAACCAAAGAATCTGCAAATCAAAAAGTCGAAAACCTCTTGGATAAAGATATTCTCAAACGTTTTGAGCTAAACAAACCCCTACATTCCTATGGAGTTTGCGACAAGATGGTGAGTCATTATGTCTATCCGTTGCAGTTTATGAAATCGCAACAGGATTTTGGTTACCGTCATGTGCTGTTGGTGGATTTTTCTGCGATGGCACAAAAGTTAGATCAGCCCTAAAAGGGGGTTCGCCCTCACATTTTATTTTTATCTCAAAGGAAAATCTGTTGGAACAATTATTGTTACTTTTATGTGCGCTTTTACTCGGATATGGTTTAGGTAACCTTTCTTTTAATGCAAGGATACTGGAAAAGCCCTTAGAGTATCTGGTGATGGCAGTGATTGTGGTCATGGGAAATAATTCTACGGCGACTTTACTGCAGAGCCAAAATTTTTTCTCGACGGTGCCGACTTTTTGTTTGGCGGTTTTTATTTTTAATTTGTTGGGGCTGTGGCTGGTATTTAAGTTTGTTGCTCAGCCTCATCGAGGAACGACTGAGAGGGTGGCTCCCAGTGGTTTGGATACCAAGGTGATATTTTCCAGTATCAAGTATTTAGCCGCTCTTTTGCTGGGATTAGCGAGTAGTTTTGTGATGCATCTCGACTCGGAGCAATGTGCGCTACTGGTGGACATCATGATTTTTGTCATGCTGTTTATTGTTGGGCTACAGCTCAGGCGACAAGGTATCGGACTCCGACAAATTTTTCTTAACCGTTTGGGGGTCCTGATTGCGGTCAGTGCAATGTTATTGACACTGGCGGCAGGGATTACGGCTGCAACGATTCTGAATATTGATCCATGGCACGGCTTTTTAGTGGTCAGTGGGTATGGTTGGTATACGCTTTCAGGACTGATGGTGACCGATGTTTTAGGCCCAGAGTTAGGAACTACTGCCTTTTTAGTCGATTTTTTTCGAGAGCTTTTTGCCATTGTGCTGATCCCTTTATTGCGCCAGCTCGGGCCAGGACTTGCGGTGGGTTATTCTGGAGCGACAGCACTTGATTTTTGCCTGCCTGTCATCAAGCTACATCACGGTGAAGATGCGGTGCCGATTGCGATTACGAGTGGCTTTTTATTAACTTTGCTTGCCCCCCTCACGATTCTTCTTTTGCGCTAAAACGATATTTATTCAGAGAGGATTTTTATGTTGTACGTTGAGTCTGAGTGGCTAAAGATGCTTCCACCTGTGTTGGCGATTGTGTCTGCTATTCTGTCTAAAAGAGCCATACCTTCTTTATGCCTGGGGATCTTCAGTGGCGCGTTGCTGATGGCGGGGGGAGGACCCTTGCAGAGCTTGCAACACTGTGGGTCGTTTTTTCAGAGTGTGTTTTGGGAACAGGGTGTGGGGTTAAAGTTTGACAGTCTTGCGCTTTTACTTTTTCTCTGGGCTTTGGGTATGCTTGGAGATATGATGGAGAAGTCAGGTTCTATTCGTAGTCTGGCAGTCCGCTTGGAAAGTAAGTGCTCTTCTAAAATAAAAGCCCAGTTGCTTGTTTTTGTAATGGGAATCGTGGTTTTTATCGACGATTTTTTTAACAGTATCATTGTAGGTGCAATTTCTAAAAAGCTCGTGGATAAAAGAGGGGTTTCGCGAGAGAAGTTGGCGTATATCTTAGATTCCACAGCGGGTCCAGTGTGTATGCTCGCGCCTATTTCAAGTTGGGGTGCCAGTATCATTGTCACCTTGGGTGCGATTGTGCATCAGTATCCGACGGCTTATTCCAGTGGTTTTGGGCTCTTTTTAGATTCGATTCCTTATAACTTCTATGCTTGGATGACCTTGGCTTTTTTAGTCCTCACAGTGGGTATGAAGTTTGATTTTGCGCGAATGCGCCAAGCAGAACAACAAGCTGAGTTGCAGATCCATACAGGGGAGAGAAAACATGGGGTGGCTGTCCAGGGATCTGAAAGAGGACTATTAGGAGCGGTCGTGCCATTGGTCGTGTTGACGCTTGCGACTGTGGGGGCCATGTTGATCACAGGATTGCCTCAAGATTGGTACATTCACTTCTCGGTCATTGCGGCACTGGAAAATTCGCAGATTGGTGTTTCTCTACTGTTGGGTGCTGCTATCGGCATTTGTTCGGCACTGCCTTGGGA
>JAPPOJ010000298.1 GCA_028817975.1 Zetaproteobacteria bacterium | reverse complement strand
AGAACATGCTCTGTTATCTACAGAATTGGAAAACTGTCGACAAGAATATGCACAGTTGAACGAAAATCTTCGTCAAATCAAACGCCCAACTTTTTTTGAACACCTCTTTTCATGGGCCAAATCTAAAAAGAAATTAGAGATTATACTTGAATGGCAGGAAAAAAAATTATGCTGCTACAAAAGACAAAAAGATCTTGAGCAAAAGACAGCAACACTTACAGCTGAGTTACGTGAACTTAAGCAAGATATCTCTGTCTTTGAAAAATTAGAAAAACAATATCAGGAAATCAGCACCTCCCATCCAGATGAAGTTGCTTATCTCCACTCTGATTTTGATAGTCCATCTTTGCAAACTTCCGTGCCGTTTCATTGTCACAAAATCAATGACCTTAGGTCGCGGCTCTTTGGACTGAGTATCAAGCTCCATCATGCCTGGCTTTGCGCAAGTAGAAAACGTTTAAAAGCTTTAGTGTGTCATTTAAAAAAATCTCTAACTGACTCGGACTATCGTCGCACTCCTGTAGGTACCGAAGTATTTCATCAAGTATTTTTGCTCTTTCCTGTCATGTCCTCTACCTTTGCTTCCGTGCATCGTTTTCTGGGAGGAATGGAAAATCTGGGGTGGTTATTTATAGATGAGGCCGGTCAGGCACTTCCACAGCAGGCCGTTGGAGCGCTGATGCGCTTTCAAAAAGCAGTCGTGGTCGGTGATCCCTTACAATTAGAACCTATTCGAAACATCCCTATGAAGGTACATGACCAAATCTACCCGTATTTTTCAACAAAATTTACCCTAGAAGATTACAATTGTTTTCGACACTCCGTGCAGTCTGTCGCAGATTCTTCTCATCGTAATTGTGGATTTATTCAGGGTACAAGGGTCGGCTCTCCGCTACGGGTACACCGCAGGTGTTCGGAGCCTATGTTTTCCACGGCCAACAAGATTGCCTATGACTCTAAAATGATCTTTGGTAAGAAAATAGATCACAAAGAAACAAGCTCCATGTTGCAACGTTCTTTTTGGCTTAACATTTCGGGTTCTGCATCTGGAAATCGAGGCCATTGGGTAGAAAAACAAGGCCATATTGTCTACGATATGATGCTAGCTATTTGTCAAGGCGATCTACACACCAAGAAAAGTGTTTACATCATTACGCCTTTTAAAGAATGTGAGTATTTTCTGAAGAAGTTGTTTAAACCAACTTGGATCACAAGAGAGTCTATTGGGACGATCCATACCTTTCAAGGTAGAGAAGCAGAAACGGTCATTTTAGTTCTCGGTTTGGATACAAGAAAAAAGGGTTCAGCCCACCAGATCGTGGGGAATAAACCAAATCTGTTGAATGTTGCCATAACCAGGGCAAAGCAGAACGTAATTCTTATCGGTGATGTTTCTATCTGGGGAAACGTCTTTTCATTTGACACAGCAAGCCATATGTTTGACATTATCGACGAATCTTCGTGGATAAGAAACCAACAGAGGCACACAAGAGAAACTACCTTTGCATCTGTGTATCCGCCGCAAAAATATGCGCACCTACACGGCGCAATTCCTCGACCAGAGGGCTTAACAGCATACTTGCCCGTGCATTGTGACGGGCTGGATGGACAAGCCTGTGTTGCAGCTCCCGTTCAAAATCAGCTGGAGCATTCCACCAGCTCTGGAGCATAGTCAACGAAAGCACGTCGACTTCTGCATACGCGGCGGCATAAACTTTGGCAAACACATCATGACGAGGTTCTAACAGCTCCAGCCATGCATACAGTTCCGCAGCACGGTACATGTCACGCCCTAAGTCCACGCTCGAGCGCAGGCGAAACACATGCAGCCTATTGGCAAGAGCATCCGCAGCCAGTCGGGCCTCTGCATAAACCTTAGACCCCACAGCCTCTTGCACCGTTGTACGCACAGCATGACGTGCTCTTGCAACAGCATCTGGAGTGGCAAGGATCATCCGAAAAAGCAACGACTTACCGACAAACCATCCCGCAGACTTCGCGGCAGTGTTGGCTTCACGCAACAACGCCCCCGAGTTATTTGCAGAGGACATCCAAGCAGCTTCTTCCACCGCACCCGAAACGGATACATAAGCTTCCTGATAAATCGCATAAAACGCCAGAATGATCGCGACCGCATGCTTTTTCCACTCCGTAACCGTGTCGAACTGCTTGTCTTGTAAGAACGACTGCAACAGTAGCCCTTCGACCTGAGCTACCTCCTGCCAATACCCTGGGAAGCTGGCAGAGGGGCCCGATCTGAGCACTTCATTCGACCAACGTCGGCTGTTTTTGGACAACAGCTCTGCACCCAAAGTCGAGTCTCGCGCCAATAGGTAAGCCACATAGGGTTTCCATTGAGGGTGTTGCACCAACAAGCCAGGAATGGCTGGCGCTAACAACTTTGGATGTTTTTCAAGGATCTCCAAAGTATGCAACCGCACCCCTGGACTAAAAGTCGATAAGCCATGAAGCATATCTGGATGCTTATAAATGAGAGAACCGATCACTTTTTCTTGCAGCCCCAAAGGCAGCTGTTTAAAAGGAAACTCACTTTCTCTTACATTATCTTGCACACGAGGCGCTACCGCAGTTTTAGAAGGTGTCCATCGGCGACGTTTTTTCTTGTGCTGCGAGTGCTCAACACACCTCCCTTGAGACACCGCACTTTGTGGACAGCCCATCATGACACACAAGTTACGGCGATTGCTATAGGCCGTAGCATGTAGCGAACACCAGGAAAGCAGCAAAGCAAGTAACATACTTAAATAACGCATCAAAAATCCTTGTTGAATAATATTTTTTAGTTTGAATATATTGTGTACAGCACATAATTATTTATTAAAAAACAAAAATAAATTCTTTATCTATAAAAACAGACTTTTATCAGAATATGTGAGGGAGAGAAACAGTCTCCATACAGCACATTGAGCTATAAAGCTACTCTTGCCGAACCCAACCAGGTGTCAAGGAACTCGGCCGGGAGAATGATTCTTATCTATCGAAAGCTTTCTACAGATCCGTACGAGGTGTAAAAGGCGCGGCATATGGGTTTAAATTAAACTTTTTCGTCACTTGAAATGTACCGTAAGTATCTAAGCTGTAGGCATAGGATTTTTTATTGAAATATTTTTTTACAGCCTCCGTTAACAGACCGTCTCCATGAGATCCTGTAATAATTTTTTTCCCCACCAATTGGTCTTTTTTATGAGCCTCATCTAGGATCATCACTGCAATTATCGAAGGAATTCCAGGTACGTGCCGTGGATTCACTTTTCCTAATTGAACTAAGTTTTCCACCGATTGTGGTGTAAACCAATTTGGGATATGAAAATCGATAAGCGTTGGAGTATGCGCAAGGGATTCGCGATAAATATGATGGTGCACACCGTTTTCAAAAAGCTGCAAAGCACCATCACGGTCCCCTGCTTTCTCACAAGCTGCGATCGCTGCGTTGTAGGAAATCTCATCAGGCCTGATACCCCCTTGTTGCATCTGTAACAAAAGCTGCAAAGCACCATCACGATCCCCTGCTTTCTCACAAACAGAGATCGCTGCATTGTAGGAAATCACATTCGGTGTAATCCCTGCGCTTTTCATTTGATCGAGCATTTCAAATAATTGAGACACTTTATTCCGATTGGCAATGTTCTTATCATGAGCGATGAGACGCGCAGTGAAAGTAAAATATTTAAGTACTTTCAGAGAGCTACGCCTATTGCTGTTATCTTTGTATTTAGCGATAACCCGGTCTATGGAGTAAGAACGATGACCCGCAAAAGAGGGACCTGAACAAACAGCAAGGTTTAAAAATCCAAGTGCAAACCAAACTTTCATGATTAAAAGCGCTTTCTAAATTTATTTTGGATATTAACGTGAATATAGTTGTTTCTGTTTAAAATTTCAAGTCATTCAATGAATAATTTATGTGTGTATGGTTCGCAAATTGCGATGGGAGGATGCACATGGATCATGGAGAGGTCGCCCCCTCTTCAGACACCACAAAAATATGAGCACTCAGCCGCTGTAACTGCTCCACGAAGGGACGCAACAGCTGTCGCCCCGTCGCATCCAGCTTACGGTTCGACACCAAGTGCTTGTCTATTTGACTTTCAAACTGCTCTGCAGAGCCCAGCCAGGTGTCGAGAGACTCGACCGGGGGAAGCTGCTCCAAACCCCTCTGAGCTGCTGCATACGTTTGTGACAAGGCTTCATGAGCAGGATCCAGAAATACCTGCCAAGCCACAGTTTCTGCCAGCCGATAGGCTAGCTCACCCCATTGCTCAGAATGGCTCATCAAGCGAGCCGCGACCCGCACCACTTCATAGGTGGCAGACCAGGCTGCCGACCTGGCAGCTACTGCAGCAGTCTCCACAGTTGCTACCCACAGGGTCGCCGGCGCCACCGACCATGCAGCCTGCTGCACCACATCTGCCGCAGCACTATAAGCCCCTGCCCAAGCCGCCGAGTAAACCACATCGGGGGCTGCCATCATCGTTGCTGACCACACCACGGAGACGACGGCCGAGCGGATAGCTGCAACCGCAAGGATCGTTGCAATGACATGTTTTTTCCAAGCCAACGGACTGTGCAGCTGCTGTTCTGTCGTACGCAAGTGCACGCTCCACAACAGATCTTCGATACTTAAGATTTCCCTAAAAGACTGCTCCGGTTCATTCGCTTGTTTGGCAGCCGACACCGTGGCGGTCATCCAACGCGGGCGGTGGTGTTGAAGCATGCGTGGAAACAGCTGCGCCACGGTGGTGCCCTGTGCAAAGAAGTGGAGGATATAGGCCTTCCAGCCGGGGTATTGCGCAAGCAAAGGAGGAATCACCTGAGCCAGCACTTCGGGATCTTCCAACCTCGACAGGGCCTCGCGACGCACCCCCTGACTCAACATACAAAACTCAGGAAACACAGCCGGGTCTTCACAAGCCACAACCGCAAGCACCTTTTCTTGCAGCTCTACGGGGAGATCCACAAAAGGAAAGGCTTCTTGCGGACCTGCCGCAGCATACAAGCCACAGGGTAAACAACACAAGATAAGTAAAAGAGTCACATAGCGCACGTGGATTTTTTCCTCTAACAGAAGGACCATCACAAAGCCCACCGTAAACTTCAGGCGACAGCACGGTTTGCACCTCAGGCCCATCAGCCCAAAAAAAAGGGGGGAGGATTATTGAGGGAGTTGGTGGGGCACTCCTGCGACACTGTACACCCACCAGATCGGGGCGGAAAGCATCATCTGTTGCGCAGGTTGCACCAGTTGCGCATCCGGATAACGGACATGCAGGTCGCTAAAATAGTTATCCCAAAATTGCTGCTGGCCACTCAAATCACGCACATGCAGCTGAAACTTAAGCTGAGCATTCTCATGCACAAGGGCAGCGTGTTGCTGCTGTCGTGCAGCTAAGATTGCGTTTTCTTCTTTCAGCTTAGCTTGCAAGTCACGAATACCGAGCTTCTTTTGCCGCACCGCGGTTCTAGTACGCGGACGCCCACGCTGAGGCTTCTTCGTAATCTCAGGGGCAGGGCCTGACAACGACTGCACGGAGGACTTTGCTGGGGGCACGACCCCCGGAGATGGCAAGGAGCCAGAACGCCTGGGACAGGCCTCTAAACTCCAGTCAAGCACATCCGTAGCATCCACGGGTTCCGCCAAAGCCAGTGGTTTGCATAACTTCGTATCAAGATTACAGTTCAGCAATTGGTCTAGACTCTCCGGCAGGGTATATCCCGTTTGCTGTTGAAAGCACGCAAAATCCAGAGCTTCGAGTTCATCCCAGAAAGATTCTTTCATGGAGGAAGGTGACCACGCGCCCATTTCCATACATCGATCGGAGGGTGCCGATGCCACAGGGTTTGCACCTACACTCCAATTCAGCGAAGCCCACAGCCCCAGAGACAGCATCACACTTGTCCAAGTTTTCATATCATCAGCCTTTACTTTAATATTTTATGTTCTGCCGCGGCAATCTATCATATTTCATAGGTATATTCCAGCTTTGTTTCTCGTCAGAAGGGCGAAATAGCTCATTTTAGGTAGGTGCCCGATGAGAAACATCTCTAAATAGGGCTTTTTCATGCACAGAGCTGCCGGATCTAGTCACTGGCACAATCGCGCCGTTGCATCAGCTGCTGCCAAGCAGGGTTCCCCATGGGGTGGGTGAGCCACAAGTCTTCGTCACGATCAAACTTGTGGGCCAGCTGAGTGTTGTCATACACCACCAGCTCATTCATCCACACGGTCACCCCACTCAGGGTAAACACATCGGCTTCCGAGACTTTATAACAGGTGGGGTCATAGACAAGCTTTTCAATGTTGGCTATAAATCCACTGCCATCCTTACAAGGAAAAGGGTCATTGATAAACTGTGTGGCAACTTTACGCACCTTCAGACGATCAAAGGAGCCAATGGTCACCGCGTCCAACGCTCCCGGATAGACATAGCCCTTATCCAACAACTTCGCCAACTCGGTTTCCACCGTGACCACCCCAAGATCCAACTGATAGGTGTTGGGCACCCCCACATCAGGATAGTATTTCACCCGCGCCTTGGGGTCCACCAGCTCCGGAGCGGCTGCAGTGCCGTGAAACTGGATACGCAAGCTCTCAATCGCTGCACTCGCATGGCAGCCTTGCAAGGTGCTTTCCACCAGAGGCGCTTCAAGCTGTGCGATCTGATTACGTTTGGCCGTCAGATATTGTTTGTTCTCCTGCAGCGCAAACTTATAGGCTTCGATTTGCTCCACCACCCGAGCTTTCTCTGCTTCGACCTCCTCTACAGCATGTTGCGGATCTAGTTTACGCGTGGCTTGGATATAAGACTGTAAGTTTTCCTGAGCTGCCGCCCCTTCCACAGCTGCACGCTTCTGCGCCTTAAACTCAGCGATATGCAGTGCGTCCACCTCACAGCTGGGGTGAGCTTCACGCAACACCCGCGGGTGGAACCCAAACACATAGGCTCCACTCAATTTGCTATGTTTTTCCAGACGCCGCCCTTGCACCACTTCCATGCCATCCACTTTCAAGTCGATGCGCGCCGTCTCCAAGGGCAAGGTTCCACCTGCAGCGGCACGACGCAAGGTCAGATCATACACATCATTCCAGTCAATCGGGCGCACATCTGTGGCCCCTTGCTTCGGCTGAAATTGCACCTGAATAGCCTTTGTCCCCGGAGCAAAGGGTTTACTCACATAAGCATCATTCACAACCAAGACCAAGTCTTCAGACCCAGCCCCCGTTACTACGACTTCCACTCGGGGCGCCACCCGAGCGAGAGTGCAGGTCTCCGTAGTGAAGACAACCTCCTCGGCAGAGGATTGTGGCTTTTGGTCAGCTTGTTCCATACAGCTGGCCGCAAAATCCCCACGGGAATCTTGGTCGTAAAAGCACGAGATCGTATCCACACGATAGTCATAAATAGGTTTCGCGGAGATACAGTGGGCGCGCCGTGTCAAGAGCTTCTGACACAGGCCCGTCGCGATCTGATCAAATAGAGTCAAGCGTGCTAAATCACTGCGACGGCGTTGGGCAAGATCAAGTTCCATGTACTGCAGCTTATACAGAGGTAGCTGCTGCAATTCCTCACGGCCGTAAGCATATGGACTACCACTGTCTTCACCTGCCCCAAGAGAACCCGTCCCCGGCACAGACGCACAAGGGTCCGCAAGCTGCAACTGCTTCGGGCCAGCTTGACCCGCAAGAGGGTCCTCCCCAGCCTGCTCCTGGAGGTCCACAGTTGCAACAGCAGTATCTTTTTCTGTGGGGATCGAGCCTGAACTTAATGCTGTTGGGGAACACTTCGCCGCCGACTCCTCAGCTGCAGCAGCCACTTCTGCGCGTTGTCCACGTGACGCAGAGCCACTTGGCTTACAACTCCACCCCAGGACCAGACACCCCACCCCATACGCACAGAAACGCCAGCTCGCGACACAAACATTTTTCACAGATCACCTCTTCCATCGTGCTGCCTCGTCGGCTTTTTTCGCAAAAAACTTGATATTTGACCCACAAGCGTTGCACGCCCGATCACACCATCCACACCACACCACAGCGGCAAGCAGCTTGCCGCAAGTTCGCCCCCGAGGTAAAATCGGGTCAATGCAAAGAGCCACCAAGAAAGAGCCGTTCCTATGATGATTCGCGACAAGATCAAAACCCATGTCAAGCGTATGCTGGGAGGGGCATCTGCACAGCCATCCCCTACTCCACGCATTCACACCACCGTTCCCCACTATGTCCGCATCGAAGAGCCTGCACCTGAACGTGCAGACCGCGCCCAGATCGCAAGCTTTCGTGACAAATATATCGGCAAACGCTGCTTTATCGTCGGCAATGGGCCTTCTCTCCGTCAGCTCGACTTGTCCAAATTGCGTGACGAATACAGCTTCGGCGTCAATAGCATCTTTCTGATGCAGGATTATCAAGATTTTCGCCCTACTTTTTATGTAGTGGAAGATATCCGGGTCATGCACGAAAATGTAGAGGCCATCAACCAGTACCAAGTCCCTTACAAGTTTTTTCCGACGGAATATATCGACCTCATCACCCACAAAGAAAACTGCCTGTTTTTCAATATGAACCGCGGATTCTACGAAAACTGTCCTAACTTTCAAGTACCGCGCTTTTCCACCGACTGCGCGGAAAGAATCTACTGCGGACAGTCCGTCACCACTCTCAACTTACAGCTGGCCTTCTTTATGGGATTTGCCGAAATTTACCTGATAGGGATGGATTTTGAATATCATATTCCTGCAGATGCTACCGTGGAGGGGAACACCATCCGTGCCAATGCAGATAACGACCCCAATCACTTTCATCCGGCGTACTTCGGCAAAGGCAAACATTGGCACAACCCCCGCCTCGACCTCGTCGAAATGAACTACCAGCTCGCAAAAATGGTCTGCAAAAATCATCAGCGCAAGATCTACAATGCCACTGCGGGAGGGAAGCTCGAAGTCTTCGAACGAGTAGACTACGCCGGTTTATTTTCAGATTCCTAAAGACAGGTGCGAATTACGGATTCCCACCCAGCCATTGCAACACCTTCGCTTGCTCATCATCATTAAAAGCTTCGCGTGATGGCGGCATCCGTCCTGCTTGAATGGAGTCGATAATCAGGTCAGAGATCCCACGCCAACTGGATTCAAGCTCCGCATCAAAGGGAAAGCCACGCTGAGCGCTCGCTGCATTATGACAGTCCGCACAGGCTTGCCGCGCAATCAGGGCAATATCTGTAGCAAAGTTCAATGCAGCCACCGCGGGCTGTTCTGAGGGCGGCGCCTCCTTTTTTCCCGTAGCAGAGGACTCCTCAGGTTTTTCCTGCGCCCCCGAAGCACTCTCTGCAGACGACACGGCCACCTTGGCAGCAGGTTGCTGCGTAAGTTGTACATTCGACTGAATCGCAGTCTTGACTCCGCCACCAAGCCACAAATGGCTTGAGGAGTCATACGCAAGCGCAAACAGCTGACGATCTTGTGGTGCCGATAGCTCAAATAGTAACACCTGCACAAATGTGTCTAAGGCTGCAGCGAGAGGAATCGACTCCGAAACCACTTTAGACCCTTTCGTTCCGAGATCATCATAGAAGTCAAAGCGCCACAACTGCTCAGGATACACCAACCATAAAACCTTCTTGACCTCTCCTTCGCCAGGCACAAAGCCTCCCCCTAAGGGCGGCTTCTCACTCTGCGGTAAAGCCACCGTACGCGAATGCAACTGTTGGTCCTGACGGGTCAAACATTCCAAACGGGTCCAATCTGGGCTGTACCCGCACCACTCATGTGGGTTAAAAGCAAACATTTGCCGAGCTTGGGTAATCGCAAAACCAAGTTCGACTTTGGCGACACGGTTTTTCGCTTGAGTCAGGCTCTCCACAAATTGAACCGACTTCCCCTCGACCTGCCATGATTGCTTCACGGCAACCGGAATGACAAAAGATGCATTCGCCACAGCCTTGACTTGTGCGACTTCCTGCCACCCCGCCACACCCTGTGCATCAAAACGGCTCAATTGAAATAAACGCCCCACACTAGAAGCCAGATACAGACGGTCTTGCTGTGCAAAGACCCCGACAGTTGCCTGTGCAGGTAAAAGTGGCAACGTCGAAGATTTCTGGAAGTCTTCCGTAAGCCTTGCACCCCAGGCTGGTTGCGGTACACGCGCAGCTGATTGCAAGCCAACATTAGAGCTTTGAGAAGAAAGACCTTCCTGCCCAGACTGAATATCCCCACTACACGCGCCCAAACCACACCACAAGGAGAATACGCATAGGTGAACCGCTCTTAAGCGAGGGGCTTTCTCACATATCTGTAAGGCACGAGACATTTGTTTTCCTTAATCTGTAAACAGGCGCATGAGGAACGTGTCGGCATACCCCACCTATGAATGAATAAAAATGCTCTTTAAGCTTTATTTTTGAGGAGTTATATCTTGATTTAAAGAGGGGTGTTACTCAGAATCCATCGCATTCACAACTATGTCTCCAGAGATCTCATACTATGTACAGCTTCTTTTACCTTTGCTCAAAATTACATAAACGGATAAGACAAGACTCCATAACCGCGAGCGCATCTGCCAGCCCGCAATATGCAAGCTCGATCACTCCTTCCAGCAACATACTCTGCGGCTCTCCAGCGGGCAAATGACGTTTTACCAAGTGATCCATTTGTACCAGCCAAGGAGATGCATAGGGGATCTCCTTGATTTTCAGCCATTGCGGATAGAAATAACGTTTTTTTAACAAATGCCACTCACGTTGCGAGCCAAGCCCCAGTTGAGGGAGATGTCTTCCCATACCTGCAGATAAAGCTCGATAATACTTTGTTGCCCAAGAATCAAAGTGAGTATGCACATATGCAAGCGTCATGCTCATATTCAAGACCAGAGCGTAATGACGCCTCTGCTGAGTCGTCATCTCATGTTCTTGTTCAACGAGCTGACGTATTTTTACCTTCATCGCTCTCCGCAACTCTGCACTCCACATATGCTTGAGATCACTCGCACAAAAGCCAGGTGAAATCAGATAACACAGCCGCCTCAAGAGCCGGCCCCCATCATGTTCTCTCACCACCATAGGCACTCCAAGTGCAGCGATAATCAGCCGCGCCATGCTATCACGATAAGCATCTGCACAAGGAAAATCTGAAACCCAAGCGATACCCATCAAAGCGGCAACCACAATGTGCTTATGAAGAGTAGGGTTCATAGCAGCATCTCCATTTGTGGCAATATCTGCTTCCAAAATCTTTTTTTCTTGGCGCAAGAGGAAATCACCGAATTGATCGGATAAGGATTCACTCATCCACGTAAGATGTGCAGGTGTTCGCAGTTGCAATGCCGCCTGCCGCGTACACTGCAAAAACCCGTCTCCAGCGGCACCTAACAGCTTGTCCACAGTTTGAACATGCGCCATATCTTTAGAGTTACATACCACTTGGTATAAACTTTTAGAGCTTCCGTCTTGCAGCTCAAGCTGAAAATAATCACGAAGTGCACGATTCACTTTGCGTTGGATATGTTCACGCCAAACAGAGCAAACACCATCCAAACAGGCTAGGTGACTACGAAAGTCTTGTTGGACTAAAGAATCTATCCACGGTGACGCATCATCCTCTCTTGTTCCCGGTGTCTCTACTAAGCCGAGGCTGTGGTCGATGATATGGCCTACTACATCCCTGGGTAAACGAGATTTCGAGTTCGCGAAAGCAGAAAATCCGAGGTCACACAGAAAAAGGACCCCAATAAGAGATATTTTTGGCATAGAAACAGCAATCCTTTGCATCAATGAAAAGGTTTTCTTATACCACATCTTCCCATGAAGGGAGACCTTTTTAAGCCTCAAAACGCCTCTAGCCTGACCTGGTCGAAATAAAAACACCACCTTTCGCAAGAAGCGATATTGACGAAATCAGCTTAAACAACTACTATCATGGACCTTTCGATTTTTTACACATTACTTTACCGCCCCACAAAGAGAAACTATGCGTACTTTAAATCCTTTTCGTATGGCCATCGTGCTCACCTTGAGCATCAGTTTAC
This sequence comes from Zetaproteobacteria bacterium, assembly GCA_028817975.1. Taxonomy (GTDB): domain Bacteria; phylum Bdellovibrionota_B; class Oligoflexia; order Oligoflexales; family Bog-1112; genus JAPPOJ01. The sequence goes on along the minus strand of JAPPOJ010000298.1, from coordinate 781 downwards.
ACATTAGCGCCCAACCCCATACAGAGGGTATCCATACCAAAGTTCCTACACCTACTCCTAAAAAAGTTCGTTTTCAACAAAAGGTTGTGCGAGTCTTCTATGAAAACAATTATGATGAGACTTTGTGTGCCACCATCATCCCAGGTACACCATCGGCTAGACAAGATGTGTTTCACAATCACAGAATTTGTATCTACCGTTCACAACAAGATGCTGCCTATACCTGCGTGCTGGAAAACGGACGTGGACAAGAGATATGCGAAGCACGCAAACTCCCATGGATCGAGGTACGTCAGCAGCTCTGCGACCAAAGCCAACATCCCGCCGACCAACCCTGTATATGGCACCAAATCCAACGCTTACCTTTATCCATCACCTGGAAAATGGGTGAATACCTCCTGACAGATACACACACCGTAGGAACAACACAGCATCACAAAAATACAGCTCGTATCACTGCACTGCCCTTTTCTATGCTCCTCGACCTCATTTATGTACCATGGCGCAGTGGCATGAAGCTAGGCTTCTTTCTAGCCAAAGAGTTTCACAGCTTACAAATCGCAACAGGGCACCTTACGAACAATCCTCCTGTGATTTTAGTCTCCGCACAAGAGTTTAGTAATTTTTATGCTTTGATAAAACGGAAAGTGTCAGAAGAGGGAAAAAGCAGGTGAAGATAAAAGAGAGAACTATCTTTTTCGAGTGACCTTCTTCTTGGTTACCTTTTTCTTCGTTACCTTCTTCTTCGTTACCTTCTTCTTCGTTACCTTCTTCTTCGTTA
>JAPPOJ010000052.1 GCA_028817975.1 Zetaproteobacteria bacterium | reverse complement strand
GTAGAAATGTACCCGATTCAGGGTGCGGTAGTTATGCGTTATAAGAGCTCAGAGCTTCTCATTATGCCTGAGCATGTAGACCATTTGTTTAAGTGTGAATCTCGTGAAGACTTTCAACAGTATTTTTTACGTACAGCTTTGGTGAATCGATCTGCTCGTAAAGTTTTTGAGGCATGGTCACGTAAAGACCGAGGGATTTGGAATCGCTTGGCAGAGGCTGTGACGTCGAGTTATTCAGATGCTCACCTTGAAGGAGAAGATGCGGAGGATGTCTCTGAGCCAACAGCTGCAGCTGAAACAACGGAGCCGAACTCCTAATACTAAGCTTAAACTGTCGTAGGTGTAGTGACCCTTAAAATAAATTTTCTTAGTGTTTTAGATGGCTTAAGTGTCGTCAAGATTTTTTCTATTAGCTTTCTTCTCTATGGTTGCTTTTTTCGGCTGTTGCAGTTGGCTTCTTCAGCAGCGATGTTTCCTATACTTGTGAGTTGTGCAGCTGCTTTGTGGCGTGAACGGAATATAGGAAATGGGTATTGGGCACCTTTGTTTGCTGGACCATAACCGATGAGAGAAGTTAAGAAAAAACCTTTAAAAAACTGAATCATATTTTCAAAATCTTCAAACATATCTGGCTCAATTTCCAAGTGTGTGCAGTTGATCAAAAGGTTCCACTTGCTGTGCCACTGCATCAAGTTGTTGGTGAGCTTAGATTTGAGTAGATTTATTTTTTTCTTAGAATCTATTTTTTGAGGAGAAGCAAAACTCATCTCTATTGTATGTTGACGGAATTGGTTGTCAAAAGCGATGGAAGAGCGAAAATCTCCAGGTTTAGTCACAGTTTTATTGAAGTCACGTAGGCCTAAATATGCACAGGCTTCTTCTATTGTTGCAAACGTTGTAAAAGGATATGTTTCAACTTTGGTATTGTCACCTAGATATCCTGCCATTTTTTGCAAGTGAAATCCCTTGAGGAAGGCAAAAAAGTGCTCCCAAGCTTTGTTAAATTTACGCTGCTCCTCTGTGGAATGAGGAGCAGCAATGTAGAGGTTTTTACATTCAATAAGAGCTTTATACGGAGAATGCCAGCTGCGAAGTGCCTCTGTCCACAGGGATCTTAGCTTTAAGATTTGAGCGCAAGTAGATATTTCAGTTTTTTCTGGAAAACGAATAAAAAGGATGCGCGCGCGATAATCGGACTCAAACTCGACGTTCATAAATACCCTTAGCGAAAAAACTCATTTTATCTCTTTTTCTGCAGTGATGGAAGCCGAAAATTGTAAAGGGCATGCTATACCTTGTAATATACACTACTGTATGATGCCTCCACTATTTGTCTCTATTGAGTTTGAGTAGGCGCTCTCAGAGGCTTTGTTTAAGTGCCATACGTAGCTCGTCCGCAGAGCCTCCGAGGAATTTTTTACCATTAATGTAAATAGAGGGTGTTCCTTGTACGCCTAACTGTTGGCCAAGTTGGATATCATCTTTAATTTTATCAAGGATATGTGGGGCTGCAAGGCAGGTTTTGATTTGTTCCTCAGAGAGCCCAACTGATTTGGCCCATAAATGTAGATTTTTATCATTTATTTCGGGCTGTTGTTGAAATACCGCATCATGGAATTCCCAGAACTTGTTTATTCTTCCAGCACAACGTGCGAGGACAGCTGTTTTACAGGCATGTGAGTGAAGTGGCCGTGACATGGCAGGGTTACAACTGGGGTCAAGAGGGTAGTTGCGAAACACAAGACGAACTTTGCCTTCAAACTCAGGTAGGATCGTTTGTAGGATGTAGTGCATGCTTCGGCATGCGGGACATTGAAAATCAGAGAACTCGACCAGCGTCAGGGGTGCTTCGTCGGGGCCTTTACGGTAGTCCTCTCCAAGCCCTGAGTATGCTGTCGGATGTATGGGGATATCTATGGGCTGTTCTGCAAGAGTGGGTTGGTTGACAACTTTAGGCAAGGAGTCTGTGGCGTTAGTTGCGGGGTGAGGCCTTGGCTGTTTTAGGGGAGAGAAATGGCTTTCTAAAAGTATATAGGCCCCTATTACAGCAAATAAGGGGGTGACGAAAGGGAGCCCCTGTGGCACTCCTTGGAATAGAAATTTAGAGTTGAGGAAGCTTTTTTCAGGTAGGAGGGCTGATCCGGTGAAGAGAAGTGCTGAAGAACCATAGATACCAATACAGACAAGACAGACGGTCTGTAATTCGATAAAACTGAGGTAACCCAGGATGATACTGGTACACCCACAGAGGCATGAAAGTAGAAATAGGTGAGGGTGATACTTCGGACCACGTCGGTACGCGAGTCCTATCAGAATTCCAGCGGTGAGGAAAGTGCCTAGGCCAAAGACAGCAGAGGGAATGCCGAACCATTCGCTATAGCTACTTAATGCCGCTCGATCACACGAGAGGGTCTCGTTGATATTGCAAGCAGCCTCTGAAAAGCCTCGCTTTCGAACTTCTAGATGGTGCAACAGGGAATAAGCTGAAAGACTGAAACCGAGTATTGAACCGGCACCTGTGAGCGCAAGAGCACTTCTCTTCATGTACAAAGCCCTTTGTGTGAGTCCATTTTATCACTTTAAGATGGAGTCTTGGTGTATTTAAATTCTATTTCATTTCTATTGTAATACTTTCCGTATGCACTGAAGTTCTTTGTGGGGACATAAAACAAAAAACTCTTTTTTTTTTGTTTTGTATGTGATAGTAAGGTTATCTCTTTAAGATTGTATTTTTGG
>JAPPOJ010000078.1 GCA_028817975.1 Zetaproteobacteria bacterium | reverse complement strand
GGGACATGCTTCCCCTAGATGGCAAAATGAATTTTGACGATAATGCTTTATTTCGACAAAAGGATGTCGAATCTTGTCGTGACTTCGATGAGGAAGACTCCCGAGAAGTGGAAGCATCCAAGTATGGGCTCAGCTACATAGGCCTCGATGGTAACATCGGCTGTCTTGTCAACGGAGCCGGCCTTGCTATGGCGACCATGGACATTATCAAATACTACGGAGGAGAACCTGCAAACTTCCTGGATGTAGGTGGGGGAGCCACCGAAGAGATGGTTACAAATGCGTTTCGTATTATTCTGCAAGACGAAGCTGTCAAAGGCATCTTCGTCAATATCTTTGGAGGAATTATGCGCTGTGACATCATCGCCAAAGGAGTTGTTGCAGCCGCAAAATCTTTAGGCCTTAAGGTCCCTCTTGTCGTGCGACTCGAAGGTACGAATGTCAATGAAGGGAAACAAATTCTCAAGGACTCCGGCCTTGCTATTCAAGCTGCCGATGATATGGCAGATGGAGCTGAAAAAATCACTGCTGCGGTTAAATAAAGCCATTTCATTGGAAAGGATAAGATCTCATGGCAGTTCTACTGAGTGAAAACACTAAAGTCATCACCCAAGGCATCACTGGCAAATCGGGGATGTTCCATACCAAGTTATCTCATGAGTACGCAGCTAAGTTTGTCGGTGGCGTGACCCCCTACAAAGGGGGAAGCCAAGTCTTAGACTTACCCGTCTTTGATACCGTGATCGAGGCCAAGGAGAAGACAGGAGCAAATGCTTCCATGATTTTTGTGCCTCCTCCATTTGCCGCAGATGCCATCCTAGAAGCTATAGATGCTGAGATCGAATTGATCGTCTGTATCACGGAAGGGATTCCAGTACTCGACATGGTCCCCGTCAAAAGCGCTTTGGAAAGGTCCAAAAGCCGCCTTATCGGCCCCAACTGCCCAGGGATCATTACCCCTGGGTTATGCAAGATTGGTATCATGCCCGGACATGTGCACAAGCCTGGCAAGGTAGGGATCATCTCTAAGTCAGGAACACTCACCTATGAAGCCGTTGGGCAAACGACCGCACTGGGGCTTGGACAATCCACTTGCATCGGTATTGGAGGTGACCCGATTATTGGCTCTACCTATATCGATTTACTCCCTTTGTTTGAAGAAGACCCCGAGACAGAGGCTATTATTCTCATTGGAGAGATCGGCGGAGACGCCGAAATCAAAGCAGCACAGTTCATCAAAGAGAACATCAAAAAGCCCGTCTGTGGGTTTATTGCTGGACAAACAGCTCCCGAAGGCAAGCGCATGGGACATGCAGGTGCAATCATTTCCGGAGGCAAAGGAACCGCGGCCGAAAAAATGGGCGCTTTAGCAGAGTGCGGCGTCCATGTCGCCAAATCTCCCGCAGAAATCGGAAAAACAATTGCGGCTGCCTTATAAACTGAGCACAGCAGCACAAGCAAGGCTGTTAATGCAAGAGGTCGCCACCCGGAGAGGCAAGGAGCGGCTCCCGGCACCAATCGCGGACTTGGCGAACTTCTTGGTCAATATCTTGCACGACACGCGGAGATCCAAACTCAATAGTTGCTTTGATCTTTGGAACTTGGCGCAACCTGTGGATATGTGACACAAAAACGTCATTGTCGATGTACGCTGCTGCTCGGCGCGGAGAATAGTCTATCCGAAACGGGATAATAGGCACAGAATATTGTTTTGAAATGCGAAAAGAGCCTCGCCTCCACTCCATGTGCTCATTAATCGACGTCGTACCCGAAGGGAATACAGCAATATTCTCACCATCTTGTGTGATTTTACGGGTAATAAGTTGAGCGCTTTGGAGACGAGACTCTTTCGAACTTCTGTCCACCAAAACAGTACCCAAGAGACGACAACAGCTGCCAATTAAAGGCCACTTGGCAAGCTCTTTTTTCGCAATAAAAATAACTGGAATTTGGCTACACAGCAATGGGATATCCAGATAACTAATGTGGTTGCCTACATAGATCCCATGCACATCACGAGGTACTTCTCCAATGACCTCAACCTCAACCCCCAAAGACCTCATCGTAGTCGACGCCCACCGCATCAGATATTCGTTACGACCATCCATCCATCTGCGCTGATCTCGTGATTTCAGTTTGCGAAAATTGGCCAACGTGAAATATTTGGTCATCGGCCACAATGTCCCCAGCAGAGGGTTTTTGCTCGTCATCATACTTATATCTCTCTGTAAACATTCTCCCTTTTACCCAGCAGCGATCTTGAAAACAGACTCACTTACAACGCTGATAAGGCTCGGAGATTTTGACAGCAATTTGTACGGGTACCTCAGAAGAAGCACTTAGCTAGACAACGAGGCTATTAGATAATAAACATTTTGTCAACTTAGCTGTATTTACCTTTTAATTTCAATCATATTCACAAACATATTTTCCTGTGACTCACACCAGTATTTTTTTCCCTTCACTTTTGCAAGAGCCCTCCGAAGGGTGAAGGACGCCCCGTCGGAGAGAGGTCAGCATGGCATCTAGTCAGATTCAAAAAGTCATTTACGGAACTCATGAACTTACTCAAATAGAAGAACTGAAAAAAAAATTTGAAGGATTTGCCAAAATTAGGACTGAGGCAGTCGTAGAAACCCAAAAGGTAAGTCTGCCCATTTACTCCTTCCAATTCGGTTCTTCAGACCCACAAGCCCCCGCAATCGCCTTTGTTGGAGGAATTCATGGGCTCGAAATTATCGGCACACAGGTGATCCTGTCGTACTTAGAAACCTTTGCCGAACTTCTACACTGGGACGAAACCCTTCCTGCACTGCTCAACAAAGTACGACTCTACTTTATTCCCTGTGCCAACCCTGGCGGGATGCTATTACGGTCAAGAGCAAATCCCAACGGCGTCGACTTGATGCGTAATGCTCCCATTCAGGCAACAGGTATTTCTCCCTTCTTTCTCATCGGGGGACACCGGATATCACCTCGCATCCCCTGGTATCGTGGAGAGAAGTCTCAGGAAATGGAACTTGAAAACCAAGCACTCGAAAGATTTGTGCGACGAGAGCTTTTTCATGGTAGCTTTTCTTTATTGCTAGACCTTCATTCAGGGTTTGGCAATATTGACCGCATTTGGTTTCCTTATGCGCACACTTCTAAACCCTATCCACGTATCGCAGAAACGATGGCCTTAAAAAAGCTTTTGGACCGCACGTACCCACATCATGTCTATGCTCTAGAACCTCAAGCTCTGCACTACCGCGCCCATGGAGACTTCTGGGACTACATGTGCCTTGAACAGATCAAAGCAACTCCAACGGTCCCCTTCATTCCATTGTGCTTAGAGCTTGGCTCATGGGCCTGGATTCGCAAGAATCCACGTCAGCTCCTATCGGCCCTCGGCGTATTCAATCCTGTTGTACCGCATCGACATGCAAGGACCTTACGCAGACACCTATACCTACTCAACTTTCTCATTCAAGCCAGCGCATCACATAAAAAGTGGGCCGTGTTTTCACAAGAATACCGACGCTCTCTCGAACTAGAAGCCCAAACCCTCTGGCATAGCGATTAAAATATCCTTAAGCTGGCTCGTCTCTAATACATCTCACAAAATCGACCACCTGTGCACACGTCCAATGAGGCTCATCCAAAGGTAGATCATGCCCAGCATGGGGATGCGTATGCAGGGTCGCTCCGAGTCGAGCTGCGATGGTCTGACTAGCGCAAGAACTCACGAGTTGATCTCCACGAGAATTTAAAATCAAGATCGGGGGAAAGTCCACGCCCACCGGAAGCAATGGACGATACCGCGCAGCTGCCAACATTTGAGCAAGTAAAGTCCACAAGCTCACTGGCGCAGACTGTTGAATTTGCACAAAACCAGGCAAATGTTGCTCTATCCGCTCCACCCGCGCAGAAACGAGTTGCAAGATACGCTGCTCGCGCTGCTCCACAGTACAACTGCAGGCGACCCTCAACAGCTGCCACCAGGCCGTAGGACGCGCACGTTGCCACATGGGGTTCCACCCCCCAAAGCTGGTATTGATCAACACGACCGCATCAAAAGCCCTGCCTTCAGAACGCAAGAGGTGCTCAAACCCCACCATCGCACCTAGAGAAATCGCCACCAGAACGCGCAAGGTACCTGACTTCACTTCTGGTGACGGTAGAGTTGCCGCTAAAGCCTGAATGCTCCAAGGGCTTGGACTCTGATGCAGCTCCCCTGTGCCCGGTAAGTCGATATAGCTAAAAATCGCATTGTGTAATTCAGATTCAAGCAGGCGGGCGAAATCTCCCCAGTGGCGACGCTCGCGCCCTAGCCCTCGCAACAATGTAACTTCAATAGCTTTCAAATCTGCTTACTAAATTTTTGGGTATGACTTTGGTTCAATTCCTTCAAATGCATAATCGTCAAAAAATCATAACAATTAAATTCTGGATCAAAGGCGGGCACAGGCAAAAACTTCGCACCTGCATTCAGGTACGCACGCATCAGCGGAGGAAGATCACGAATTTGTAGCTCAGGCGACCCTGACGACAAAAAAGAGGCTTTCAACAAGTTAGCAGAGACATCATAGGCAGGAAGTGGATTCGCGGAATATTTAAACTCAACGCTCGATTTCTGCTTTAAAAGCTTAATCATTTCAAGGATTTTGTGGTGACCGATATTTCCAACACTACAACAACCAAACAGATAGTCTGCATCTACTTGCATAGCGTAGCTATAGATGCCTCTCCAAAGCAGGGCAATCACCCCTCCACGGCGAAACTCTTTTTTAATACAAGCACGCGAAAGTTCTAGCTTCACTCCTGGCTCAGCAAAGAGCTCTCCTAGAGCAAACTCCGAAGAAGAATAAAACGCGGGTGCACGCAAAGAACATAACAATCGATATGTGCCAACAATTTTCCCCGATTTTTTATCCTGAATCATCAACATATCGGCCCAGTGATCAAACTGGTCTTTGTCAACACCTTCTTGCTGAGTGGAGTTTTGTCCAAACTCATAACACATCACGAGATGACGCAGCCGAAAACATTCTTTGCGCTCCGCAGAAGTGTCCACTGTTTTTACGACAAACATAGAAGTCTCCATAAAAACATGTGCAAGAGGACCCCGCCTATAAAGTGCACGAGAAGATTTAAAGGGGATTAAACCTTTAAGGCCGGAGACAAGCATCGATTTCTGCTGGTTTTCCATCGTCTGGTTGCCGAGCATGAAGACTCCTTCAATAAACTTTCATGGTATGAATTTTCAGCACAGTCCTCTACACTATGACATAATTACCAACTCATTTTGTTAAGGAAAGATGAACCCAGCTATTAAATTTGATAAGAATAAAATAGATTAAAAAATTTTAAGTTCGGCAAAAAATCTCATGGATACCCAACGATATTCTTAAAGTATAGACCCAGAGATAAGTTGAGTATGTATTTAGAAAGGCTACACCGCGCCAAAAGTTTCGGCCTGAATCTGGTGCCAAAGGGAAACAACCGAAGTTCCAAACTGAATCGGCATCATTAAAGATCGTTCCGTCAAGCCTGGGTTGGTCATACGCAATGCTTTCACTGCATCTTCTGGAGTAATAAAAATGGGAAAATCCGGGTGAAAAACATTTAAATCTAGAATCTGCTGTGGTTTTTCCATAACTCCAACGAGTAAAAATGGCCCGGTTGCACGCTTACGGATAAATAACAGCTCTTCTAAAAAACCTTCACAAATCTCATTTTCATCCATAAGGTCTAAAATAATATAGGGAACTCCAGTATATCTTTGCCAGTTATGCATACTTAAAACGATTTGAGAGCAACATTCACAGCTCCCTACACGATTGTCACACCCATTTACTAGGGTCATTACAATCGCTCCGTCGATAAGTTCAGGAACAATGTCCATCATATGTTTGACTCCGTATTCGTGAAACATGATTGCACACCACCAGATATGCTGGCTTGCAAAGGGTAAGTACTGCTTTGCAATAACTCCCCAAACAATAGAAAACCCAACACGATATCCTTTTAGGACACGTGCAGAACGCGGAATACAACTCTTATGCAGCAATTGATCCAAGTCACCAAACAAACGCTATCTACAACAACGAGTCCGCTTTCCATTACTGAATATTTAGTTTTCGAATTCTATTTAAATTTTAGAGGAAAGATAAAAAGAGTCAAATGCGTGAGGAAAAAGCGAAATATTTGTCTATTTTTTTCCCTAAAGCAGAACGTAACCAATCATGCACATCCAAATCTTTTACCTGCAACTGCCATTTTTGCAAACACAGATTCACACGCCTTGCCAAAGCACGCTCATCTCCAGCTTGCAGCCTCTCACGCTGTAAAACGAGGATACATGGAGACGGTATACGAGGATCTGTGGACAAAGCAAACAACCGTTGCAAATCTTGCTCATCACGCCATATGGAATTTTCCACAAAGTTTGCATGCACACATAAATAAAGCGTCAAAAAAGTGCCCCATGTGTGCTGCAGGTCTTCCAACACACTTGGTGGAGATTGCGAAATCTCCCAATCCCAACCACGAGGGTCTGAAATGGTCCTTGGAGGAACAAAAACCTTTCTCTGCGATTCTTCTTGAGCAGACAAAGTGGACGGAAATAGAATTTTTGAGTAACGTTGCTTGACTTCCAATGATCTTGACTCAAACAGAAAAATACAAATACTACCTCTGTTGGGTATTATAACAAAAGTGTGGGATAACTAGCCTGTTAGATTGTTGCCTTGTTGCTCAAAGATTTATCATGGAGAGACTTATGTCCCTTACCTCTGTAGGACGAACTACCCTGTGGCTGGGGGTGTTCATACTTCTGCTCGCTTGCCAATATCGATTTACGAACCTACAGATCCAAGCTCCAGGGGGTATGCATTCTATTGCTGTCGAAGCTGTTTATGACACTTCGAATCATGTCGAACCCCACGAAGTTCTTTGGCTTGCACTTCAAGAAGGTATTATTCGCGATGGTAATCTTTTACTCGTATCTAAGGAAAATGCTGACTTATATGCTCAAATCCATTTACAAAAATCGAGTCATACTCCTAAAAAGCCGGTTAACCTCAGCGAAGATACCTACTCAGAAGTTCGAAAAAAATATCCCGCATCTTCTCCTCCCCATATCGCTTCTTTTCCCAATTTAAGAATAACCCCCAAATACTCAGTAGAAGAGGCATGGGCATACCTCGTAACGGTTGAAATTTATAACCTTAAAGAGCAAAAGCGCATCTTTGCAAAACAGTATAAGCTCGCAGAAAAGTACACGACTTACGATCCACGAGGAACTTTAAGCTCTATGTTTTTAGCTCAAGAAGAAAAATTTGAAGAAGATCTCAAAGGTCGAGCATCTCTATGGGGGCGACAAGTGATCCGTGATTTTCTTATGTCACAAGGTTAATCTTACATCACGAACGCTGATCATAATCAGAGACTTCACTCGATATCGAAGTATACTCACTTTCATCTTCCACAACGACCCCATGCATCTCCAAGTCGGAGTCATCGTCATCTTCCTCTAAAAAATCATCTTCTTCATGTTCTTCATCTGAGAGGCGCGCATCTTGTCTACGCCGATAGCGAAAAAACCATGCTATTCCAATACACAAGAGTGCAATTGCACTTATTCCTTGCCAAAGCCAAGCATATCTATATCCAGAAACACCCCCAGTATCAAGGGAAGTTAGACTTGACCAAGCATAACGGAAACTTTCGTGATCTTCACTACCGTCCATGTTTTTGGCTAAATCTGTGTAAGTCGCAAGATAAGCATTTGTAGAAGAGGAAGTCAAAATATGTGCCTGCATCATATCGTAACCATTGACAGTAAATCCGGCATAAAACAAAATACCTTTGTTTCCATTCGCTAATTCGGTAAACTGGTAGTTTCTCATATGATAAGACTCTAAATCTGGCCTCGCGGCACTCATTCTTTCAGGAATAAGGTGCATAAATTCTTCGGCAGTGGTAACATCTAAAAATCGAGGGGTCGCAAAACGCATGACCTGAATATTGCGTTGAAACTTCTCCCCTTGTAGAAGCACGTCTTGAGTCAAAAAACTTGCGCCATAATGGTCAAAGCGATACTCCCACCCTTCTGGTGGTGCAATAGAAAAACCTTTTTTTTCCAAATGAATCGCTGAACCATCACTTTTTTGCCACCCTGAAGCATATATGTGTGGAACCACATACATCCAGGCAAAAAGCACAGGCCAACACTTAGCTGTTCGCCACCAGCCTCGAAAGGAGCTTGTCGTAGGTTTGATTTTCATTTTGTGCCGTAATCCCTTGCCGCACGTATTGCAGCGCCTGAGGTGTAAGCATAAACGAACCCGTTGCCATCGGATCTCCCTTTCGGAGGGTTTTACGGCGATCTTGAATATTGGAAAAATCGATATCTAAGTGGACGGGGTGCTCAAAAATCGCACGCGCTTCTGCTAGAGATAAGAAGTCCATTTCCTCGTCCCACTCAGCATCACTTATCGCTTGGTAACATGACAAAATTCTTATATTTTTCATCTCTCCAGCCATTTGCGGAAAACGTGCTGCGCAAAAAATAACATCTCCCTTTTTACAATCTTTACCCATAGGTAAGGACACTTGCTGACGATAACTGTGACGCCCGACATACTCAATCGTCGTTTGACTCACAAAAGTCAGCCAACATCGTGGTGCGCGAGGCATGGAGGCCACAGAAGACGATAGCTCTTCCACACTGTCTTCAACAATTTTATGTAGTAAGGGGCGGGCTTTCAGCACCCCACTTTGACGCTGCTCAACGCTTAGACCCTCTGAAGTTCGACTCTGCAAAAGCAAAAACCAGGTAGCATAATGCTCCGATTGAGGAAATGCTGTTCGCAATGTCTTTGCTGCATTTAAAGCTTCGGATGCATTATCCGCACCATCCAAGTATCTCTGTAGACAGATAGTTGCCTGCATCTGCGCTTGTGGGTATTTTTGCTGCCAAATGTCTGTCACTGCGTGTAAGTGCTCTGAATTCGCTGCATAAAAAAACTGAGTTATGGCAAGCAACAAAAAATAGGGGTGGTCAGCATATGTTTGCACACGCTCTAAACACAACGCAGGATGAGCATCTGTTTCCTTTGCTCCACGTTGTAGCCACAAACGCAGCTGCGTCTCTAACAACGTCGCTGTGAGTGGCTGAGTGACGTAAGTTGCCAACAGAAGATCACAAGCTTCTACATCATCCAAAAAACAATGCGTCAGTGCTTCAAGACCATGCCATAATTCTAAGTGAGGTGTATCTTCCTGTTGTAGTGCACGAAAGTGAGAGATCAAAGACTCAAGCTCCTCCTGACGGCTCTCTTGATAAAGCGCTTCTAACCAAGCTCGATAATAAAATTCAAACGTACGATATGACTTTGCAAGAGTTTTTGCTTCCCAGCATCGCTCGACTTGCTCCGCACACACCTTCGCAACCTCGGACCAGGAGTGGTTCCACAACAAAGGGTATATCTCGTGGGAACCTCGTACTGCAGGAACCTTCCAATCTTTTAATATGCTCAGAAGCTCTGCTGTAGTTGTGTGCACTTGAACTGAATGACTCATGACCCCTCCCAGCAATCGCCTGCATGTGTTTTCCACCGCCTGAACATACATCGGTGTCTCACACCTGTGCATGAATGCTGCTCATTGCCGAGTAAAAGCTATCGGGATGGGTCTTCATTCCTACATCAAGGGGAGAAAAGTAAACAGTCGGAGAGTACATCGATCGTATTTATCATGATCACTTTAGCAGCACAAAGGAAGGTACAGATATTTCTTGAGTAAAATCGAGTTCGGCAACATCTAAGACAGAGGTAACACAAACAACCTCCCCTCGCGCTTCCTCGACTAGTTGGACGGCAGCCTGAAAGGTCCCACCAGTAGCAATCAGATCATCGACGATCAGAGTTTTTTTACCCGCAAGGAGATGTGACTGAGACAGTTCCAGTACATCTGGGCCATATTCCTTTTGATAGGAGGCTCGGTAGACAGCACCCGGCAACTTATGCTGCTTACGCATGGCCAGATAACCAGCTTTTAGTTTAAGAGCAAGTCCACAGGCAAGAGCCAAGCCTCGTGACTCTATACCCACGACAACATCTACCTTCCAATCCATAAAACGTTGAGACCAGACCTCCATCAACATGGAAAGCATCTCTGCATCCTCCAACAACGGGCTCATATCCCGAAACAAAACTCCTTTTTGGGGGTAGTCTGGATACATCACAATCTGGGCACGCAATAGCTTTATTTGATGTTGATGATCTACTCTAAATTTATGATTTCGGTCTCCACCTGGCAACACGAATGCATTTTCCTCACTTTGGGCTCACTAGACATGGCCATAACAGCCCTGATCTCTACCTTCATCACACATCGGGTCCGAGGAGCACCTTATCTCAAAGGTAGAGAGCTTTTGAGCGTGGACACAACAGCAATGCGGCTTTTATATTCTATTCAAAGGGGAAAGGTGTGCTGGGCAAAGCTTCCACACCCGACTTTTCAATTGCATGGATCAGCTGGCCAAAGAACCCATTTTCTGACGCACAACCTGAGCTGTCTCCGCCTGACCGGCTGCGACCTCTATCTCGTCACGACGATCAATTAACACATCGCGCAGCTCGTCATAGCACTCTTCACATATAGGTTGATCAACAGCTGCAGGACTCATCTCCTGCCACAACAAAAGTACCGTATAAGCTTGCAAGCTGAACTCTCGACGCTTACATTTGACACTTTCATTGCTACAGTTAGCACACAAATTTGACGAACGTTTACTCATCCAAGTATCCTCAGCCGCGATCACCCCTGCACTCGGCAATGGGCCAGATTCGAGACGCTTCGTTGCAACGATACTCATGTGATTCTCCCTGTTAATGCTTTCAATTACTGCACAGAGCGTCGTTCCAAGCCTCTCAACCTACAGTCTTCGGCTTATCCTCTCGTCCTATGAGCAAATGAACTTTTGACTTTGATTTCAACAAAATACGAATCAGTTTTTCTTTGAGACCTCAAAAAACGAACGCGTTGAAACTTCCTCCTTAAAATCATTATTTTAGGGTGGGTAGTCGTTTGGTCGGCGATACCCCTGCATTTGCTATGACTTATTTATCCATAGTTTGTAATCCAAGTCAATCCAATCTAGAAATATCAGCTCATAGCAGTAAAGAGAATATCTCGGCTACCCCAAACACAAAATTCGTTTCTACAGTTGTGTGTTGCAACCAAAGCACGATGCCTATCTACAAGGTGCAATGCACACAAACACAGCACAGCATTGACAATTGCTATTTCTTCAGGAACTTGGGTTGTAAATGAAGTAAACCTAGGTATGAAAATAAAGCCTAAGCATTTTTTGCTTAATGAAGTGATCTCTAAGATTTTCTGCTGGTATTTTTATCCAAGGTTTCCAAACTTTTTTGGCATGACAACGATCACCACTCCGAAAGTAAATGAGGCCACGTACATAACACGTTTCAAACAGGTCATGTGGACCACTCTCCACCTCTTGCATCACTTCACGAGAAGAACTTACATCTCCCTGCGCCAAAAAAGCTTGAGCTAAAGTAGGAAACCAAATATTTGGCAAGAGCCCATCCTGACGCAAGGAAGAGAGCAGTACCACTGATTTATGAAGGTCTACTTCTAACAAAGTATTTGTATCTGCAATTTCAATGTTCATTTTTTGCGCCAAAGCAAGATCACAATCTTTTCGCTTCAGAGCTAACTCAAACCACATCGAAGAAACAGAAAGCTGCCAGTTGAGTTTAGCAGACTGACCAATACCCCAATATAACCAAGCGCTATCAAAATTAGTATTTAAGAGAGCAATCAAATGTTGCGACGCTTCCCCACCATAATTTGCATGCTGGGTACAGCGTATAAAGTAATCTATACTCATTTCACTCACACCAAAACGCAACAAATAGATTTGCGCACGCAAATATCTCCAATGTCCTATTTTACCTTGCAAGGCCTGTGTAATGTAGTCTTGCCACTGCTCTAGAGAGGCCCGATCAAAGTCAAGACGTTCCCCTTCACACACTTCTTCTTGCGCATGCTGACACCAATCTAAGTACTCATACTGCATCAGCACATCGACATCCCACACATCCAGCTGATAAGCCTGCTCAATATGAGAAATGGCTTGTTCTTTTTTCCCCCATGCAATATACAAATCCGAATATAATTTGTAGTAGCGTTGAAGATCACCCACCTTCAGATTTTCTAAGTCAATACCTGCTAAAATCACACAAGATACCTCTTGTTCATTCAGATAAATCAGACATTCGACTACAAAAATTTTTTGAAGGTCTAAGATGTAAGGTGATTCCAAAACTTCTTTTGCAAATTTTACAGCTTTCTTTTCTAAGCCAAGTCCCATAAATATGGATAATAGACCCACTTTCAACTCAATATCATCGTCATACATAAAAGACATTTTTCCGTATAAAAAAAGTGCTTCTTCTTTTTTCGTACTGTCTTCTAAGCAAGACATACATTCATTTCTCAAGCTAAAATATTGATGAATATTGACTTTTTGCTCTCTTAAGTCTAGCCACAAAATAGTTTCTTGAATTTTTTCCGATTTTTTACCTGATAAACAAACACTTTTCAGGACATCACGTGCTCCATCAATATCACTCCAACTCATAAGCTGAGTATAGATGTGCTCGGTTATTTTAGACTCCAAAGTTGGTTGTTGCAATAAAATTGCCTGATAGCATTGCAAGGTCAGCTGAGAATTGCAATAACCATGGAGCCGTAAAGCTATCTTATAAACCTGATTAATATTTTCACCATCTACCGACTTAGTACAAGACTGGACCAAAT
>JAPPOJ010000092.1:17545-49572 GCA_028817975.1 Zetaproteobacteria bacterium | reverse complement strand
GGTGCATGCTACTGGCAAAGCCTAAGGCAAACTCACGTTTGGCAGCTTTTTTCAGGGTGGGAAACTCGGGCATCCAGTCTTTAAAATCGAGATCAAAGCTCACGATGGATTTGCGCGTCACTGCAGCGTTTTTCGCCTTGCGCTTGCACAATTGTCCATACGGCGGGGTGATCTGGCGGCTGTCGCAATCGCTTAAGAAGGCCACATTGCGGGGGCTGTTGGCCAGTTGGGCCAGACCATCCGGGTTGACCTGGCTGTAGTACATCGCCCGGGTAAAGGCGGAGCCACCCGTGCGCGCAAAAGCAAACTCGGTGAGTTGCTCCGCTGGGCCTTGGTTGAAGGTATCGGCCAGATCTTGAAAGATGGCGTGGCTTTTGGCGTGGCTATAATCAATGGTTTCGAGTCGCATCATTAATTGTCCTCATTCTTCACACAAGAGATTTGGGCGCGCACACCGTGGCACATGCAGTCCACCGCGGCGCAAAAACATCGCTCTAGTTGGTGGAAGACACAGCGCTGCCCGATCTCTGACCCGAATATTTTGTTGTCAGGGAAAAACCTTGTTACAATGAGGACGGATGCCGCTGTAAAGTATCCATCCTCATGCGGCAGCGATGTCGTCCGAGGTCCTACATGGTTTGCTCCTTTTGCAAGGGGTGAATCATTCAGGGGAGCCGCTTGGCTCCTCTGGCTTTCCTACTCTGACTTCTAGCCTACACTGTTTTTTTTCTCGGACCAAAATGGGGCATGCGCGGGCGCGTGAAAATGCGTGCGTCCAGCGTCTCTTTTGTGGGGTTTGGGGGACGATTTTATCCTGTTGCATCAGGCGGGCAAGTGAGGTTAAAGCGCGAGTTGTGCCGAAAGCCGGTGTCATTGTTGCTGCTACACGGTGCCTTATTTGGGCCTAAATCACGTCTCGCGGTGCGGCTTGGGGAAGAGGTGGTGGGTCACCTGGCAGGGGATGCGCAGTGCTTTTTATTCCCATATCTTATTATTTTTTCATGAGTTGCGATGCATACTGCCGGCAGGAACGGGAAAAAAGTTGGCGCGCGCAGCAGGCCCGTTGTGGCTGCGTACACAAGAGGAGCGAAGATGAGTTATCGCAGGTTATTGGTCTCTTATATGATCCCCTTACTCTTGCCTGTGCTGTGGTGCAGTTCTGTGCAAGCGACTCCAGAAACCCAAGCTTTAGAAGGGAATGCTTACACACAGTCGTTTTTAAACCAAGCTGTGGGGCATTTTCGGGCGGCACTCAGTGCGGTGGAACGGGCGAGTGAAGCATATGCTGCCTTCGAAGTCTGTTATGTTTCGCACCAGTTGAAAGTGGTCCAGCTCAATGATCAGCAGGCCCAAACGCGGCTGTTGGAACAAACGATTGAGTCTCAGCGGGAGCAGTATTATGTCTGCCAGCAGGAGTTGGAAACCTTGCGGCGTCTAGCGCAGTATCTGGAAGCTTATGCTTCCTCGTTGGCGTCCTCGTGTTACCGTGATGACCTGTTTCGTCAGCTAGAGGATGTAGAGTCGCGTTTTACCCAACGTCAGGGTCAACCCACTGCCATTGCCCGTACTTGTAATCGTAGTCGGCACCGGCTGCATACCGAAATGTTTCCTGCGCTGGAGGCACTCAAACAAGCCGTACAGCAAGCTGCAGCACAAAAAAAAGAGTACTTTGATGAGGTCCAGCAGCTGCTGGAGGCGGCGTTTGGCTGCTACAACCAGGGTCTGAGTGCGTTAAGGACCTATCAGGAAAGTTTGTTAGGGTTGCAGCAAGAGGTTGCGCAGTGGCAGGAGGAAACGGAATGGGCAAAAGAGGTGGTGTGTTTTCCCGAAGGGACGCTGGTGTGGACTGCAGAGGGGCAGCGGGAGATTGGGCACCTGGTACGGGGGTTTGACCCTAACCAGCCCCCGCAGGTGTATGCCTGTGATCTGGAGGCGCAGTCATGTGTGCTTAAAATGGTTACGGCGGTCTACCAGAGTGTAGACAACCGCCTCTTGGAAATCGACTACGGTGCCGAAGGCAAGCTACGTGTGACGGGCAATCATCCCATTTATACGGACCAGGGCTATATCACGGCAGATGAAATGGCGCGTTTGTTTGCGCAGGGCAGTCGTGTGAGGGTGCAGGCCGCGGTGCACAAGCCTTCGGGTGCTTACACTCCACGCTTCGTGGCCGTACGTCAGGTGCGTGAGCGGACCTCTTCTCGTTCGGTGAAGGTCTACAACTTGGAAGTCGCTGATCTTGAAAATTACTTTGTGGGTTCTGTCCCGGTACATGTGCACAACTGTAGCTTGCAGCGGATGACGCAGGCCTTGCGCAGTGATCCGCGGCTGCTGTGTGGCGGTCAGCTGAAGGTGTATGCTGGGAAGGAGGTGGACGGCACACTCTTATTGAATAAGCGATTGGCCGCTGGCCCTACGCGTGCGAGTGGGCGGCGAGCAGTGCATGCGGTTTCGATTGCAGAGCTCCTTGCCAGTTGTCGGACCGCCATTCAGATCTGTGCGGATATTTGTTTGCCAGGTCATGGAAAGCTTTTACAGCGTTTGATGTCGCAAGCAGATCTTGTGGCACCTTCGTTAGAGTAAGCAGGGGTGGTGGCTTTTTCTTGTTGAAGGTGCTTGCTTTCCTCGTCCTAACAGACGATTGTTCAGAGCGCTGTGGATTGAACACGCATTCTTGATATTCACCTTGTTTTGTATTCGCTGAAAAAGTCTGAGAAGTGTTTGAGGGCTTCGGGGCAGTTTTTTCGACCAAAGGATATGCGAAAGTGCTGGTTGTTTTGCTCGTAGACCCAGTCTGGTAAGATGACCACCCCTTTGTTTTGAAGTAGCTGCTCTGCAATGCTTTGGATATTTCCTGCACCTAAGTATTTAGGATAGGCGGTACAGCCTCCTTTGGGTTCGATCCATTGGAAGAGGTGTGGCTGTGTTTTGAAGTAGTTTTTGACGATTTTGTAATTTTCTTTGACCAGGCGATTATTTTCTCTTAACACGATGTCACTATTTCTTAAGATAGCTGTTGCGAGCCACTCGCTAGGTGCGCTGTTGCAGATGGATAAATAGTGCTTGAACTTTGAGAGTTTACTCAGGAGTTCTGGGTTTTGGGAAGTCACCCAGCCAATACGCAGGCCAGCAAAGCCGAATGATTTTGACATCACTCCAAGAGAGATGGCTTCTGAGTAGAGTTCACTTGCGCTGGGTAACTGGTCTTGTGGGTTCAGTTCAATGCCGCGATACACCTCATCTGAGAAGACGATGATCCCATGTGCTTGAGCTAGGTCCATGATGGACTGAAAGACCTCAGATGAAGGTACAAAGCCTGTTGGATTATGAGGGAAGTTCAGAAACAGGACTCTCGTATTTGGCCGGATTTGTTGCGCAATGCGATCTACATTTAAAGCCCACTCCCCGTGGATGAGTTCGAGGTCGACGGTTGAAATACTACAGATACTTTTTGCCACACTCTTCAGGCTTTGGTAACAAGGGGTAATGGCAATGGCGTGGTCTTGTGACTTGAGGAAAACCCGTGCTGTTGCGTAAATGGCCTCTTCGGCTCCTGCAAAACATAAGACATTGTCAGCATGAATTTTCCTATAAAGGGAAGCTATTTGCTGGCGGAGTTGTATATCTCCTTGGGTGTGCGTATAGCTAAGTGGTAAGTTCAAAAACAGCTCTTTTTCCTTGGGGCTGAGTAGATCAAGAACTTGTTGGATTGTGCGACTTTCTAAGTCAGATGCGCAAAACATGTATTGAGCGGCAAACTCACGTGGTGCTAAGTATTCTTCAAGCCGAAATGAGTCAAGATGATGAGGCATGATTAATCCTTTTGTCTGATGTAGCTGTAAATGCTAGCCCTTGATATTTTTAAGGCATTGGCAATGTATTGGGCGGCGTGTTTCCCTTGAAATGCGCCATTCTTTTTGAGTTCAAGTACTAACTCTTTCTTTTCATTTCTATGTAGCTGTTTGATGGAAGATGATTTCTTGGAGAGGTAATCTCCGATGAATGTGTTTATCTTGTCTTGCCAACTTTCGGTAAAGTGTTCATTGAGAGCTTTGTTTGTATGACGTGTGATATGGGTGGATAGTGTTTGGATTGCTCGCTCTAGTTCACCGACTTTGAAATTAATGCATAACATATACGCAGGGTGGTGGTCCTCATTGCAAAGTACAATGCTAATGGAACGTTGTTTTTCCCCATCTTCACCCATTTTGGTATAAGGCCCCAAGCCTCCAGCAGGGAGTGCGCGGTCTGCTTGGGAGAGGTGAGAGGGGCTTCCCACTTTGCGGTTGGTGGTAGAGCCTGCGATGAAGTTGATGGTGTTTGTTGCCAGGTCGTGTAGCACGACTTCCACTTGTGGCGAAAAGAGCATTTCAATACTCGCAGCGATTGTACGATAGTTTTCAATAAGCTTCATATGTCTCCTTTTTAGACTTTTGTTCCATATTTGGACTTTTTTGTCTACTCCATTCTTCTAATGGATTGTTTTGAAGAGTGTTTTCGGTCAAAGAAAATGGATATGTTGGTATCGGTCATACATGCTGGGGTACTTCTCCCGTGACCTTGAGACGGGTTGGAGCTGGTTCATTCTGCGAGGTTGGTGGAGCTGTGGTGTGAGTTTAGACCTAGTCACTGAGAGTGATTTGTGTGAGTATACCGCCACGTTCGGGACCTGCACCCACCACGGAGAATCCGATGAGGTCGCCATGACGCACGTTGCCTTGGCGTACGTCTTCGGCCAGAAGGTGCAGGGTACTGGCAGCCGAGATATTCCCCATGTTTTGGACACTCGTGCAGAAGAGATTGCGGTCCGCTTGGGTCTGCTGGATAAACGCTTCAAGAAAGCTATGGACTAAGCGCGGGCTGGCTTGGTGGGTGTAGAGACGTTTGATCTGTTTAAGGTAGGTGGGGTTGAGTTCTTGGAGTTGCTGGTGATTGAGGAACATTCCTTCGAGGTAGTAGGTGCGTATCGCCTCTCCTTCCATGCCGTAGCACTGAAGCTCGGTGTCATGTTCGCCGCCGACCTGGTAGGCGCCTCCGCCGAGAAAGTGAACTAAGGGACTGCCGAGGCTATCGCGTTCGGGGCCAAAAGATTGCGAGTCACGGGAGTAAAAGCAATGTCCCTGTTGGGTTTCCGTTTGGGTGAGTACCACGGTTGCTGCTCCATCTGAAAATAACGTGGGACTCATCCACAGGTGTTTGGCGTATGGGTGATGAGGATTATGGCGGTAGCGTTCGAGGCCGTTGCCCTCCGCATATGCACTGGTGAGCTGGTAGCAGATGACGAGAGTGTGGCGACTGCGCAAGCGATTGGCGAGGTTAAACGCACGCGCAAATCCGCCACAACCCGCATTCATTTGGATCGGAGTGAGGTGGTCAGGAAGCCCCAGGCGCTGCATCAGATCCATCGTATCAAGGTCAAACATGAGGTTGTAGGGGGTGCCGGTGACGATGATGACAGCTTCAAGTTCGCTAGGCTTGAGACGCGCCATGTCAAGGCTATTGCGGGCCATGTTGACCAGTAGATTAGGGTCACGAAACTTTTCAGGCTCCCAACTTTTGCCCTCGATGCCGATGATTTGGCGAATGTCCGTGCCAGTGAGTGACTCGCCGGGTTTTTTGGCATGGGGAAGGGGGTGTTGTTTGGCCCAGGTGTCGATATCGACGACTTGTCCCACAGTGGACTGAACACCGCTTATCTTGAGGTAGCTATCTGTGATCATGTGACTTCCTTTACGGGTGGATGTACGTATACCTAATGTAGCAGACCATGCCTGAGGTGCTATTTGGGCGCCCGCTTTATGCGGGTGTCGGCGATAAAAATAAACTTTTTTGGCTTTTTACGGGTACGAAGGCTTTTCTTTGCTTGCATCTTTTGTCAAATCGAGGTATCTATAGTGCTCGCTTCGATTGTGAAGTTCCTTTACAAGCGTTGCGGGCGCATAGCTCAGTTGGTTAGAGCGCTGGTCTTACAAACCAGAGGTCCTTGGTTCGACTCCAAGTGCGCCCACCATTTTAATTGATAATCTCCAAGCAATTTAGTTTCGGTTTTTTTGGGCGCAGGATGCTGTTGCGTTTACGTATATCCGCGATGCCTCGGCATGTTGTCTATGAAGATGTGCAGCCAGGAGGCTGCGGGTCTGGTCGCGACTTAAGACAGATGGAGCAAGGGTCCACTGGGCTGCTGTTTGTGGTGCTCCAGTGCGAACAGGAACGCCATGGCTTTTTCCATGTTGGTGAGTAGGGGAATCCCGAGGCGAGAGGAAGTTTGGCGAATGGCGGCGCCACGGGTCAGTTCTTTGTGGGAGTGGTCTTTGGGACAATTGATGACTAAGTCGACCTTTTGTTGTTCTAGCAGCCAGGTGGCGCTTTCCCCGCCTTCTTCGGGCCAGGGTGCGTGGGTGGTTTGGATGCCGTGTTCGGCAAGAAACTGATGGGAGCCGACGGTGGCGTAGATCGTGACACCTAAGGCCATTAGGGCAGGGACAGCTTCCAAAAATTTCACCTTTTCAAAGTAAATCCCTGTTGAGATCAGCACCCCTTTTTGTGGGGGGCGAATGTGCGCGGCTTCGAGCGCCAGCAGGAGGGCTTCATGAAAATTGCGCCCAATACAGCCCACTTCTCCCGTGGATTGCATCTCAACCCCGACCACCGGGTCCGAGCCGGCTAGCCGGCTAAAGCTGAACATGGCTGCTTTTACCCCGACCCACTTGAGTTCGTCCTCTTTGTGAGGAGGAAGTGACGGCCGTTGGCCGCAAAAAACGTCGGTGGCGATTTTGGCGAGGTTGAACCCCATGACTTTGGAGATAAAGGGGAACGAACGTGCCGAACGCGCATTACACTCGATGACCTTGATGGCGTTGTTCTTGGCCATAAACTGGATATTAAAAGGACCATGGAGGGAGAGTGCGGTCGCGATGGCTTTGGCGGTGGACTTGATTTGGCGTACCGTTTCGACGTAGAGGCGTTGGGCGGGGACCACTGTGGTAGCATCGCCGGAGTGAATGCCGGCGTTTTCGACGTGCTCACTGACAACGGAGACGATGATCTCTCCCTGGTGAGCGACCCCATCCAGTTCGATTTCGCGGGCGCCGAGGATAAAAGAGCTAATCACCACCGGGTGTTCCACAGAGATGGCCGCTGCATTGGCCAAACACTGTTTGAGACTGTCATGGTCGTAGACCACCCGCATGGCTGCGCCCGAGAGCACATAGCTAGGGCGTACTAAGAGAGGAAAACCCACGTCTTGAACGAATTGGGTGAGCTGTTCCACGGAAGTGGCGGCCTCCCATTTGGGCTGATCGATGCCGAGCTGATCCAGCAGTTGGGAAAATTTGCGTCGATCTTCGCAGGTATCGATGATGGTGCTGTTGTGTCCGAGGAGCTGGAGGCCTGCTTGTTCGAGGGGGCCTGCGAGCCGGTTTGGGAGCTGGCCACCCACCGAGACAATGGTTTCTCGGGTTTGTTCAAACTCGGCGATATCGAGGACCCGTTCGACACTCAGTTCTTCAAAATATAAGCGGTTGCAAGAGTTGTAATCGGTAGAGACCGTTTCGGGGTTGCAATTAATGATCACGGCTTCTTTGCCATTGTGCTGTAGTTGGGCGCTGGCACCGACCGCGCACCAATCAAACTCTACACTGGCGCCGATGCGGTAGGACCCGCCGCCTAAAATAATCACGCTGGGCGCACTTGGGCGTGCGATGGGGTCGTGTTCCATCCCGTCATACGAGAGATAGAGGTAATTGGTGGAAGAAGGAAACTCTCCCGCAGTGGTGTCTATTTTTTTGACCCATGGGCGCACGCCTTGCTGTTGCCGGTGCTGGCGGATCGTGAGTGCGAGTTCGCGCATGCTGGCATCTTCGTGGTATCGGTCTTGAGCAAGGGCGGCCAACTGTAAGTCAGAGAACCCCGCCTTTTTCCAGGTGAGCCAGGTGGATGCGGGGATGTTGCTTAGCTCAGTGCTGTGCAGTTGGGTTCGAATTTGCCCTTCGAGGTCTATGATTTGCTTGATATGGAAGAGAAACCACATGTCCATCTGGGTGAGATGATGGACTTCTTCGAGGCATACCCCGCGGCGTAAGGACTCGGCGATGGCATATAAACGCAAGTCGGTAGGGTCTTGCAATGCCGTGGTAATGTTGGCATCCGAATCTTGTTGAAAGACGGGGCGCATCAGTCCTAGTCCCTCTTCGGCGTTCATGCGCACCGCTTTTTGGAGTGCTTCGAGAAAATTGCGGCCGATAGACATGATTTCCCCGACGGACTTCATCGTCGAGCCCAAGAGGGTGGAGACTCCGGAGAACTTCTTGAGATCCCAGCGGGGGATTTTTAAGGTGATGTAGTCAAAGGCGGGTTCGTAAAATGCCGAGGTCATCCCTGTGACAGGGTTGACCAGTTCGGTGAGGGAAGCTCCTAAGACCACGTTGGCGGCAATCGCGGCAATAGGGTAGCCACTGGCCTTACTGGCGAGAGCGGAGGAGCGTGAGAGTCGTGCGTTGACCTCGATCACAAATACCTTGGAGGTCTCAGGGCAGAGGGCGAACTGGGCGTTACACTCCCCGACAATATTCATTTCACAGGCCATGCGGATCGAGAGGTCACGTAGGCGTTGAAATTCGGCATCGTTCAGGGATTGGCTTGGCGCCACCACGATCGAGTCGCCGGTATGGATACCTAGGGGGTCCATGTTTTCCATGTTACAGATGGTAATGCAGTTGCCCTGAGTGTCGCGCATGATCTCATACTCAAGTTCTTTCCAGCCTTTGAAAGATTTTTCGATCAATACTTGAGGAGAGTTGGCGAGCGCAGTACTGGCAAGGGCTTCGAGTTCGGCGTCGGTAGCGGCAAATCCACTGCCGAGCCCGCCGAGTGCGTAGGCTGCCCGCAGAATGATGGGATAGCCAATGGCCTGGGCGGCATGACGTACTTCTGTCATGGTGGTGCAGGCAAAGCTTTGGGGTACAGGGATATTGAGGGCAAGCATTTTTTCGCGAAATAGGTCGCGGTCTTCGGTGAGTTGCAGCGTTTCGATGCAAGTACCTAGGTTTTGTACGCCGTACTGACGGAGCACGCCCTGTTTGTCGAGTTCAAGTAAGCAGTTAAGTGCGGTTTGTCCGCCAAAGCCGCCGATAATCGCGTCCGGTTGCTCCTGAGCGATGACTTTTTCGACCCATGCGGCGGTGACGGGGTACAGGTAGACCGTGACATCCGGGCGTGGGTTGGTTTGTACGGTGGCAATGTTGGGGTTGATGAGTACAACATGAATGCCATGGGAGGTGAGTGTGCGGAGGGCTTGGGTGCCCGAGTAGTCGAACTCTCCTGCTTGCCCGATGGAAAGGCCTCCGGAACCTAAAAGGATAACTTTATTGAACTTGGGTTTGAAGCTGCTTGTGGTCCATTTTCCCTGCATTTTTTACTTAACCTCTGTGCTGCAGATCGGCACGCCTTTGGCGGTGGGCGAATCGCTTGAGCCGGCGTGGTCTGATGTCCATACTTGTATCCATATGCATGCTGCTATGACAGACGCTGTCTGTTTAGAGTGATTCGATAAATTGTTGCAGTACCCAGTGGGTGTCGCGTGGCCCTCCGGCACTTTCCGGGTGAAATTGCACGCTGCGAAAAGGTTTGCTGCGGTGATAGATCCCCTCGATGGACTGATCGTTGAGGTTGCGAAACCAGACCTCCCACCCTTCGGGAGGGGTTTCGGCATAGACTTCGTAGCCATGGTTTTGGCTGGTAATATAGGCACGTCCGGTGCGGAGATCTTCGATGGGTTGGTTGTGGGAACGGTGCCCGTACTGCATGCGACGGGTTTCAAAACCAGCGCTGATAGCCAGAAGTTGATGCCCGAGGCAGATCCCTAACAGAGGACGGTCCTGTTGCAACAGGGCCGTGGTATGTTGGAGTCCTTGGCGGCACTGTTGAGGGTTGCCGGGCCCGTTACTGAGCAGCCATCCGGAAGCGTCCACATTTTGGGGGATGGTGTCTGCGGGGAGCAGTTCGACTTCACATCCATGGCGTACGCATTCGCGAATGATATTTCGTTTGACCCCAAAGTCGTAGATCGCCACGCGTTTCTTACCTTTGCCGTACACTTGACGCTCCGGAGTGGAGACTCTAGTGCTGAGTTCGTGAAGGGAAGGGTCAAAAAATTTAGGTGTAGGTTGCCCTGTGGTGATCCCAAAATCTTTGGTTGGACAAGAGATCTGTTGGGGGATAACGCGTGCCAGCCTACTGTGGCGTTCACGAATGCGGCGTACGAGCATGCGTGTATCTAAGCCCACAATGCCAGGTACACCGGCTTGTTGGAGCCACTGATCGAGAGAGTTTTGGCTTTGCCAGTGGAAAGCTTCGAGGCTATCGACGCCGATAATGACGGCAGCTGCATGGATGGAGTCGGATTCATGGCCGAGGTTCCATTCACATGTGGAATCATTGGTTGGATGAGGAATGCCATAGTTACCAATCAGGGGGTAGCTAAATACGAGTATTTGGCCGAAGTAGGAGGGGTCGGAGATGGCTTCGGAATAGCCCACCATGCCTGTGGAAAAGACCAGTTCGCCGCTGCTGATTTGAGGACAGCCAATGAGCTCGCCTTTGTATTGTTCGCCGCACTCTAGCTCTAGAATCACCTCTCGTCGTGTCATGACGTCTCCTTTTGGGACAGAGAATGCTTTGACGACGTATCCTACTGTATCTCTGCAGAGGTTTCAACTCAATGCCTCAGAAGGAGGAGATGAATGCGTTAAATGCTCATGTTGGTGCTAAGGTCTGTTGGGGGGTTGTCTCGGATATACTTATGCTGGAGGAGCTGAGTGGCGTCGCCAATAGCAGTAGGTGAGACTTCATCGAAGCACTTGGGCTCTTTATCACAGCTTTTGCGCCAGCATGGGGAGCAGGAGACCTTCGCGCGTAGTTTGATCCCGCGCTCGTACAGATCTATTTCTTGTGCGCAGCTCAGCCCAAACCAGGCGATGGTGGGCTTTTGTAGGGCGATGGCAATGTGCATGCCCAGAGAGCATCCGGAAAAGATGATGTCGCAGGCGGCTAGTGAGGTAATGCCATCGCGTAGCCCCGCCGTGGTTTCGGTATTGATGACCTGAGAGTCGGTCGCAAATGCGGACTTCATCTGCTGCTGACGTTGGGTATCTTCGGGGCCCCCACAGAGGGCAACCACAGCGGTGGGAAACCGAGCACGCCACATCTGAATGGTTTCAATGGCGCGGCTGAGACGAAATTTCTTGTAGGGAAAGGCGTTCGAACACCCGGTGTTGTAGCCGATGATCCAAGCTTGGGGGTGAGAGGCTTGTCGGAGCATGTGGCGGCGCTTTTCCTTTACTTGAGCTTGTTCCGTGCTATTGAGATGGAGCTGGTAGGGATCGCGGCGCCAGGTCAGATTCATGGTGTTGGCCAGCTGCTCGGTCTCCGGCTGTTTGTTCTTATAGAATTTGAGGTCGTTGTCGAGACCTAGTTGGAATTGGTAGTTTGCATGAGGAGAAAGAGGGCGGATATTGCCAGCTGTGTCGAGGCCGAAGCCATATTTGAGAGGTGCGTCCACTTGTTCGGCGAGTGCGCCTGCCTGAATGCTTTTGTCCACCGCATATAATACGGCAAACTTCAATACCGATAAAACGGTGGTGGTGGTGTGGTTGAGGGTGAGTACACGGTCGATGGCTGTATTTTCTTGCAGCAGTGGGGCGCATTGTGGCAGGGTGAGCCAAGTGATATGTGCCTCGGGGTATTGACGTTGAATTGCAGGGAGCAAAGAGGTGGCGCGGAGTACAGCTCCCATGGCATCCAAGCTTATAATAAGAATACGGGTATCCACGGGGTCGTAGTGTGGACAGTGTATATCGCATGGCCTTTGATAACGGCACGGCTTGTAGCCTGTGAATAAGCGACAATCCGACTGATAGTTCATCTACAGTATCCCCTTTGAATGATCTAAACGGTTACGGTACCTGAGAGGAGCCAGCTAGAGATCATGAAAAAAGTTCACGTTTTTTGGCCGTCAAGTTACGTTTATACGCAAAATATGGATAAAAGTCGAGTTCAGGGCCAAGAGTGTGGGCTAGACTTTGTGGATCACGCTCTTCCGTGTCCCCATCCAGATTGGCCTTTTACCGCGTTTGAGCTGGAGCAGCGTGTCCACCACGTGCAGGAGTTGCTGCAAAACCCTGCGGTGAGCGTGCTGTGGTGCGCGCGGGGGGGGTATGGTGCCGCGGAATTGCTTCCATACCTTGACTGGCAGCAGTTGCAGAGTTTAGAGCCGAAGGTGCTGTTGGGGTTTTCCGATGCGAGTGCCTTGTTGGTCGCTTGTTGGACCCGGCTTGGCTGGGAGTGTATTCACGCACCTATGCCGGCTACGGATAGCTGGCACGCGCGTAGTGTGGGGGTCTTGCCGCCTTTGTTAACCTATTTGGCAGGGTCGCCCGCTGTGGAGTATCAAGTGTCGATGCAGCTCACCCCGGTGCAGGTGGTGGGGGTGCATGAGCGTGTGGTCGGACGTATCTTTGGGGGCTGTTTTTCGGTGCTGACCAATCTTATGGGGACTTCTTTTTTACCAGATGACCTGTCAGAGATGATTCTGTTCCTAGAGGATACTCAGGAATCTCCCCCGCGATTGCTAAGGTACTGGAGTCAGTGGAAATTAGCACGACGGATAGAGCAGTTGAAAGGGGTGGTCGTCGGCACTTTGGGCGATGCAAATACCGCGGAGCGGGAGCAAGTGGTGCGTGCAATGCACCGACTCACACCTGAAGTGCCTTTTTGGGTCTCGGATGATTTTGGCCATCACAGTATCAATAAACCATTCGCGTACGGACGTAAGGTCGAGATCGATGTGGCACGAGCAGTTGCGCGTCTTTTTTTTACCGCTTAAATCACGAGGAAGGTTTGAAGGGTTATGCACAAGATTGCTAAAACAGACCATATTTACTTTATGGGCATTGCTGGAACAGGGATGGGCTCGGTAGCAGGGTTGCTACGTGAAGCCGGTTATCGGGTTTCTGGTTCGGATCAACAGATTTATCCTCCCATGTCTGACTTGCTTGCAGGGTTAGACATTCCTCTGTACACCCCATATGCTGCGGAGAATATTCGTGTGGCGCAGCCTGACCTAGTGGTGGTGGCCAATGCACTCTCACGCGGGCATGAGGAGCTGGAGGCGGTATTGCAGGCGCAGATTCCTTACACTTCTTTTCCCGCCCTTTTAGGAGAGGTTTTTTTACGTACTCCGGATGCCGTTAACATTGTGGTGAGTGGTACGCATGGTAAATCCACCACAAGTGCCTGGCTCGCTTGGATTTTGCAGCAGTTAGGGGAGTCTCCGAGCTATTTTATTGGCGGTGTCCCGAAAGGGGGGGATAAGGGATACCATCTGGGTAAGGGGCGTGTGTTTATCTTAGAAGGAGATGAGTACGATACGGCCTTTTTTGATAAGAAGTCGAAGTTTTTGCATTACAACCCAACCTTGGTTGTGATCAATAACATTGAGTATGATCATGCCGATATTTTTCCCAACTTAGAAGCTGTGCAACAAGCTTTTTGTGAACTGGCAGCGCCTGTTGTCCCTCCGGCGAATATTATTGTAAATGGAGATGATGTGCATATTCGTACGTTGTGTGCTCAGGAGCGTTTGCCCCAGGGAGTGACCTGTTTTGCCACGGACCGTCGTGACCTTGCTGATGTGTCTACGCCTGTGCAGCTGCAGCGTAGTGTTTATCAGCCTGGGAGGAAACAATGGGCGCATGAGTTGCGTTGTGGGGCAGAGAACTATACGATTTACTCTCCAAATGGGGGAGCACATAACGGGGCAAATCTGGCGGCGATTTTTTCGGTGTTATTGCGTTTGCGTGAGTTAGAGGTCATTCGTTGTGGAGACCCGCAAGCGTGGGTGCAGGCAGCAGCAACTTTTCCGGGGGTGAAACGTCGCCAAGAGTTTTTAGGGCAGGTGGCGAATATTTTGTTTTTTCGTGACTTCGCTCATCATCCGAGTGCGGTACGGGCGATGATTCGGTTTTTCCGAGATGCTTACCCTGACTACCGGCTGTTCTGTGCGTTTGATCCCAAAAATGCGACTTCGCGGCGCTCTGTATTCGAACCCCAATATGCAGAAGCATTCATGCACAGTGACTTTACATTACTGGGGCCATGTCAAGTGGATGCACGTATTCCCGCACCTCAGCGGATGGATACGAAACGGTTGGCTGCGGGGGTGGGGGCGCACTGCTTAGCTTTTGACTCTATTGTGGACATGCGACGTTTTCTGTTGGCAAATCTGCGTCCAGGAGATTGTGTGGTGATGTTTTCTTGTGGTGCGTTTTCTCAGTTGGGAGAACAGGTCCCACACGAGCCCCCACTCCGCCACCCCGCGCCAGAGCACCCGTCTTCCGCACCCCCTACCAGCTTCTCTTCCCTAGCATCGTGCGGCCGCGGTGGGGGGAAGCATGTTTTGCTAGCACCTCCCCTATAAAATGGTATATTTGGGGGGAGAGGGTTGTTGTTGCCAACCTTTCTGTTGAAAATGCTATAGTATATCTTGGTATAGTCTACAGGTATGAAATGACCTGTTTATATGAAATGGTAAATTTTTCGAATGGTACCGTTCGTCTAGGAGAAAATCGAATGCTTCAGTCAACTAAACGCGTTCTATGTATCGCTTCCCTTGCTTTCCTTGTCCTTGGGGTTACTCAATGTTCCGACTCCCCAGCTACAGAAGAGACGATCGTAACGGAGCCATCTGAAATTCCTGCGGAACCAGGAGATGCTGGTCTGGATTCTGCAGCTCAGGCAACCACGATTTATTTTGCGTTTGACTCGCATGTGGTGACCATGGAAGGTCAGTCGGTGCTGGAAGCGATGGCTGCACAGCTCAAGTCTTCGGGTGCTTCGATTCAGATTGAAGGACATTGCGACATGCGTGGCTCCATTGAATACAACCTGGCGCTTGGCCAGCGTCGTGCAGATGCGGTCAAGGACGTTTTGGTCCAGCTTGGGGTAGACGCTGCGAAAGTCTCGACTATAAGTTATGGCAAGGAGAAGCCTGCGATGAGTGGCGATTCAGAAGAAGCGCATGCTAAAAACCGTCGTGCGGAGTTCAATCTGATCTAAGCGCTGCTCCGAACGTGCTCCAAGCTCTGAAGATGATGTTCTCCAGGCAAGGTTCGCCTTGTATTTTGTCTTGTTTCGACCTGTCAACTACCTTTCTGGTGTCTGAAAAAGAGTTTTGCTGTCCTGGCAGGACTCGTGGCGCTTGTTCCAAATGGAGCGTTGTCGCGATTTACCTTGTGAATTCCTCGTGTTCAATGCATAATACCCCGGCGCTAGGTATGTATGGAGCGTGTGGAGATGTGTGGCAAGGTTTATGTGCGCCACTTTTGTCCATCGAGAATCTTAAGACGTTTTTGTAAAATAGATATAGGTACAGATCGCAAAAATGAAGGCCTTAATGGGTCTCTTCGTCGTCTATTTTTTTATAATACAGCATGATGTACCTCGGGTATATGATGTTTGAGTTGAGATGACCGCAGGGCTTGTGTGGCCTCGGGCGAACTGCTGATTCAAAAAAGTGACCATTGAGATCTCCTGTGGGAAGGTTTCAATGTGTAATGTAAATGGGGGCAAAGATTGAGTATCTTCGAAGGAATGATGGTCATTACGGTGGGCGTTTTGATCGGTGTGATTGCGGTAGGGTTTGTTTTAAATAAACGCAAAGTTTCACAAACATATGATGAGGCGCGTGCAGATTCGAAAAAGCTGTTGGAAGAGGCGCGGCGCGACGCGGATCGTATTGTCAAGTCTGCTTTGAATGAAGCTAAGGAAGACTCGCGCCGTCGACGCCGTCAATTTGAAGAGGAAGCTAAAAAACGGAAGTCAGAGCTGCATAAGCTCGAAAAAAAGCTACGCCAAAAAGAGCAGTCTTTAGATAAAAAGCTTTCTGCCGCCGAAGAACAGGAAGGTCAGCTGGAAAAGATGGAAAAAAAGCTGGCCCAGGATGAAAAGAAAAAGCTGCGTACGATTGCTGAGTATGAGTTGCAAATTGAACAGACTCAAAAACAGCTCAAGCGTATTGCGAATATGTCGGCAGAAGAAGCCAAGCGTCAGCTGATGATCTCTTTGGAAGAGGATGCGAAACGCAACGCGAGCAAAATTATCCGTAAGATCGAGGAAGACACGAAAAAAGAAGCCGCACGTAAGGCAACAGAGATTATTAGTCTGACGGTGCAGAGGCTTGCAGGAGAGTATGTCAACGATGCCTGTGTCACGGTTGTGAACCTGCCCAGTGAAGATATGAAGGGAAGGATCATTGGACGTGAAGGGCGTAACATTCGTACGTTAGAACAAGCAACCGGAGTCGATCTGATCATCGATGACACCCCTGAGGCGGTGATTTTGTCTTGCTTTAATCCTTTACGCCGTGAAGTGGCCAAAATCACCCTAGAGCGCTTGATTGGGGATGGACGTATTCACCCAGCGCGGATTGAAGAAACGGTCAAGCGTGTCGAAGTCGAGATGGATTCGATTTTGAGTGAAATAGGTGATCAGGCTGCATTTGACACTGGGGTGACGGATTTGCATCCAGATGTAGTTAAGTTACTGGGCAAACTTAAATATTGTCACACTTCGGGACAGACGGTGCTGACCCACTGTGTGGAAACGTCACAGATCTGTGGCATGCTGGCTGCAGAACTGGGCATTAATATTAAAAGGGCAAAGCGTGCAGGCTTACTGCATGACATTGGTAAGGCTGCAGATCAGGAAATCGAGGGCCACCATGCTGAAATTGGTGCCGATATTGCGGCGCGCCACGGGGAGCATGCTGAGGTGGTCGATGCCATTCGAATGCACCACGCTGAAGATCTGTTGCATGCCTCCCCCCTCGCCGTCATCGTGGGAGCGGCAAATACTTTATCTTCGGGACGTCCTTCGGCTCGTAAAGAAGTTTTGAAGGGTTATATCAAGCGTCTGGAAGATATGGAGAATATTGTACAAACGTTTGATGGTATTGAAAGCGCGGTCGTGCTTCAAGCAGGCCGAGAAGTGCGTGCATTGGTCAGTCCCGATGGGACTCACGATCAGGATGTGACGGATCTTTCGAATGAAATTGCACATAAGTTGCGCCAAGAGCTGACGTTCCCAGGTCAGGTCCGGATTACGGTGCTGCGCGAATCGAAGCATGTGGAGTTTGCCACTTAAGTGTGCTGTGGTAGCGTCAAAAAGCGTTGATCTTTAAAGATGCCTGCTGTATAACCGAGGCATCTTTTTTGTGTAACGGTCCCGTGGTGAAATGGATATCATACCGCCCTCCGAAGGCGGTGGTCTAGGTTCGATTCCTAGCGGGACCGCCACTTTCTTACTTTCCCGAATGCAATCTGCCTCATAAACTATGGCCGCAAGACTTCGATGGTGCCGTCTGGACTCAGACGAATGATTTTCGAAGGCTGTGTTGCGGGGGTCCCCTGAATGTTGACATTTGCAGGTACATAGGTGTCTGCCTGGGTTGTGATGAATGCTTTCGCCTGATTAAAATCGGTGATTGCAGGTTCACCGGATTTATTCACACTGGTAGATGGATAAGGCTGTCCGAGCTGGTCGATGATCTGCTTGAGCTGCGGATCGGGCCAATGTGCTGGGAAGCGAAAGCCTATTTCACCTTGTGCGCTCACCAGAGATGGAGGAGCTTCTGAGTTAGCCTTACAGATAATGCTGGTCGCGGAAGGCCAGATTTCTTCAATCTTGGCAAGTGCTTGTGTGCTGAGAGGTTCCCACCATTGTACGGCCATGTCAATCCTACTGACCAAAGAAAGGCATGGTTTATTCGGGTCGCGACCTTTGAGAGCAGTCAGACGGAGAATGCCTTGTAGGTGTGTGGGGGAGAAGCTGAGTCCTGGAAGCGTGTCGGATTGGTGCAAACACACTTTTCCTTGTTGCCAAGACTCTATATGTCGAACGATTTCTGCATGATCTGCTTGGAGTAAAGATTGTTCCATGATTTCCCCACGTTTTTAAGAGAGACTTTCCTTTAGCCTGGCTCATGAAGTGTGGAAATATTCCGATAGGCAACCAGATTTTCTGGATGAGCCTATTTCATGGCCTGACGGTCTTTATAGTAGAGATATCATAATGCACCCCAAACTCTTTCATGTTTTTCCTGGTTCTCGCCTCTGGGGTCTTTTTTGGAGTTGTGCGCTGATCTATGCGGTGGGCTGTGCTAAAAGGACATCGCGGCGTCAGCCGTCGGAGGCTCGTTCTGCGGCAGAGGGGCAGACGGGTGTGGGTTTATCTCCAGAGGAAGGGTTATCCACGGTGCAGTTGCGTGAGGAAATCCAGGGTACGCACGCGCGTTTAAATGCTTTAGAGCTGAAGTTTGGTGAGTATGCTTTTCTTTCGGCCGAGTTATGTGAAAAAAAACAGCAGATGGACGCATCTTGTCCATTAGCCGTCCCGATTTCTAGCTCGGGGTCTGCGGCGGCGCAGTCCTGTGAGGGAGAGGAGACCAGCCCCGTTCGTGGGGAGCCTTTGAAGGTGAAGATCACTGGGCTTAAAGGAAGTTTTAAAATTCGTTTTGATGGTGCGTATGAGTCGCAACCGCTTGTGGCGGGTCAGGAGTCTGAGCTGCGGGTGACCCAAGTTTCCGGGTCGGGTAAACTGGTCCCCAGGTTTAGAGATGTTCAGCAAGTGGAGTTGATCTCATTAGCTGGCCACGTGGAGGGGAGTGGAGAACTACGCATTTGGAATACCCGCCATCCGTCGATTTTCACCGCGAAGCTTGCTTTCGCCAAACGCACGAGTATTCAGGTGGGAGATCCTGTTTGGAGTGCGTTAGCTTTGTCCGTGGATTGTACTCTGAATCAAGAGAGTTACCTGCAATTTTTGCAACAGACCCGTGCGGCCTATCACAATAGGGGGCAGGAGACGGTACAGACACCGCTGAATGATGGCCAAGAGTTACCCAAAAAGGTTAAGGAGTTACAACAGGTTTTGACGGACTTAGGTGCCCGTCTGGCTGCTGCTCAGGCGCAGATCGAATATCATCAAGATATTATTTCTAAGCTGCGTACTCAATTGATTCAGGGACAAAATCATGGTTGCTGGTTGGCAAAGCCGATTCGGGATTTGCAGATCGTGGTGGATGGGGACTTTGCGGGTACGGAGGTCATTCGGGAAAAGTCTTCGACGCAGAATACTTTTGATGCAGGTAGTCCGGGAACCTTAGAGGTCGACCTTGGAGGCTTTAAGATAACCACGGATGCACCTGGAAAGATTCCGGTTGCCCAGGACCTCAGCGATAAGACGATTGCTCAGATAAGTGCGCTTAGGTTGCGCAAACTAGGGCATGCTTTTGAAAGTGTACGGATTCCTTGCACTTCTAGCGTGCTGAAGCAGCTAGACAATCAACTCTTCGATGACAATGGCAATGAGTGTTACAAAATTAGTGAAGTCCGCCAAATGCGTATTCGCAAACTGACGGTGAGTGTCTACGGCGGGCTTAAACTCTTTGAGCAAAGCTTTGCACCGGCCATCATGCTGACCCGCAAGAGCAAAAAGGGGCCTTATTTAGATCTGCTCAACGACCCTCATTGGATATCGATGCTCTATAAATCCGACTGTGAAACAGATGGTTAGTCTTCTTCTTCTAGACTGTAGGCGATGCCACTATCATTGCCCCAGATCTCGACTTTGTAGGCGAATTCGTCGCCGACGTCCACATCTTCAGGAAGATCTGCTTTACCCACTGTGTGGGTGAGCCCCGTCTCATCGCGTATGCGGGCGAAGTTTGAGTATGGGTTCGGAATGGAAAGAATTGTACCAATAGCCACTTGGACACCTCCTTTGTGCTGTCCCTCCATCGGTAGGCTTGCGGTAAAATTAAGCAAAACAAAAGAAAAAAGCAAAAATGCTATTAAAATGAGTGCTTATTTTTACGCGTAAGAGTAGCTTAGATCCCGACCTTGAGTCCGAGAGCGATTCCACTACTTTGCCAACCCATCTCTTCTTGAAGAAGCTGTTTTTCTGGACTGGCCAGAATGGCTGCGTCGGCAAAGTTGTTAAACATAAAGTGGTGCTGTGAATAGATGTATTCTAAGAAAACAGACACGTTGACGAGAGGAAGCGCAACGGGGGCGTAGCGGATTCCGAGGCTGGCTTCTTCGCTGTGGTAAAGGTAATCCACCCTGGTCGAGCCTGCGTAGGATAAGAGTGAGCTATCGTATTCGGCACGCAGCTCTCCTGCTTGTTTCATGAGCCGTGCGTAGGGAGTCACGAAAGGGAAGATAGGAATCCATGCTTCGAGTCCGAGGCCATAGCCATTTAAATGCCCCGCGGACAAAGTGTGTTCTTGAGCACTCAGCTCCAAGGTGTGCTGCAGCTTGGCTACTTCTAAGCCCAGAGGTATCAGAGGAAGGGGGTCAACGGTTAATTTGACGCTTGTGTCGTGACTCTTGGTTTGTGACTGCGTTGTTGTTGTCGCAAAGTTCAAAGCGCCGTGACGTTGTCCTTGGGAAGCTGAAACGGAGACTAAGGCGAACACGTGGGATTGGTAAAAGAGCGTGAAAAAAAAGCAGCTCCATAGGATGGGCAAGTGTCGCATGTCGGTATCCTTTCCTGGAATCGCTCGCGGTGTAGAGTTCACAGAATGGACTCAATCCGGACGAGCCCTTTTTTATTGAGAACTAATCTCTCGCACTCGAAAAAAGATTGTTGTTCGCCTGCACTATCAAAGTAGAGGTACTTCACTAAAAAATCAACATAATACACTCGTGGCACGCTCGCTTCGAGGATTTTTCCATTGCGCGATAGAAAAACTTGGATTTCTGTAGGGTTTGCAAGCTGTTGGATGAAGTGACTGAGATCAAAGCGCAGTACGTCTTTGAGACCTGCAATGGGCATATCGCCGAGGTCGAGGCGACTTTGGTCCATGATGAGTTGCTTATGGTAATGGAGTGCGGACTCTCCGAGGAGAGGTTTTTGTTTGAGTACAGAGTGCCTAATTTTAGTGATTTCGTCAGGAATGGAGTATTTGGCTCCTGTGTAGTTTAACCACTCGCGTACCTGACCAATAACGATGGTCGAATTGTCGAAGCGGCGTTGATAGACATTCTCTTCATAGTCGGGTTGATTGCGGAAAAAGGCGCGATACAAGCTAGAACGCCCGACTTCTTTAATGCGGTCCTTGAGAATATAGGCAAAGATAGACATGGTGAGTAGCAGCAGTCCGCTTACCCCAAGCAAATCCTGGAGGCCTTGTAAGGGGTTTTCGTCCGTTGCTTGGGGTAAAAAGCGTAAGATAAGAATGTTGGCGAAAAATGCCCACAGTGCAGCAAATCCTGCTGCGAGCATATAGCTAAATTGTCTTTGAAAGGCTTGTGCGGTTTTCGCTTTGGTTTCGAGAAAAAAAACTTGCCAGATGCGCTTTTTGAGAAAGCCAAGTCGATAGACATAAGCTTCTTGCTGCTGCTGGTTGCTTTCGGCGTCTATCCAGTAAAAATGGTGATGTTGGGCGTAAATACTAAGTCCTCGTGCCAAGACTTTAAACTTATGCTGGAGTTTGACAAAGCTCTCCTGTTGGTACTGGTTAGGTACACTGTAGACGGCTGCGCCTAAGTGAGAGATACCCTCTTTGAGTTTGTAGAAGCAATATTCGTGAGCAATGGCGAATTCATCTTGGACTTTAAGCATATATGGGTCGTCATCCCCAATAATGTGGTGTGTGTTGAGGTTTAGAAATTTTTTGGAAATCTCGATACTTCGGTCGATGAGAGGGGAAATCGCGGTTAAATGATTTTCAATTTTGGTGGCTTTGGAAGTATCGGTAGGTGAGGATAGAGTGCTCTCTAGTTTTTTGATGCGACGTGAGACCCGCTGTAAGAAGTAGGCGACGT
The DNA here is from genome assembly GCA_028817975.1 of Zetaproteobacteria bacterium. Lineage (GTDB taxonomy): Bacteria > Bdellovibrionota_B > Oligoflexia > Oligoflexales > Bog-1112 > JAPPOJ01. The sequence continues at coordinate 27,691 of JAPPOJ010000092.1, read as the reverse complement.
AAGATGCGGAAAATGTGCGCACATAATCGATACATTGTCGCTCCAAACGGTACTTTTCTTGAAAAGAGGGTGCATCTTTCAGCTCGTGTAGCTTGCTGGCAATAATTTCTAGAGGAGAACGCAGTCCTTTGCGTGAGTTACCCACAAAGTCTTTGTAGGAGTATTTAGGCTCATTCAAGCGGTAAAACGGTGAGAGGTCACGATAGAAGTTTTCGGGGGGATAATTGTTGATGTTGATGTTCATTTGTGGAGGGAAGAAAAAATAAGCACTGACATCAAAGGTTTTTTTAGATCCGGTATCGGAGCTTGGGAGCAGGTAGTCAAAAACGCTCTCAAGCATTGTGGTACCGTGAGAGCTAATTCTTGATTTTATTTTTTTCTTTTGTTTATGTGCAATATTGTCATTTTCAAAACTGTGAGACTCGCTCTCGATTTCGTCAAGGTCGGTGAAAAATGAGAACATACTGTTTCCTTACGCTCGGCTATTGCAAAACGAGTACGGATCTGCTCAATTCTATCATGAGGTGGGCAAGCGGGAATGGGGCATCTTTTCTGCTTATTTTTGTTTACACATTTTTTTACTTGTGATATCTTCGAGCGCGCTGTTTTGTATGAAATTTTAATCTTGTTGTCTGCATCTATACAAGATTTTTCTATAATTTTTAGGTTTTGAGACGTGCTAGAGAAAAGCCAGAATCATTTATCTTTAGAGGACTTTGACTATTGTTTGCCAAGTGAGTGTATCGCTCAGCAGCCCTTGGAACGCCGTTCTAGCTCAAAAATGCTGGTTTGGGACCCTTTACAGAGCAGTGCGACCGAGGCTTGTACCCGTGATTTGCAAGACTTTTTGCAGCCAGGAACAGTCTTAGTGTTAAACAACACGAAGGTTTTCCCCAGCCGGTTCGTGGGACGTTTGTCTAATCTAGGTAAGTCCGCCAAGGTCGAGCTGTTTTTGCTCGGTTCTCCTTTCTCAACTCCAGAAAAATCTGGGGTTTGTTGGACGCATGCGCTGGGTAAGCCGGTGCGCAAGATCGTTCCGGGAGCGCAAATTTGCTTTGCAGAGGGGCTGCAGGCGACTGTGGTTGAGAAAAAAGAAGACCATACGGGTGCCCCTGTGCTGAGCTTGCAGTGGAATTGTGCGGAACTGGATTTACTCGATTGGGCCGCCAAAAACGGGCAGATGCCTTTGCCCCCTTATATTCGTCGAGATCCCACAGATGCATGCTTGCGTGAGGTGGATACACTGCGTTATCAAACCGAGTACGCGAAGCATCAGGGCAGTGTTGCGGCGCCGACAGCTGGACTTCACTTCACCAAGGGCCAGTTAGAGCAAATGCGTGCTGCAGGGGTGGAAATTGCCGAAGTAACCTTGCATGTGGGCGCTGGAACCTTTATGCCGGTAAAAACATCTGATATTGCGGCACATTTTATGCATGAAGAAGTCTATCAAATACCTGCGGCATCTTGGCGCAAAGTTACTGCGGCAAAACAGCAAGGGCGTCGCGTTATTTGTGTGGGTACGACGAGTTTTCGTTGTGTGGAGTCGTTTGCGAAGCAAGTTGTGGAAGCGGGCCATGCTTTGGAAAGTACGGTTGATTGTGATCGATGGCATAAGACACGGCTATTTGTGTTTCCACGTTCTCAAGCAGACCGCTTTAATCCACGTGTTGTCGATGGCCTATTCACCAACTTTCATCAACCGAAATCAACTTTGTTTATGTTGGTATGTGCGCTCATTGGGTATACGGAGGCTCAGTCCTTATATCAGCAGGCACTAGCGCATGACTTCCGTTTTTTGAGCTACGGAGATGCGTGTCTACTTTCTTGGTAAGTGGGGTGCTTAGGACGCTGCGTCTTGGTCATCGAGGATTTTGATGAGCAGTTGTAGGTCTTCAACCTGTTCACTGAGTCGATTGAGTTTTAAATCCCGGTTTTCTAATTCTGCAGTTAGCCTTTTGACCTGTTCTTCAAGCATTCCGTATTTGCCACAAAAAGACTCTTCTAGTTTGCGTTCATTCTCTTTCATTTGAGCCAACAAGTCGTCACACAGCTTTAACAGCTTCGAAGACGACACAGCTGTGATGTCGGTTGTTTTTGGTCTGGACGGGATACCTGTCGTGTCTCGTTCGGGGCCAGGCCCTCTTGGAGTGGGAGTCACCTTCGTCGGGTGAGCGTGCGCGCGTGCAGAGGGTTGTTCTGGAGACGTCGTATGGCCTCTATCTACAGTTAATCGAGGGGAGTTGATGTTGTTGTGGGGGGCTTGCCAACGTGGTGTCGCAGGGCTGGGTGCATAACCGCCTATTTGTTCTGCTTGAGGGGAATATGTTGGGGTGGCTGGCTCGGGCGCCCTACGAGCCATTCCATCTGCTGCATATGTTGCTCTTGGATGGGTCTCGTACCCCCCTGTGGCTTCGTTCACATGTGGTACGTTTTGGCTTACAGGGATGTAGTATTTTCCCTCGCGGAGGTCCGCTTGGATGCGTCCTGTTTTGATGCGCCTACGAACGGTCATATCTGAAATTTGAAAACGGCGCGCATATTCGACGATTGTCAACCATTCTTCCGTCATTTTGACCTCGATTCTCGCAACTTTTGCAACCGTGACTGCGTGGATGCGTCGATATGTCCAGCTGATCTAAGACGAGTCTAGCAGTTGCACATCAGGGAAAAAGAGAAAAATTCACTCAGAAAAATTCTCCGTGCAAATATTAGTTAGGAATAGGCTGGTGGTGTTTGGGTGCCTTTGTTCCAAGGATAGGTTGAAAAAGCGTGAGCTATGTGAGCCGGTATCTTTTAAGGATCTTAAGATTTGCTTGGCCGCGTTCCTTACGCAACTTAGACTCGATATCCATATTCTTTTGCAATATTTTGCGAAAAGAGTTGGTCCACTGCTCATCGACTTGTTTGGCTTTGTTTGCTTGTGCAGTGGAATCTTGTTTTTTACGACGGAAAACACCTAAGTCTACGACGTTGCTTTTTTCTTGTGTCATGGTGTTGTACTTTCTATGTCTGTTAGGAATATAAAGCTGATTTTAGTTTTCCTAGTTTGTGTCAGCGGACATTCCGATGGGAGGCACCAGAGCTTCTTGAACGGTGCATGTAAAATACTCGCGTTCCAGGGGGAGATCTGTATGGCCTCAGCGAACCTCTATCATCTTTTTTATATGCTCTTTGATCAACAAAAAATATATAATTGCCTAGAAAATATGGAGAAAAAGCCATCTATTTCTTCTGCATTTGTGCCTTTGCGTACTCTGGGAGAAGGGTCATGTTTTGTGGCGTATGAATATCCACATTATGGCTACCCGATGGACTATGCTGTTCTCGTTGAGAAAACAGGGGTGTGGGTGGACCAGCCCTTCTACCGTCGTTTTTTCTCACGGCGTAGCCAATGGATTGATGCGCTTAACACATTAGGTGCTCACAGCCTTTCTTTGCCTTTGATTCCCCCATTAGTGGCTTTTGAATATCTCGACAAAGCTGTTTTAGTCCTCCCGAAAGGTCTTTGTCTCCGTTTAGATTTATGTCACGATGCGCAACAATTATTAAGAGAAACATTGATAAAATTGCGAGCGTACGGCTTTGTGATGAAGGATAAGATTCAAATTGCTCGCTTTGAGAATGAGATTTTCATACATGATTTTTCGGACCTTAGTCCATACTGATCTTTTTCCTTTTCTGCATGTGGTTTGTGCGCTCTCTGGGGTAAAGTCTTTGCTCTAGAAAAAGACACTTGCCGAGTAACACCTTTTCAATATAGCAGTAATCCTATATAATAGGGCAGAAGGCACAAGTTGTTGCCGATAGTTGTCTCGCTCTCGCACAAGGTATTCCCGCCTGGCAGGCGTAGCAAACAACCTGATTGACAGAGAATGGAATTAGATTATGAGCGAATCAGATGTCTCCATGAAGGACCTCGTCGCCTACATTGCAAATGCACTTGTGGATGAGACCACGCGAATTGATATCAACGAAATTGAAGGCAATCAAACCAATATTATAGAACTGCGTGTGGCGAAAGAAGATATTGGCAAGGTCATTGGACGCCAAGGTCGTACTGCAGACGCGATTCGTACGATTATCAACTGTGCGGCCGCAAAGCTTTCCAAGCGTTATATTTTACAGATTATTGATGAGTGACTCTATGCTCATGGACGTGGCTGCTCAGGTGATTTTGGGCGGCATTGAAGGCTCGACTCTTTCTGTGCGTGAGCGGGCTTTTTTGAGTGAGCGCCCTGTTTTGGGTGTTACTTTGTTTCGCCGTAATATGGATTCCTTACAAAGTTTGCACGCGCTCATGCGTGAGGTTTCGACTTGTTCTGCAGGTCTAGCTCGTTCGGGTCCTTTGTTCGCAGTGGATCAGGAAGGGGGGCGCGTAAGCCGGCTGCACAGGTTAGGTGTGCCCGATTTGGGGCCTGCGTATGAGGTGTTCCGTGGTCACCCAGAGGAAGAGTTATGCATGACTGGGTATGGCGCACAAGTGGGGCTGTTTTTGAAGCGTCATGGATTTCACCTCAATTTTGCTCCCGTCGTTGACCTCTTCGATTATCCGCAACAACAAGCTATTGGAGACCGCTGTTTTGACCGTGATCCTGAACGTTGTGTCGAGCGTGCGCGAGCTTATTTAGCAGGTTTGCAGTCTCAAGGAGTTTTGGGCTGCTTGAAGCACTACCCTGGTCAAGGTAGAGCCAAGTTAGACACCCATGTGGCTGCATGTGCTGTGCCTACTTCGTTTGCTGCGATGGAGTCACATGAATTGTTGCCTTATAGCGAGCTAAACGCACAGGTAAAGATGATTATGGTGTCCCACTGTATCTTTCCTCAGGTAGATCCTCAGCCGGTATATGCGTCGCGTGTATGGCTAGAGGATATTCTAAGGCAACGTTTGGGCTATACGGGTGTGATTGTTTCCGACGATATGACGATGAGTGCAGTTGGCCAAAACGATCAAGATTTACGCAAAACGCTCAAAAATGCTTTGTTAGCCGGTGTGGATATGTTTTTGGCTTGTCGTAATTTGGATTTTTGGCGGCAAATGATGCATTATATGGTGGAAGAAGCGCAAAGCTGCGCTGCTGTGAAGGCCCGGTTGTTACAGGCTGCAACGCGCATTCGCAGCCAGCTCTTGACTCCTGGTGCAGATGTTGCTGGAGTGTCGCTGGTAAGCAATTAGCTCTGCTTTTTTGTTTGACATTTCTTTAAAATTTAATATAATCCACAACTGCAAAGCTTCTCTAAGTTGGATAAACTGCCGCCGCAGCTATGCTGGGGAGGAAAGTCCGGACTTCATAGGGCAGGATACTGGCTAACGGCCAGGCGGGGTGACCCGACGGAAAGTGCAACAGAGAGTAGACAGCCGATCTTAACTTGTTAAGAGGCAATGGTGAAACGGTGAGGTAAGAGCTCACCAGCGATGTGGTGACATGTCGGCTTGGTAAACCCTATCCGAAGCAAGGCTAAGCAGGGGTGAGCAGTGTTTTAACAACTGTGACATCTGCCCGATGCACCCCGGGTAAGCCGCTTGAATTGCTTGGTAACAAGCAATCTAGATGAATGGCAGTTTCTTAAGTTTTCTTATAGACAGAATCCGGCTTACCGTCCATCTTAGAGTCGTTCTTTGCAACCCACTTACTTATTCAACAAGATGTCGTCATACTATGCCTGCAAAATATCGTGATATTTTTACCCCTCTTGCTGCTGAGCTTAATGCGAATGTTAATCCTTATGCAGAAAAGTTGCATGCCTTGGAGAACGCCGAGGCGTCGAACCTTTTTGCTGGACGTAAGCTGCTGAACTGTCAGGGGAACTGGCCTCAGCTCTTTCGCGCGAGGTCTGCAGATATGCAGGAACCTCTTCATTTGATTCTAGAAATTGGCGCGCATCATGGGCGGGTCATTAACCAGATGGCACGTGAAAATGCACCGGACTACGCTTTTCTGGGAATGGACATTACTTTAAAAAGAGTAGTCACGACTGCACAAAGTGCCCAGGCGGAAGGGAACTCGAATGTATTTTCTATTCTTGGGGATGCTCGGCAGGTCCCGCGTATTTTTGCTCCGCAAGAGTTAGCTGGTGCATTCTGCTTTTTCCCAGATCCTTGGGAGAAGAAAAAAAGGCAACGCAAGCACAGGTTATTAAATGACGCATTCGCTTCGTCCTTGCTTACGGTTGTGCGGCAAGGTGGTATTTTTTGGCTGAAAACGGACTCTGCAGATTATGCGGACTTTGCACAGCGGAGCTTTGAATCCGCCGGGTGGAGCGTCTGTTGCAAGCCTTTGAAAGGGCCTTTTGCTGGGAAATATGTATCCAACTTTGAGTCGATGTTTGAGTCGCAAGGAGTGGGGCATTACGAAGTGTTTTGTCAGCGGTAACTTGCCTATTAAAATTAGGATAAGTTGAGTGCTTTCTAGGCAAAAAATCCTGTCAGCCAATACGCTCGGCAGGATTATCCATGGTAGACTTACCCGTGTGGGGGAGTTTACTTAGTGCAAGGACTACTCCTATTGTGGCTAGGGTTCCTTACTTTTGAAAATACAACATGCAGAAACAACCTAAATCTCAGGACAGCTGGTTAGAAGAACAGATTGTGCGGCTAAGTCGACACACATCTGAGGACAGCCGTCCGGCACGTTGCAGTGATTTGCGCTCTTTAAAGAAGGGCTATGCTGATTTTAGCCCTTTTGCGCAGCCTACTGCTGCAAGCGGGGCTCTCAAAATCATTCGTCATGCTGAAGAAGACGACCAAGCCGACTCTTGTAATGCACAGGCGGAAGTGCTAAGTTTGCACTCGCGGCCGAAACGGAAGTGATGTTAAAAAGGATCATAAAACATACATGAGCGACCCCGATCCGAGTTACGATATAAGCGTCTACAATGAGCTATCTGACCGACATATCCCCTCTGATACGATACGTGAGTTGATCACGATCGTTCTCCAGAAATTTGAGTTCAAGTCCGTTGAAGTGAGTGTTTCGTTTGTAACGGAACAGGAAATACATCGTTTGAATAGTCAACACCGTAGTAAGGATAAGCCTACGGATGTTTTATCTTTTCCTATGGTACATTGGCAAGAGCCGCTGACCTGTGACTCTTTAGCCCAGCAGCCTCTTGAAGCCTTTGTTTCGCAAGATGAGCTGGTGCATCCTGGGGAAGTTTCTCTGGGCGACATTGTACTATGCCTGGCTGTGGCGGGTGTTAATGCGCACAAGATTGGGCATGCGTTAGGCCATGAGACAGCTTTTCTGATTGTACACTCTGTCTTGCATTTGCTGGGTCATGATCATGAGCACCCTGCAGATGAAAAGCGTATGCTCATAGAGCAAAGAAAAATAATGTCATTTTTAAAGGAACACAGTGGTGTTATGCAAAAGATGGAGCTTGACTTTGAACCCCTTGAAAGTCTGGGTAGGTAGATGATTTTACAATTTATCGCGGAGGAGTCTGCTTATCTTTATGTGATTTTTGGTTGCTTGCTGGCGTCCGCGTTCTTTTCTTCCTCTGAGACAGCTGTTACTTCCTTGGGTTTTATTAAAGTTAAGCTCCTACTTGAGCAAAAAGGTTCTCGCGCCAGTGCGTTGAAGCTATGGCTCAATTACCCAGGTCGTGTGATCACCACTATTTTGCTTTTTAATAATGTGGTAAATATTTTGGCTTCCTCGGTTACGACTGCTTTGGTGCAGAAGTACTCTGAGAGTGGGGCGGTTGGGATAGCTACTGGACTGACGACTTTTTGGGTTTTGGTATTTGGTGAAATTATTCCGAAGTCGTTTGCCAAAGCACATGCGGAGAAGTTTGCTCTGTGGTCGATGAAGTTCATACAGTTTGGTTATTATGCCAGTTTTCCCATTGTGCTTGGTTTGTCAAGCTTTGCGGACCTGATTATAAGGTTCCTGTCACGAGGAAAACGAGCACCGTTGATTACCGAAGAAGAAATCGAGCTGATGGTGAGTGAGGGAGAGAAAGCGGGTGTTTTGGGAACCTTTAAGAAGCACATTATTGAGCGTGCATTCGACTTTGATGAGACCTTGGTCCGTGAAATTATGACTCCACGGCCTGACTTAACCGCTTTTCCGTTAGAGTCACCCATCAAGGATATGGTGGATGTGATGTTAAAAACAGGTCATTCGCGTGTCCCGGTTTACCGTGACGGAATCGACCAAATTGTCGGGCTGGTGCTGGTTAAGGATATTTTAGCGAAGTTGTCTGCTGGGCAAGAGGTTTGGAGTCAATTGACAGCTACAGATCTGTTGCGTGAGGCACACTTTGCTCCGGACTCGAAACCGATTATCGAGGTGTTTAAGGATTTACGGCGTACCAAAAATCATATGGCGATTATTATTGATGAATATGGTGGTACCGCTGGAATCGTCACAATGGAAGATATCCTTGAAGAGATTGTTGGTGAGATTCAAGACGAGCACGATACAGAGGACGCAAAGATTGTTCAACTCCAAGAGCATATCCATGAGGTTGTGGGTGGGATTAAGTTGGATGAGTTTTTTGACTTTTTTGGCATAGATCCTCAGACCCTCGATGAGGATAAACGTGGCCAAGAAAGTGAAACAGTGGCTGGCTGGGTTACTGGCTTGCTGGGGCAAATTCCGCGTATTGGTCAGCGTGTGCAAGTGGGGCCTTTTCACATTGAGATTGTTGAGGTTTCCAATCGTCGTGTGGACAAGATTAAAGTTGAGACTGTGGAGCCAGCTACTTCAGCTCTGCGAGAGGAAGTGAGTCCTCCAAGCCATGATTATTCCCCTTAAGCACTCTTTGTTCATGGAGCAGTAGTGTGCGTTTACGGGTGATCCCACCGGCGTATCCGCCCAGTTCTTGGTTGTGGCGGACGACACGATGGCAGGGCACAATGATGGAGAGTGGGTTTTGGCTGTTAGCATGTCCGACAGCTCGGTATGCGCTTGACCGTCCTAAGGCAAGAGCTTGGGCTTTATATGAGACAGTTGCTCCATAATCAATGTTTTGTAAGGCCTGCCAGGCTTGGCGTTGAAAAAAGGTGCCGTGGATGCTTAAAGGTAACTCAAATTTTAAGCGGTGCCCGGAAAAGTAATCTTGAAGCTGATTTTTAGTTGCCTCTAAAATGTACTGTGTCCCTTCGGTAGGGATCTGGGAGAGATACTGTAATACACGTGTGCTCTGCAAGTCGTTATCCCACAGTACGGCACGTAAACCTTGGTCATCTGCCACAAGGCAGAGGGGGCCTAAGGGGCTCACCCAATTGTTTTGATAGAGTGGGGTGGAAGTGGTTGTGAAGATTTGGGCTGAGATACGCATAGCTGTTTTGGGTATGCTTTCTTTGGTGAATATTTAAGATTTGGGGGTGAGCGATAAAATAAGGTCGTAGTTATCTGCGCATTCAGGGTCGTCTAAGGCTGCTTTGTTGACTTTTTGTTCCCCACACTTTTCGCAGGTAAAGCGAAGCATCAGCCCTTTTTTCTTGTGCCGGTAGTAACCTTGTGCGCGCATGATCCCCTGACACTTGCTTTGCCGGTCACCGGGAAATTCATCCAGATGCAGTGAACTTAGGCACTGTGGGCAATGGTTGCGGCAGCCTGAAGTGAGTTCGGGAACAGAAAAGCCACAGACACAGCAGATGAAGCTCTCATTGCGGAAGGTGAATTTTGTCGACATAGCAATACTTTTCTAAAGTGAAAGCTCCCAATATATAAGAAATATGTTTTTTGTCAATGGATTTTACTCGCCAAGGGCTTGGTCGAGTAGGATTTGTCCTACATCTGCTTGTCCACACTTACGGTAGAGTTGGGAAAGTGCGAGCAATATGTGGGGGTCCTGATCGGTCCATTCGGAGATCTCTTCAAGTAGGCTGATGGCTTTGTTAGGCTCTGGGTGCTCACTGACACAGCGACATAAAGCTAAAATCGAAGGTTGGTGATGCATATGTTTGTAGATGTTCTTACTAAGGTGGTCCATGGACTCGTCGAACATTTCTAACTTCAGATAGACAAGCCCGACACCAAATCGTGCATCTGCACTGTCCACATTGATTGCAAGTGCTTTGCGAAAATTGCGCATGGCTTTGTCGTATACTTGAGTACGTAAGTAGCACTTGGCGAGGTGAAGTCGAGTAGGATAAAACTCTGTTGCCTGCATGCTGGAAAGTTCGAGTACGAGGCG
>JAPPOJ010000092.1:0-17535 GCA_028817975.1 Zetaproteobacteria bacterium | reverse complement strand
TCATCAAAGCGTGACTGTGTCATGTACACGATGCCTGCTGCACAGAGTATTTTATGACTGAGATTGTGTGCGTTTTTGGATTCGATAAAATGGATTAATTCTGTTTCTTGGTCTGTGTTAAATGGGTTAGACTCTAGTTCGCTGTCCTCCATAATTTGTATCCAAGAGAACACGTTGTCGTGATGGAGCCTTTTGTGGTCCAAGACCTCTTGGCTAGGGACAGATACAACCGATTGAAGCTCTTTGACAAACATATGTCCTCCTGTTTTGATGGCTTGATAGACCTGAGATTGGAAAGCCTGTGCTTGCTTGTTTCTGCAATGATGGGGTAGTGCTTGGGTGAGCTTAAAAAAACATTGAGCAAGGCTAACGTGATTGGCTGTAAAAGTATGAATCATGTCTTGATTGAGTGAATCAGAGTACTCGTGCAGACTGTCTTCGTGGACCATCAAGGGTAGTCCGTTGGTGTAGTACTGATAAACTGAACCGTCAAACAAAATTGGGCTATCTGCAGATGAGGGTTCGTTATATACCACTGCAAGGTCGGATGCACTATAGTAGGGAGGTTTTTCGGCATGTGTTATGGATGTGACTGTTTTTACGGCCTCCTGACACCCCAGTGACTGGATCATATAATTTAGCACAGGATTTGTCGCACAGGGACCATGTAGGATGAGCTTGGATTGTGGGTTTTTTATCCAAAAAAGATAGAAAGACTCTAAGCAAAAACTGAGATACGTAAAGTCATCGCTGGAGGATTCGGCAAAGATAACGACATTTGTGCAGGTGTATTTGTTGTTTTGCCGTATTTGTTGGCGTTGTAGCTCATCAAAGAAGACAATATTTCGAGTATGGATAGGCAAGATAATAGGAATTTGCTTTTCTTCGATACCGCTGAGGAAAGATTGAACGTTTGGATGCGTGACAAATATCTTTTGTGAAGTCCGTACAATAGAGTGTAAGTACTGACGCGTATTTTGGTGCAGATGCAGGCGATCGGCTTTTTTTTCGGTAATCCAAACCATTTTAGGGATTGTGCTTAGCTCTGCAACATTCCAAAAAGTAAAAGAGAAAGTAGTTGAAATACCGACGAAAATAATCGCTTCATAAGTGCTGAGTGTCAGAGATATTTCAGAAAGGTCAAAATCTTTACTTAAGTAAAAACTTTTAAGGTGTCCATATAATGCTGTATGGCTTACCTTGCAATTTTTGAGGTGCTGTGAGGGATCTTCCGTTGGAAGCAAGTAAGTCATTTCGTAGTTGGAGGATGCCCATTGGTGTACTAAATGGATCGCATCGAGTTCGAAGTTATCTGCAACAATACAAATGATTTTATTTTTCAAAGCCTTGGTTCCTAGAATACTGATAGCCTGTCTCCGAAAAACTATGGATGACCACCTGTTTGAGAATGGATTGATTTAAGCTAGAGCTTTTGATTTTGATGCCAAAAAAAACTTGGCTGTTGAAAATATTATGTTGCGCGAGGATAGCTATTTGAGCAGAGGTATGCTCGCCTACGCCGAGGTCGAAGTTTTTTTGTGTACTTCCTTCAGGAAAGGAAAATTGTGTTCCAGAGAGATTGATGACCTCGACTTGAACATCCTTGAGAGCGATCGTTCCTGTGTTTTGTAAATAAATATGGATAAAGCCACGTTCGTTAGGTTCGATTTTTCCCTGAACACGGCTATTTTTTCCATCGGTGAACGAAGTCAGCACTTTCATCTGTGCATTCTGCCTTTTTGCCACTTTGAGTTGTAGGCTCTGTTGGGAGTGGTAAGAGATAAAGCCAAAGATGTTCACACCTAAATGAGCCACAAGACTGGAGTCCTCCCATTCACTTGGAACGCTAAAGGGAAGCGATATGCTTTGCGTTTGTTGAGCAGCTAAGCCAGAAAAGAGTTTTTCCTGTGGAGCAAGCTTATTCCCGCGTGAGAACCAGTAGAGTGAAAAAGAAGGTAGGGGTGCTTGATTTGGGTTGTATATTTTTACCTGTACACGGATGCGTTCCCCTGCTGTGTGATGTATAGAGGAATCAGGTGTGGGAATTTCTATTTTGAGCTGTGGTTTTTTTAATGGCCGCAAGCTCTGCTTATGGATGGATGAGAAATGTAGGTGGTGTTCGTCTGCGAGATAATGTTCGACGGATGCATTCCAGTGGGTGAACTTTTTTTGTAAGTTGTGTTGTGCTAAGCCTAGCCAGTGAGTGGAACGTGGGGCAAGATGTTGTGGGGAGTGTGGATATGCCTGTAATGAGTTGAGTATCTCAAGTGCGCACTCCAGTTCGTGGTCGCTGGCCTTGTCGCCAAAAAAGGCATAGCTTTCTTTGGTCAGATAAGTGCCGTGTATGCTGTTGGGGAGGGGGCTGAGCGTTTCAAAGTTATGCTGCTTCCTTTTTTCTTTGAGATAATTTTTTAAAAACTTTTCCTTGAGATACCTTCTTGAGCCGAATAGGTTGAGATTTTCTTTGTGTGCAAACAAAGGTTGAATAAGTACATCTGGAAAGATGCCGTATCCTTGGATAGGCACGCCACCTGGGGTGCGGTATCTGGCGATGGTGAGCTTAAGTGCCATTTGGTCAGGTAGTTCAAATAAAGTTTGTACGCTGCCTTTGCCAAAAGTAGGCTGACCAATGACCAGCGCTCTCCGGTGATCTTTAAGTGCTCCGGCAACGATTTCGCTTGCAGAAGCACTATCTCCATTCACAATGACGACCATCGGCATAGTTGTTTCTTCTAGCTCATCTTTGTGACTGTTTTCCTGCTCCACGAGCCTGCCTTTCGTGGACACGATCATTCCACGTTTGAGAAATAGATCGGCAACTTTGATAGCTTGGTCGAGCAGTCCACCGGGATTATCGCGTAAGTCCATAATCAGACCCGCATAGGTATTTTTCTCTGCTTGCATTTGTGCGATCATCTTTCCGACTTCGAGAGATGTTTTTGCACTGAAGCTCTCGATTTTGAGATATTTGGCATACCCTTGTTTAAGCTTGATATCTTTGCATTCTAGGGAAGGTACTTGGACTACTTCTCGATTGACTAGCAGCTCTTCGATATGGGTACCTTGTTCGCGTAGGATGCGTAACTGTACGGGAGTCCCTGGAGTCCCACGCATCACTTTAATGAGTTCACTTAGAGATTTACCGTATGTTTGTCGACCATCGATGGTAATGATGCGATCTTTAGCTTGGATATTCAGCCTTTCCGCGGGGCTTTGAGGAAGTGGCTTGATCACGGTGAGCATGCCATCTCGGACTCCTACGAGCATCCCTAGACCCCCAAACTTGCCTTCTGTGCCATCGCGTAGTTCTCGATACTCTGCGGGGAACATGAGGTCTGAGTGGCTATCCAGGGAATGAAGTAGCAGTCGGATGAGAAATAATCCAGCCAGGTATTCAGAATTTCCTGGGGGAGTGAGGAGCTTCTCTCTCAACTGGTTGATATCTTCGCTCAAGTTGCGTAGTGCCCAACCTTCTAAGCTGATGAGTGCCTTTGTCAGATCGTTGATCGTACGTAACTGATGGCGATGTACTTGATAACGATCTTTTTTATTGTGATGGGGGTATATGGCTAAGAGTTGTTTGCTGATTTTGAGTCCAACGCTTGGACGCGTGGCGAGTTCGTTGAGTAGCTGTGTGAGTAATGCTTCTGCAGTTGCTCGGTGTTCATCGACGTAGTATGCATGGATAATGTTGAGTATCGTCTCTTGTAAAAGCTCACGAGGATAAAAAAGATCTGGAGTTTTGCTGTCCATTGCATCATCGTTGGGGTGGGTCAACTCGGGTTCGACTTCAACCCATGACGATGGGGACCCATTGGGTTGTGCCCATACTGGATGAAGCCCAGGCATGAGTGTGCTGGACAGCAAGAGTACTCTGAAGGCAGTACTTCGCGTTGTATTCCAGGAGGGGGGGCTAAATAAGTGATTCATGCCTAGGCTATCGGTGCCGGGTAAGAATTACTTAATTTGTCATCCTGAGTGTAGCCTCTTCTTCGACAAATGATTGGCATCTTATGAGCAGCCAGGCTAGCATCGTCTGTGAAGCACGGTTGGCGGTTTTAAAAGTAACACGATTTCTTATCTTATTCTTAAAGGGTTGCAGTAGATGAAAACTTGGCAGGATTGGTTAGATTCTAAGGGGCTTATGTGTGGTGCTTCAAATGGAGTGAAATGGCTGACGACGACGGGTTCCGCACTTGTTTCTTACTCTCCTATTGATAGTGCGCCCCTTGCTAAGGTGCAAGCTGCTACAGATGCTACCTATCAGCAAATCATAGAGCAGGCGACAGTTGCTGCGCAGTTCTGGAGGGGAGTCCCCGCTCCGCAGCGTGGTGAGTTTATTCGTATTTATGGGGATTTGTTAAGAGCATCCAAAAAGGAGTTGGGTTGTCTTGTTTCGGTAGAGATGGGTAAGTCCTTGACTGAAGGAGAAGGGGAAGTCCAGGAGATGATTGATATCTGTGACTATGCCGTGGGCCTTTCTCGTTCCATGTGTGGTCGTACACTCTTCTCTGAGCGAGTAGACCATCGTATGTATGAACAGTGGCACCCTTTAGGTGTGGTTGGAATCATCACGGCGTTTAACTTTCCTGTTGCTGTTTGGGCTTGGAACTTTACTATCGCTACGGTATGTGGCAATGCGACGGTATGGAAGCCTTCGGAAAAAACTCCTTTAACAGCGATTGCTTGCTTTAAAATTTTGCATGAAGCGGCTCAGCAAGCAGCTGTGCCAGCTGGGGTGTGCAACTTGACGGTAGATGCGGATGCTCTCTTAGGGAAAACAATGGCAGTAGACCCTCGGGTGCAGTTAGTTTCTGCAACAGGTTCTTCGCGTATGGGACAGTCTGTGGCGATGGCGGTGAGCCAAAGGTTTGGCAAAGTCCTTTTGGAACTGGGAGGGAACAATGCTGTAATTTTAACCAAGACAGCTCCACTTGATTTGGCGATACCTGCGATTGTTTTTGGTGCGGTGGGCACTGCAGGGCAGAGGTGTACCTCAACACGGAGGGTGATTGTGCATCGTGATTTGTTGGAGCAGGTGACTCTCTCGCTCCAAAAAGCATTCACCACTCTGAAAATAGGCTCCCCTCTAGAGCGTGAGAATCATTTAGGGCCTTTGATTGACCAAGCAGCGGTAGATGCCATGATGCAAGCTCTTGATGCTGTGCGTCTGCAAGGAGGGCAGCTATTATCAGGTGGTCAGGTTTTACATGGAAAAGGCCAAGAAAATGGCTTGTATGTTCAGCCAGCTCTTGTGGCTGCCACTGAGTCCATGGAAATTGTGGGTGAGGAAACCTTTGCCCCTATTTTGTACTTGCTTTCCTATAATGGAGAGCTACAGGATGCTATCCGCATTCAGAATCAAGTGAAACAAGGACTGTCTTCGTCGATTTTTACACTCGATTTGCGTGAAGCAGAACAGTTTCTTTCAGCTGTAGGCTCCGATTGTGGCATTGCGAATGTCAATATTGGCACTTCAGGGGCGGAGATTGGTGGCGCCTTTGGTGGCGAAAAAGAGACGGGGGGAGGTCGTGAGTCGGGTTCGGATGCATGGAAAGCGTATATGCGTAGACAAACCAATACGATTAATTATTCGACGCATCTTCCACTTGCTCAGGGAGTTGAATTTTCCATATAGTACCAAGAGGTCTTCATCTGGGCTGTTGATGAAGAAAAATGGAATTGTTCCTGACTCGTGGGGGTAAGACCCAGACTCGTGGGCTACCCATTCTGATGTACTTTTAATCCAAGGAGATTTTGATGCTGCGCACGTTGCTTATTTGTGGTCCGCTCTGGGCTTTCTTTTCTTCAGCTGGAATGGCGTTTGTCGCCCCGATATACTCTCCAATAACAGGTCTGGGAGCGGTGGTACCGAGTGCATGGTGTGTGCGGCATGCACGTCAGCCACAAGTAGCACGTAACAGGTCGTTGGCGGTAACGCCACTTGTGATGAAGGACAAGGACGCTGTTCGGCCTGAGAAAAAAGAACGATCTCAGTTACCCGTACCACTGATCTTTGCGGATGAATTACATAAAAATAAGATCATAAAAGTAAGTGCCGCTGCTTTGGGGAGCCTGGTGCTTTTCCGCAATGAGAATGGGGAAGTTGCCGCGTTACACTCGCAGTGTCCGCATAAGGGAGCTGATTTGAGCAAAGGTTACCTCAAAAATGGTCACCTTGCTTGTGGCTATCACGGCTATGAGTTTGATGGAAAAGGTAAATGCCATACACCTAAAAAACAGAAGTATTGTGCCAAGCCGATCAAAGTAGTTGAGCAAGATGGCTTGATTTGGCTTCATCGGGCTCCTGAGATGGGGAGTCGTCCTATTGGACGTGAGGTCCATGGCAGAATGACGATTCAATCCTCATATGCTGAAGTGCTCTCGAACACCCGTGATATTGACCATTTGGGTGTGGTACATGCACCTTCTTTAATTTCAGACCCTAGCTTTCAGATCTTATCGGAGTGTCAATATAATGAAGATGGTGTGGAGTGTAATGTAAACTTACCGAAGCGCAACCCGATGAATTACATTCTTGCTCTGAAAGGAGCGGTGATGAAGCTCCGTTATTTGCCAAGCGGGACATCGATTCATATTCAAGGCAACAATGGTTTGTCGGCCCATATTGAGCTTGTCGTCAGAGAAAAGAGCAAGTATGAGTGTGAATTACTATGGCGCTTTTCCCGCAATTTCGCGGAAGACGCCATTATGGGGCCGGTCGTAGATAAAGTATTTGAACGGGAGTGTATTCGCACGGTGCTGGAAGACAAAAATATCCTTGAAGATGGTGCGGATACCTAACCAGTCGTTTTTAGTTGAGTGTAGCGTGTGTTGAAGAACTTTTTTCTTTAAAAGACTTTTGCAAGTGACTGGGGAGGGACTTGTTCATGTCGACTCCCACGACTTTGGAAACTCCTGGTTCTTGCATGGTCACTCCGAACAATGTATCGAGAACTTCCATTGTCCTTCTACGATGCGTAATCACAATAAATTGAAAGCGGTCGGCGAGTGCTTCCAGTACATTGTTATATCTTTTGACATTTGTTTCATCTAAGGGAGCATCGACCTCATCTAAGAAGCAAAAAGGAGTTGGTTTAGACTTTAATAGCGCAAAGATAAGTGCGATTGCGGTGAGTGCTTTTTCCCCGCCAGAAAAGAGGCGCATGTTTTGTCTTTTCTTTCCTGGAAGACGCACATAGATTTCGACCCCGGAGTGGAGTGGATCTTCTTCATCGGTGAGGTGCAAGGAGCCTTCTCCGCGTGGAAAAAGAATCGGAAATAATCCGGAGAACTCCATGTTGAGGGTGTGAAACATTTCCAGAAATTTTTCCTTAGTGGACTCCTCAATTTCGTCAATAGCGAGTAAAAGCTTTTCTTTAGCTTCCAAGACTTCGCTGCGTTGTTGTTCGATAAAGTCATTTCTTTTAGCCAGCTCCTCATAGGCATCGATTGCAGTCATATTCACGTCGCCTAGGGATTGCAACTCTTTTTTATATTGGGAAACTTGGCGTCCAGCTTGCTGAGCATCGTAGTTTTCGATTTCTTTGGGGGTTGTTTCTTCAATGACGAGTGAGTATTTTTCCAGAGCTTGAGTATGGATATTGCTGAGAGCGAACTGGACCCTTTCATCTTCGAGGCCCAACTCTGTGGAGGTGCTTTTACATTCACGCGCCATTTTTTGGGCTTCTCGGATCTGTGTTTCCAACTCACGCAGCTGTTGGAGTGTTTCGGAACTATTGGCGCGCATTTGGGCGAGTTGTTCTTCGCACGCTGCACGTGATTCGAGCAATGATTGGAGTGTCACACTTAAAGATGCGACCTCATTTTCGATCTCTTTTGTTTGTAGCTCTAACTTATGCGTTTGGCTTTTTTTCTGTTCGAGGCGTTGAATTTGTTCCTGCTGTCCCACGGTATCGCGTTCGAAGTGTTCGCGTAAAGTTTCGGCTCTGGTTTTGAGGGTTTGCACGTCAAGCCTACGCTCTTCCCACTGTGTTTGAGCTTCGTCGTGGCGGCCTTTGCAGTCTTCGAGATCGGTTTGTAATTCGATAATGGCAGCGCTGTTTTTTTCGATGCAGGTATCGCTGTTTTTTAGAGTTTGTCGTATTGTCTCAAGTTTGCTGGCGTAGGTCTCGTAAGAGGCCGATTGTGCGGCAAATTGACTTTGCAATCTTTCTAATTCGTTCCGTTTGTAAAGGGACTCTTGTTCTGAAGCTCGGACTTCTGTTTTAATTTCATACACTTGCTCTTGTATGGATTTACCTTGTTGGTGAATCTCATGCAACTGGTCTTCGAATATTTTAAGCTGTTCCTGGTGTTTGGAGAGCTGGAGGTTGAGGCGCTCTATTTCAAGCTTGTGTTGCGCACTGACCTCTGTGAGAGTTTCGATTTCTTGCTTGCGGGTGAGGCTACCTTTCGCCCCTTGTGGGGTTCCGAGGACGAGTTGCTTGGATTTGGGGCTATATACGCTACCATCGGCAAAGAACACCGTTTGCACGGTTTGAGGTAGGTTGTGTATAAGCTCATCATGTAGTGGAGCGGGGGCGACAAAGATGCCGCAGAGGGTATCTTGTATGGGAAGATCATGTGGGTTCGTGTTATGGATGATTTCGAGGAAGGATGACAGTGGCTGTAAGCCGGGTATGTGAGGTACCTCCTCTTGCGCACCTGTGGTCAAGGTTGCATGGATACCACTCATTTGGTGTTTGCTTAGTTCCAGTGTGATCTCATGAATGTACTGTTCACTGGAGATGGCGAGGCGATCGAGCCATGATTCGATAGACAGAAGCAATGCTTTGTCTAACCCGTTTGCAGAAGCATGAAAGCGAAAGTGGTCGATGAGGTAGCAAGCTTGAGATTGAAGATGTGCAGGGAGGGCGGTGCAAAAAGTGCGTAAGTCGTTTTGATGTTTTTCTTCATATGAGGTGAGTAACCCTAGTTTGGTCTCTGTAGCTAGCAAGGCTTCGCGTTTTTGTGTATGGGTTGCTTGCAGCTTTTCGACTTTATATTGAGTTTGGCTGAGGTTTACCTCAATCTTTTGTTTATCTGCGGCCACCCTATCCATATTGGCCTGTAGCTTGTTTTCTTTGAGTAGCATCCCATCAAGTAGAATTTTGTGTTCTGAAAGGTGCTGCTCCAGTTCGGTAACTACTTCGGTGTGTTCGTTCATGCTACGTTTGGTTTCGGCGAATTCTTTTTCTAGGCTCTGCCGCTCCATGCGAGACATATCGCGCTTTTTTTCGTAGGCACGGAGTTCGAGCTGATATTCTTCGATCTTTTGTTCAAGTATGAGAACTTGTTCTGCGGTACTTTCTTTTTCTTCGGCAAAAAACTCGATCTGGCTCTCAAGGATATCTGCTTCTTCCACAGCTTGTTCGAACTGTTCTCTGGCTTTGTGTATTTGCTGTTCATATTCGACCGTTTGTGTCTGGAGCTGGGTAAGTTCGGTTGTTTGAGTCGCAAGATTTTCTTTGTTGGAAGCTAATATGGAGCTTTTGGTGCTCAGTTGTGCTTCTGTACCTGCGACTTGTTCCCTCAAAGTCGTGATTTGTTCTGTTAAGGCATTTAACTCTGGATCTGTAGCTTCTAACTCTTCTTTTATAGACTTTTGTTTGGATTCGAGCTGTTCAACTTCAACCTGTAGTGCGGCTTCTTTAAGTAAAGCTTCTTCGCGTGCTGTGGAGAGTTGTTTACGCTTGTTGACAAAAGTAGCATAATTTTGACTCATCAGCTCGATTTCAGTGCTTCGAATAAGATGAGATAGGCTTTTGTAGCGCTTTGCTTCATTGGCTTGTTTTTCGAGAGTTGCCATCTGAGTGGTGATTTCGTTCACCAGATCTTCAATACGTTCGAGGTTTGTATCTGTATCCTGTAACTTTCTGTCAGCATCGTGGCGGCGTTGTTTATAAATGTGGACTCCCGCAGCTTCTTCTAAGATTTCACGGAGCTGTTCGGGCTTGGCTTGGAGGATACGGTCCACTTGCCCTTGTTGAATCATCGAATAGCTACGTCCACCGAGTCCTGTAGCTGCAAAAAACTGAGCGATATCTTTTAGCCTGACAGGCCTGCGATTGATGAGGTATTCCCTTTGCCCATCGATGTAAAGCCTTCTGGTGAGAGCTATTTCGTCCTCACCTTGATATTCCACGGGACAAAATGCAGAGTAGGTACGGTTATCAAACACCAACGTAACTTCAGCCATTGCGAGTGGCTTGCGCTTTTCGGAACCTGAAAAGATAATATCTGTGGCAACTTCACCACGTAGCATTTTGGAGTTTTGTTCTCCCATGACCCAACGTACAGCATCGATCACGTTGCTTTTACCGGACCCATTTGGGCCGACGATTCCAGTGATGTTGCGTTGGTCTAGGGTAAGGGTGACTTTGTCGGCAAAAGACTTGAAACCCTGAGCAATAATTTTTCGCAGGAACATGGGCTTGTAATACTCCACAAGGGCTTACCTGATCAGGGGAAGCCATCATCATGAAAAACGGATACATCCATTGTAACGAATACTTTACTGGATGGTGTTGACAGTTGAAAATCCCTCACCAGGAGAGAAGCGAAATACTTGTACAGTGTCCTTAAAAAATTGATTGGTAAAGACGTGTACGTAGGGAGTGGCACTTTCACTTGCTAGGTTGGCGCTGACGGTGAAGCCATAGAGGCCATCGGTGGTTGTAGTTGAAGAAAATGTGTTGGCTTCTGCATTGGAACGGTAAATGTTTGTTTCCCGTTCATTTTCGGGAAAGACATTTAAGGTAAATTTAGGGTCTTTGAAGTTTGTATTGGGTCGAAAATGGTTGACAAACATATATTTTTGATCTCCAATCTCTGTGAGTTGGAAACTTTGCAGGTAGTCCTGATAACTTCTTTGGTAGACACATTCTTCACTTGTGTCGAGATAGGTACAGTCTTCAGGTTTGTTTTCCTGTTCTTGATGTCCAAATCCGTATACGCGCTCGAAAGAAAAGAGTTCACTAGTCAGTACTCCTGCTTGGTTGATCTCTTCATAGCGTGAGTAGTTATCATTTAAGCGCATGCGGATGACTTGGTTGCCATCACTGGCGTTATCTCCGCCGCGGTGAAGGAGTAGGATACTGCGTTCTTCGCTGTCATGAGGGTCGAGCTGTGCATCCGCGAAGTTGGTGCGGTAGTGTTTATGCCATACGTATTCTGCTCCTTCATTTTCGCGATCCAGTAGCCCTTTTTCATTGAGTACAGAAAAATAGAGCCAATGGAACTCTTCGCGAGTCGTTTTGAAGTCGCGGTAGATAAAATCGCCATCTTGATCGATATTGTTCGGGTCGAGTAGGGCGAAAATGTGAAATTGGTAGGAGCTGGTAGAGCGTACGAGTCGAGCGCGTTGAAAAGGTGCTTTCTCATACTCATCAGGAATATCGTTGACTCCTTCGAGGAGTTCTTTGGTCGTGTCATTCCACGTTTGACTGTCCTTGGCAAATAGATCTCCTCCACGAGGTGCTCCCACATCTGTGGCGAAGGAGTACAGAAGCTGCCGCTGGGTATCAAAAACCATGCTGAGTCTACTCGGGCCTTTGATCGTGCGGATGTGTGAAAGTTTACCGTGGTTTTTGCTGTCGTCGGAAGAGCCTAAGTGAAGTTCCCCATTGGTGCAAGAAACTGCAAAGTAGGAAAATCCTTCGCGTACAGCGAGTCCTAGAGGTGAACAGGTCTCGTTAATGGTCCATTCTTTATCAAGGGATAGTTGTGCGACAGAGTTGTTGTCTGTTACCGGAGTGACTTGGTATCTGGCAACAGAGCTAGAGATCCCTTTTTCGGGGTTGGCGTCGAAGCTGACCCAAACAGCATCTCCGGAAGCTTGAATGCGCCTTCCTAAGCGTTTAATCGGCAAGCTAGCTATAGGTTGTCCTTGGCTGTTGAGTGTTAAGATCGAAGCTGTTTCATAGCGGTGATTAAAGTCGGCGTTCAGTACAAAGAAGGTTTCTATATTCTCTCCGTTGACTTCTGTACTGACTTTCGTCATTCCGACAGGGCTCGCGACGTGTAAGGCGATAGGCTCGCGAGTTAATTCTTGGTCGCATGAGAACAGCATGGGGATACAGCAAGCTAGTTGTATGAGCGCAAGGGCGGCTTTATACATGAGAATGTCCTCTTTGCTAGGGTGTGTCAATGAAACTTAAGATAAGAGAAACGGACGAAAACTGCACAACTCTGTAAATTTTATATATGGCTATAAGTACCACAGAAACATTCACGACCCAAAGATAATACTTCTATTCTTGGAGTGCAAATACTAGATGAGTAACCTGGTTTGATCGTCACTCAGGAAGGTGGTGGAGTGGGGGTGCTTTCCGGAGTTGTTGTTGGGAGTTGTTGTTGGGATTCTTTGGCTGCTTTTTTGTATTTAATGAGTTCTCGGACGCATATTTGGATAGAAGCACGGTCGTAATTTAAGCGACTTTCTAAGTTTTGAATGGCGACCCATGCATGATCATGATCTTTTTCGAACTGGGCCTCCACTTGTTGGTTTAGAATTGCGGTCATTGCTTGAGCGATGGAGAATATGCGAGTTTGGTGCTTTTGGTTATAGTGTGCTTTGATTTTTTCGAGTAAGTCTGGAAACACGACCCCAAGCTCGATTTCACGGTCTGGCTGTTCGATACGATATGCTGCAATTCGGCTGAGTACATTATGCCGGTGTTCGGAGCGTAGTCCCTCTATGCGAATGATTTGTTCGATTTCTTCCATAATTTTTTGGGACGCATGAATGTAGCTGTTTGTAGTTTGGTCCCACATCTTCTCATTTTTGACTTCTGCCACTACGTTGGACACATATCGTTGGAGTAGGCTGGTGTATTCTTCTGCGTCGGCAAGATCTAAGCACTCGATTAATTCTCTCTCAAAAGTAGCTAGGAACTCTTCCTTGAGAGTTTGAATAAATCCTTGTGTATCGTGGTACTTGCCTCTGGGTTCGAACTGTAAAAATTCGTAGACGCTGCGATCTGCAACAAGATCTTCAAGTTCGGCAAATACAGCGAACGGATTGAGGGAAGGACACTTTGGATTTTGTGCGATGCGATAAAGGATACGTTTGAGTTCTCGGGCTGAAGCGCCAAACCTTCCTTCATAGGCTACGCTGTACATATTTTCAGCAAGAACTTTATCTTTATATTCTTTGAGCTTCGTCTCTTGTTCTCGTGAATATTCAGACCTGAGTGAATCCTCTTGGTATAGTTTCAGTTTTTCAAAGGGGTGGAGACGAGAAATGAGTGGGCGAATCTCTTCTGGGTAGTTTTCAGGGTCAGGTTGCCGCAGCCGGGTCATGACGGCCCACTTACATAGTATGGTAAGTGCATGAGGGGATACGGGCTTTACTTGGCGAATGGTGAGAATATCTTCTTCATATATGTGTTCTTCGAGTTTGTAGTGAACGAGGTAAGGAACGGTGATCAGTTCCATCCGCCCTTTGAAGGAGCTGAAGTCAGGCAGTGTTTTAAAAGAATCTAGGTGCTTTTCGTTGGTGGTGGCCATATAGACCAGATCGAGATAAGCGGGGCCAGAAGTAAGACTAAGGATATTGGTTTCGATGGTGGAAATAAGGTATTTAAAACTTTCCACAGGTCTTTTGAGCAAGTCAGAAAATTCAATAATACCACGATTCGCTTCTACAAGCTCTCCTTCAGCCTTGTGAAAGCTGATGGTATGTAAGACTGTAGGTAAGTTGGCATAGTTTTGGTCCATCGTGAGTTGTTTTTCCCGTGCATCCATAGAGAGCTGGGGTTCCACGGTTGAAATGCCGACTCTATAACGTTTGGAATAATAGAACCGTTCAACTTGGATGTGTTGCAGCACTGCGAATAGATCTCCTTGATAGCCATTGAGGAGGTTTTGAAAAATTTGATAGTTTTTTTTAGAAAGGCCATTGAGTGTGTACAGTAGAGGGATGTTTACCTCGTCCGGTGCTTTTTTTTCTTTGTCACAGACCCAGCCTGTAAGTAATTCTGTGCGATATGGGTTAGGAATCAGGAATAGAGGTGATTCTTTAAACTCTGAGATGATGCGTGCAGCGATCTTGTGATCTTCAAGGTGAGCAAATGAAGAGTCTTGAGAGGCTATGGATTCTGGGTCGATTTCACGGAACCCAATAGAGCTATGCGCACCTCTATTTTTTGGCAAGAGTTCGCGGTCAGTAGGAAAAATCCAGTTAAAACGGTAGACGGCTCCTTCGTCGGTTTCGGAATACTTTTGCATGCCGTGTGCGATAGAGTCCACAGTAGAGCTTTTGGCAGAGCCGTTCGGGCCGTGAAGAAGGAGCAGTTTAGACGATTTGGGTGAAGCCTGGCTACTTTTAAGGCTTGAATAGATTTCTGCTTGCGCTCTTTCACCTCCGATAATGGACTGCCCGCTTTCTGTACCCATGGCAAACATATGATATTTTATGGGCTGGTGTGGAGAGGTGGACGCTGGCTCGGTCTTACCGAAGTGTTCGATCGTATCGAGGACATAGTCAGTTGCAGAGCGTAGATGTTGTCGTGGGTTTGCTTTAACTCGTTTGATATATTCTCCAAAAGTCATGATGACTTGATTTTGGCGGTGGTTTTCATGCATACGGTTGCGAATATCATTGAGATCCATGGAGTTGTCCTTTAGAGAAGGTCTCTTGAGAGTATTGGGTTTGTAAATGTGGCCTATTTGCTGCTGCTAAGCAAAGAGTGTAGATAGCGGCCAATTTCTTCGAAGTTTAAAAAAGGCTTTGCGAGGTAACCACTTGCACCATTATCTAAAGCTTTTTGAACTGTTTCATGGTCTTTATCATGCCCCGACATGACGACAATGGGCATAAATAGTTTTTTTTCGCGTATGCTCGCAATGAGTTCTTCAAGAGACATAGAAGAATTGAGAACTGCGTCGGAGAGGATAATATCAACTGAGTGGCTTTGCACATGTGTGAGAGCTTCGTTAGGGGTGTTGCAAGTGGTGACTTTGAAATGGTCTCCGAGCAGTTCAGAGAGTAGGTCACAGATCTCATCATCATCATCGATGACTAGCAACTCGTGGTTGTCAGACATTTTGCGCCCCTTTTGTTTGAATTAGATTACCTCCTCAATTATTTTAGCTCAAGAAGTTGTAACCTTATGAGGGACTGCACCTAAGGCTCCATGAAAGGTAAAACTTGGTTTTTCTGTATGTAGTCAGTGCTGCGCTAGATATGAGTGGAAATGAAATGTTCCACAGTTATAATAAAAAGCAGGAATTTTTGCTTTTTACAAATTCTTAATTCCCTTACGCTTGATGTGGGAGGTCCTGTTGAAGAAAATCTTCATCCTCGATACTAATATCTTGATTAGTGACCCGAATAGTATCTTCAAATTTGAAGATAATGATGTAGTGATCCCAATCTCTGTTATTGAAGAGATAGATCACTTCAAGCGAGATCAAAGTGAGAAAGGGAGAAATGCACGAGAAGTTTCGCGTATCTTGGATCGTCTCAGAAACCAGGGAAGCTTGGCCGAAGGAGTTCCTTTAGGGAGTAAGGATGATGTTGAGGGGAAACTGACCGTGTATTTAGGCGAGCAAGTTTTACCCGCAAACTTGAAAAATAACACCGACAATCAGATTTTGGCTGTTGGTTTGAGTCTACAGAAAAAGTGTGGTGCAACAACTAAAGTCTCTATTATTACAAAAGACTCCAATTTAAGAATTAAGGCCGATTCTTTTGGGCTGCAGTCCGAAGACTTTGAAGCAGATAAAGTAGATATTTCAGATCTTTATGATGGTGTTCGACGTATTCAAGTGGATGATGATACGATTCAGTGTATGTATGCGGAACGAGAAGCCACTGTGCAAGATGAGTTGCTCCCCAACGAGTTTGTGGTCTTGGAATCACGTTCGGATGCTAGTCAGTATGTCTGTGGTCATTATGATTATGAGCAGAAAAATGTTCAGATGATGGACAATTTTTCAGACAGCATATGGGGCATTTATCCGCGTAATATGGAACAGACTTTTGGATTGCACGCTCTTTTGGATGAGCGTATTAAGTTGGTAACCTTGATTGGAGGTGCTGGCACTGGGAAAACCTTACTGGCGATTGCAGCGGGACTGTCTAAAACGACGGATGAGGACACCTATCAAAAGCTACTTGTCGCTCGTCCGATTATAGCTTTAGGTAAGGATATTGGTTATTTACCTGGTAACGTGGATGAAAAACTTAACCCGTGGATGCAACCGGTCTACGATAGTTTAGATTATTTACTCACAGGGGGAACTCCCAACCGTCAAAAACGTCTAAGTAAGAGCTACCAAGAGCTGATTGACCAGGGAATGCTCGCAGTAGAACCCATTACCTACATTCGGGGGCGCTCTTTGCCTCATGTTTTTTTTGTAGTTGATGAGGCTCAAAATTTGACCCCTCATGAGGTAAAGACGATTCTTACGCGTGCTGGGGAGGGAACTAAAATGGTTTTGACGGGCGACCCTTACCAGATTGATAACCCATACCTTGACTCTACGAATAATGGCCTGACGTATGCCGTCGAGCGCTTCAAAAACTCTAAGATATCCGCGCACATTACTTTTAAGCAGGGAGAGAGGAGTGAGCTTGCTTCACTGGCAGCTGAGTTGTTGTAAGTGAGAAAGTTCTTGTGGAGGTATAGACTTCTTGAGGTACTCGTAGGCTGACTTTAAAAAAACCATTGCAATCATAGGTTTAATAGTGTAACCTCAGCCTGTGTCTGCCCTCTTTCTAGGGAGATTTTAGGAGAGTAAAAAGCTCCCTAGAAATCAAAGGTAAAAAAGACCAAATATTTAAACACTTTGTGCGTTAAAATTGCTTCTTGAGGATATGTGTCCCGCGTGTAAAACACTGTGGCAGTCGGGTCCGTTTTCTCTGCTGAGTGTATGCTTTTGTTGTTTGTGTGGACTGTGAATGTCACCCATCAACGTGTTTTGCCATTATCGTGGAGAGTTTTTTGGAGATTTTAGATCGCTCGACCGTGCAGAACTTGTCAACTGTGCGAATCGTTGGTAACGGAATCAATGAGATTATTCATATTCGTGAGGCCTTGACTCAGGCAGAAGACCAAGGGTTAGATCTGGTGCTGGTTAGCATGGATGCAAAGCCTCCGGTCGTGCGTATTCAGGACTTTAAAAAGATTGAATATGAAAAGAAAAAGGCTAAAAAAGCCAACAAACCGACGAATGCTTTGAAGGAACTGAAATTTAAAGTCAATATTTCAGATCATGACTTAGAAGTTAAAATAGATAAGATTAAGCACTTCCTAGAAAAAGGCGCTAAAGTCAAGATTATGGTGCAGCTTAAAGGGCGCGAGCGTGAGAACCCTCAAAGAGCTTATGATTTGCTGAATCGTATTGGATCTGGTGTAGAATGTAAGTTTTCACGCGTTCCGGGTCCTATTGCCATTGCTGTCTTGGAGCCGGTAAAAGCAGCGAAAAAACCTTAGTCTGTTGCACTCCTTTTATCTTCTTTTTTTGAGTGTCCCCCAAACTCTATAAGGATGCCTTTCTCTTCATTTGAAGCTCTCTCCTGTGCTG
>JAPPOJ010000273.1 GCA_028817975.1 Zetaproteobacteria bacterium | reverse complement strand
CTTCTCTACTAAGCAAGGAAGATCAATATCGTCTTAGCTTGTCTGTCTCGGAATCTGGGAATATCTGGAGCCATGCAAGAACTTTATACTTCAAACACGACAATGGAGTGCTGAGCAAGAAGCTAGCGACTCCCTAAAGCACTGGCAAACCTAACAACAGCACCATGCGTACCACTAACCCGTAAAGCACATCCACCACTTCCTCTTCTTTTTGACAGAAGTGGGCACCTCACGCACGACTTCTTTAATCACCACTTGCGGCTCCTGGATCAGGCCTCCATAAACAATTTTCGTCGCATGATCATGCACACCTGTAAACGTAAAGGATGTACCATTAATCCGTGACTGACGTAAGTATTCCACAAGCTGCTTATACTCCACAAAGCGGCGGGCTGCATCTGGAACACTCACAAGTTTTAACGCGTGATCATGAACAGCACTAAAAGTGTAAAAACGATTCTCCACTGAAAAAGACGAAAGATACTCAACTACCTGCTGATACAACTCACAGCGTGAAATGTTTACGTCTCCCGAAAAATCCTGCTGAGAGCGCAACGAATGCACCTCAGCCTCTTTCCCATCGGCTTCCTGGTCGTCTTCAAGCACTACAAAGGAGGCTGCTGTGGTAGCAGTCACATCCGCTTCTACAGCCGCCTGAAGTCTTTCAACTACCGCACTTGAGAGTGCCATAACCCAAACTATCCACATTGCACTCATATTTACCCATGACATTTTCATACAGCGAGCCCCTAAAAAACAAGCCAGTGAATATTTTTATTGCCTTAACTAACAATAAGCCTTTTGGAAGTCCATGAGCAACAACCTATTTAGGCTGCACAAGCTACAGATATACTCAAAAAACGTTTGTCTCTCCATAGCCAGCAGGTAGATAGATAGAAGCCACAGCACGCTTGATCTCTGCAATATGTCGAGCCTCATGATGCCAATCCGTGGCGAAAACTCCAGGATCATCTGTGCCCCACACTGTGTGCAATTGAAAGCGCGTAAAAAAAGCAAGTGGATGGTCTTGCGGCAAAATCACGCCCCCAATACGGTAATTTGAACTTGGACAAGATTCAATTACGACTTCTCGTCGACGTAGCATACGAGCAACCGCTCGTTGAAAAAGACGTAGGCGCAGCACATCTTTATCCAAGTAAGTCGAAACAACCGGCTGACCAGGAGACTGAAGCAAACGCTTTAGCTGATGACGCACCTCAGCTAACTCCAAGACAAAGCCCTCACGATGTAGCTCTACATGGTGCTGCAACAGCCAACGCAAATGGGTCACACGTTCTTGCCAGGGCTCTGTATAAGACTGCCCATAACGTAATTGTGGGTTGACTCCTAGGGCTGTACAATGACCTAAACGAGTCCAGCCAAGCTCCCAGCTTTGATATACCCAACGAATAGCACTCCACATACTTTTATCAGAAAATTCCTCACCTACATGGTAAGTTAACTGCCACCCATACCTTTGCCGAGCTGGCAGCAAGCGCTCCTGTAAAAAGGTTTTAAATACCGAAGGAGGACAGCCACGTTCATCAAAGGCGATATCAACACCCGCAATCTTCTCACTTGTACCACGCTCTACACACCATTGTTCGAGCCAGCTCAAGTGCAAAGCTGCATACTTTAAATCGCGCGGCAAGCTAAGCATCCACTTCACTTCAGGCTTTGAGCTCTTTTTCGAAGAACCTAAGTAGTGAGCATAAGCGTCTAGGCATTGATATGCCTGGTGTTTGCTCCAACGTAGAGGAAAAGTAATACGAGGTTCAAAAAAAACAAGTCCATAAGAGCGCACCCGAGCCAACACTTTTTGCAAAACACTAATGTCTGAAGGGTTTTTTGGAACCAACGCAATGATCAAATTAAAGCATGCTTGAAACTGCTCAAAGTTTCCTGGCTGACGCATTTCATAGTCACCCTGAAGCAAGCTAGCTCCTTCAGGGTGAGACCAATATTCTTCTACGCGAGGGCGAACCCCCCAGGCCTCCAAATACTTCTGTGCATACCAAGCCAAGAGGCCTTCATCTCGCTTACAAGGATCTTTACCCAGCTGCCATAAATCTTGAGCTGTTAGACAACCGTATAGATGTACATGGTGGTCCGACTCCACCAAGGGCTGTGATGCACCCATCTAAGACCTGTGTACAACTTGAGATGGATCTAAATGAAAATGCTTTTTTATTTCCTTTATCACAGGACTGTTATGGGTTACCTCCATGTCCTGCGCCCGCTGAGCTGCAATGCCGGCTTGCTTTTCCTTCAACAAAGATTCCTGTAAAGGGATCGAAGCACCCTCCCCCCCACGAACTTGCTGCACCACCAACCTAATACGTACATCCCATTTCTCTTGTATAAACTGGGTAAGCTGCCCCTGTAAATCTGTTTGCATCAAAGCATTGTTGGCAGGAACATACACATGAATCTCTTGAGCGTCATAGCGGCTTACTTGTGCGACTTCCCAGTGACGAGCACCTAGCGGCTTAAAGCTACGATAAGATTGAATGAGCTGCTCCCAGGTAGAGGGAAACTGAGGAGCAACTTGTGGCTCAAGCTGCGGCGTCGCGACCGTAGGAGCTGGTTGAACTGGTTGAACTGGTTGAACTGGAAGGTCTACAGAACGGCTAGGTTTGGCAAGAGCTTTTTGCCCTTTCCCTGCAAGCATCTGCTCTAGCTGCGTAATGTCTAGAGTTACCGTATCCAAACACCACTCCGCAACAGTGTTTTCAAAAATAAACCGATCGACCTCCGCACCACTCAAATCTTTGCCGCACTGAACTAAGCAACGAAACAGGCGCATCAGGTCCGAGCGAGGGGTTTTTGCACTCCACTGTTGCAAAAGATATAGTTCCTGTTCCGAGAGGGTCGGCAAATAACACTTAGAGTCCTGCACTGAACCACAGATCAGTGCATGTCGTGTGGACTCAATCAGACGACCGACAAGCTTTTCAAAGTCGGCCCCTCGATCCACATATTGTTGCACCAGTTCAAGACAAGACTCATATTCACGGTGGCTCATAGCTTCTAAGAACTGAATTAATTTGCCTTCATCGAACCACAAACCACTCTGTTCCAAAGTATCTTCTGAAAGCTCCCCTCCACCTAAGGCGAGGCACTGGTCCAAACAAGTCATAGCATCACGCATAGAACCCGCACCGAGCACCGCAATCCGCTGTAAACAGACTTCATGCCCCACCAGACCTTCCGCATGTAAAACTTCACCTAAGCGATGTGCTATTTCTTGTACGCTCAGCTTACGTAAGTGATACGTCTGGCAACGACTCAAAATCGTCTGCGGAACTTTTTGTAATTCTGTAGTCGCAAAAATAAACACCACATTTGCGGGCGGCTCTTCTAGAAGCTTTAACAAAGCATTAAAAGCACTTACCGAAAGCATGTGCACTTCATCAATAATGAAGACTCGCCAACGAGACGCCACGGGCTGATAACCAGCTAAATCTTGTAACTGACGTACTTCTTCCACACCGTTATGCGAGGCGCCATCAATTTCCAATACATCTGCATGACCACCACGCTCAACATCCATACAATGACGACAACGGCCACATGGATGACTCTGGTCGCGTACTTCACAAATTAAAGCTTTTGCATATAGCCTTGCAGAGGTGGTCTTGCCAACACCACGAACACCACTAAAGAGCACCGCACACG
The DNA here is from genome assembly GCA_028817975.1 of Zetaproteobacteria bacterium. Lineage (GTDB taxonomy): Bacteria > Bdellovibrionota_B > Oligoflexia > Oligoflexales > Bog-1112 > JAPPOJ01. Next base: position 9,237 of record JAPPOJ010000273.1, on the reverse strand, counting down.
GCTCTCTGCCTAATTTTACTGCGTTCGTTAACGCAGTGGTAATGTGAGTCTGGCCAACAATTTGATCAAAGGACTGAGGGCGATATTTACGTGCAAGGGACTGATAAACACTCACCAGAACACTCCCTAAGTAGAGAAGAAGAAAATCAAAAAAACAACATGTGCTTCTCTAGGACAAGTTTAACGCAAAAAGCATACTGGGATAGCTAGATTACCCAAGCACCCAACCTTTCTGCTACCGTTGCTGTCTTCCGACCCTGGCGGAGTTCACAGGAGGTTACCACTTGGGATCTAGCTATCCCAGTATGCTCTGCATAACGGCGTAAAACACCGCTTTATCTAGTACAGAAGACTTAAAGAAAAAGTTTGTCTGTAAATTTTGTACTGGTGGGGACGGAGAGACTTGAACTCTCACGCCGTTAAGCACTGGATCCTAAATCCAGCGTGTCTACCAATTTCACCACGTCCCCGGTAGCTTACCACAGCTTGCTGCGGTAAATCCTTTATGCCACATAAAGAATAGCTCTGTCAATAATTATTCGAGCCTCGACATGATTTTTAAATCACAAAAGCCTATTTTAATCTGATCAGTAGGGCGAACCATATGCAAGCCTGTCATAGGCTGCCCATTCAGCAAAGTCCCGTTCGTAGAACCATCGTCTTTCGCAAAAACCTCTCCCGATTGGTTCACACGAATGACTAAGTGCCGACGAGAAATACCAGCATCACTGGACAAACGACCAATACCACTATCACGCCCTAAACACAATTGCTGTTGGTCAGTATCAATCGTTTCAACCTGGCCATCTTCATAACAAATTTCAAGAATGATTTTCCATACTTTTTCCTTAGGGATCGTCTGGGCAATCATCGTTTGTACCACTGAAGTTCGCTCCGAATGCTCCTCTCCAAATTTACGCACAGGTGCGTACTGCTTTTCAGCAATCGAAGGAACCTTCAACGCTCTTGCCAAATCTTGGTTCTCATATAGAATAATAGTTCTACCAATAAGGATTGTATCGCCATTACTCAATGATTGACGCACCACTTTTTTACCATTTACATACGTACCATTCGAACTATTCATGTCAAAAATAACGTGCTCGGATGCCACTAATTGAATCAAACAATGTGAAGACGATACCTGATCATCAGGTATCAAAAGATCGCCTTTTTCCCGTCCGAGAATAATACCCGACGGGCCTAAGCGGAACTTCTCCCCCTGCTTAGCTCCAGACTGAACTAGCAATACACCACGAAAGTCATCCACCATAGGTCACCCTCACCACCGTACGTCCACAGACCCCACCTCGATGACGACTACGAGTTGAAACCTTATATCCATTAGGATATATAAAGAGTGCAACAACACCCTGGGTGCTTAGTCAGAATTTGACACATATTTTAGGGTTCTCAAAAAAAAGGAGCTTTAAACACGCGCACAAGGATGTACCTCAGACACGATAAAATGTAACATGTTTATTTTAAAAAGATAATTGGAAAAGACCATGACCTCTGAAAATGAAACCCCGATTCCAGACGTAGATTTCTCACAACTTCTACTTGGGTTCGCTTCTGCAACTTTATATTACTGTGGGGAGTCTTCCACCACAGGGCAAACCAGCGGAGAAAAAAACCGTGACCTAGCGATGCAAAACTTAAATATTGTCAAGTTATTGCAGCAAAAAACAGCTGGCAACCTTAACGAGAGTGAAGAAAACCTGATGCTCTCCATTCTCCAAGACCTACAAACAAAATTTGTTCAAGCCTTTCCCCCACAAGACTAACCCCTCACTTTATATGAACTTTGACATTTTTTTTATAAAACTCCTCCTGTTTCCCCCATGAAGACCGATAGCTCGGATGCGTAAGAGGAGCGGTTTATGGACGTCTCAAAGTACAACTATTTATGCCAAAAGGCCTTGCACCAAGGACTACAGTACGCCAAATCCTACGGGCACTCCCACCTTGAAGTGGAACACGTCGCTCTCGCCTTACTACGTGCAGACGCCCTCGAAATGGATACACACCTCGCCCAAAAGCTAGCCGATCATCTCAAAGAACACCTCACGAAGCTGCAAAAACACTTCGGACGCTTAAAAATACAATTTGGCCTCCGCCTTGATCGCGCACTCGACAAGGCTGAAGCCTCTATTAATTCCCAGGAAACTACTGTCGATGAAGCCACCTTATGGGCAAGCTTACTTACCCAGTCTTCAAGCCTACAGACCTGGCTCCATCAAGAAAAACAAGACTCCGAGCCCCTCCTCCAAGAGCCGAGTAACACCGCCCCCTCCGAAAACAATGTCTCGAATGGGCATAAACTGCCTGAAAAGCATAAAAAAGTTCTGGAAGAATTCACAACCGATCTTAGCGCTCTCGCTGAACGAGATGAGCTAGACCCCGTTATCGGTCGCGACATGGAAGTTCGGCGTGTGTTAGAAATCCTTGGTCGCAAAAAAAAGAATAACCCAGTACTCCTCGGCGAACCGGGGGTAGGTAAGACTGCCGTGGCAGAACTACTTGCAATACGCATCTCCTCCGGAAAGGTACCTGAAACCATGCTCAACAAGCGCGTCCTCAGTTTAGATCTGGGGAGCCTCATTGCCGGCGCAAAGTTTCGTGGTGAATTTGAAGAGCGTCTCAAAAACTTACTCCAAGCGATCAAAACATTTGGTGGAGATATCATTCTATTCATCGACGAAATTCACATGCTGGTGGGCGCTGGAAACTCCGAGGGGGGCGCCGATGCTGCCAACCTACTCAAACCCGCACTGGCTCGGGGTGAGCTTAAATGCTTAGGCGCCACCACACTCAACGAGTTTCGGCAACACATCGAAAAAGATGCAGCCCTCGAAAGACGCTTTCAGTCCGTGCTCGTCGATGAGCCTAGTCGAGATGTAGCTATCTCGATCCTACGACAACTCAAAGGACGCTACGAAATCCACCATGGAGTACAAATACTTGACGAAGCCCTCGACACCGCTGTGGACTTAAGCATCCGCTATCTTCCCGCACGTCGCCTGCCCGATAAAGCCATCGATTTACTTGACGAATCTTGCAGTAAAATCCGGCTTCAAATCGAAAGCATGCCACAAAATATGGATGAGCTACGAGCAGAGATCGAGCGCCTTGAGATTGAAAAGTCTACTTTAAACACGGCTGACCCTTCTTCCCAGTCTGCGCACCACAAAATACACCACCGCTTGCAAAAAATTCACGCTAACTACCAAGCTATGGAGAAAGTTTGGCATCACCATAAAAATTTACTCGATAAGCTACGCAAATATGAAACGCGCCGTCAGGAACAACACGCTTTGTTTGAACATGCTAAGCAAAACCGCGAGTTCAAATTTGCTGCACAACTCAAAAATGAGCAAATGCCACAAAACGAAGGGAAATGGGAAGAAGTAAAACGTGCACTCGAAACACTACAAAAAAAACACCCCTGGTTGCGCCAACTAGTCGGTAAGCCTGAGGTGGCACGTGTCATTGCTCAGTGGTGTGCTATTCCTCTCGAAAGCGTCGAAGCTGATGAAAGCGCACGCCTGCTCAGGATTGAGGAGCGCTTGCAAAAACGCGTCTATGGTCAACAATCAAGCATCCACCTCATTGCCAAGGCAATTCGTCGCTCAAGGATGGGGGTTTCCGACCCCAATCGCCCAACAGGTATTTTTCTTTTTGTCGGGCCGACCGGCACAGGCAAAACGGAAATAGCCAAAGCACTTGCAGAAGAGCTATTCCAAAACGAGAACCGTATGATCCGCATAGACATGTCCGAGTACATGGAACAACACAGTATAGCCAAGCTGATCGGTGCACCGCCAGGCTACGTGGGCCACGGCGAAGGAGGACAACTCACCGAGCCCCTACGTCGCTTTCCTTATAGCGTCGTGCTATTTGATGAAATTGAAAAAGCACACCCCCGTGTCTTAGATATTCTCTTACAACTCTTTGACGATGGGCGCCTCACAGACAGCTCCGGACGCAACATTGATGGGCGTCATAGCATCTTTATTCTCACCTCTAATTTACCTATTGAAGTTACTGCTAGTGAAGAGGATCCTAACCACGAAGACGAAAAGCGTAAGCTACTCGCCGAACATCTACGCCCAGAGCTGGTAGGCCGGATCGACGAAATACTATTATTTCAAGCTCTGGGTCACAACGAGTACCATTCATTATTAAACAAGTTGACCAATCAGCTCAGCGAGAGAGTGCGCAGCAAAAAACTGTCTTTACGCCTCTCAAACACCATAGCCAACTCTTTAGTTCACCGTGCCGAAGCCAACCCTTCAGGAGGGCGAGCGCTACGACGCCTTTTTCAAAATATCGTTATCGATTCGCTCGCCGAGCAGCTATTAAAACAAGAAAAAATGTCTGGAGCATGGGTTTGCAAACAAGACAAACACGGTTTACCATACTGGGAAGAAGAGCGTGGCACGGACACACTCAACCAAGTCGTCGAGTGAACATCCCAAAGAAACATCCACGCGGACGCCACAAAGTCACCTACCTTCCAAACGGTCGGGTGAATATTGCTGCTGAAAGTCTATGTCGACAGTAACATCTACAGCACCCTCTGCCACAAGGATTTTAGCCCGACAAGCGAGACGAATACTACCATCACAGACAAGACCCATACGCCCTAACAGGGCCCGTTCATCCTCTTCCATAGGTGATAATGACTCACCACCCTCACGAATCGCGACTGCACAGGTACCACAACGACATGCAGCACAACCATAGCGGATCTCTACTTTTTGACGTATTGCTGCCACCAGAATCTTAAGCCCGGTCTCTGGCTGGACTTCTTCTCCCGTAGGCAAAAATACGATTTTGGTCAATATAAAACCCCTTTTCTGTAGCCTGCCCTTCAGCCCTACACCGAAAGCGCAAACTCACGCAAAACGTTATTTAAACTTGTCTTTTTGTCTGTAGAAGCTTTCCGTTCACCCACAATATACGCACAGCTTGTGTGGATCACCCCACCAGCAATCTTCTTTTCTAAAGTGCCAGGAACCACTACCGCACGACTCGGTACCCTACCCTTTGTCACAGGCAGCCCAGGATCTCGGGTATCTACAATCGGGGTAGATTTCGTTAGCGTTACATTTGCGGCTAGCACGGCTTCCTTACCCACATGTACCCCTTCGACGACAATGGCACGTGACCCAACGCAGGCACCGTCCTCTATAATCCCCGGCGGCGCCGATGCTGGTTCTAAAACGCCGCCAATACCAACACCACCAGAAAGATGGACTCCAGCACCGATTTGAGCGCAAGACCCTACTGTGGCCCAGGTGTCGACCATCGTTCCGGCACCCACATAGGCACCAATATTGACATAGCTTGGCATCAACACCACGCCACTGGCCAAAAAGCTGCCATAGCGGGCCGTAGCAGGAGGAACAACACGAACTTTTTGTGGTGCATAGTTGCGCTTTAAAGGAATCTTGTCATGGTACTCAAAAGGACCGACCTCCGTAGTCACCATCTCCGCACAACGAAAATAGCACAAAATCGCTTGCTTCAGCCATGTATTCACACGCCAATGGCCTGCTGCGTCTGGAGCGGCTACACGTTCCAAGCCGGAATCCAATGCCTGTATTGCCAATTTTACCAGCTCAATCTGCGATGGACTTAACTGTCCCTCAGGTAGCTCTCCTTCTACTAATACTTCAGCTATAAATCTATCTTTCAGTACATCCAGCTGCATCTCAATATCTCCTGAACGCTAAAGTTATCTTATTATTGTCGGACAATCTCTGTTGAAAATAGCTAAAATCAGCTTGAGGTCAAGGTATTCTTTGTAAAATAAGACACACCATCCTTGCAACTTCAAATCGGACTGCTTTTTACAAAAAAAACCAGGTGCTTCAGACGAGAGCCTGCCTGCTGTGCTAGAATCATCAGAAGACTGGATGTACACAGAGCACCTGTGAGATGCAAACCAAACTAGTCTGAGGGCCGCATGACCATCGAGACCGATTTTAACCGCTTTCGTGAAAAATTCAGAGATCTCGACTTTAGCAAAGACAGCGGCAACTTTGACATCGATTACGCAGCTTGCCTCCCCATCGCACAAGCTATGTCAGCAAACTCCAGCTTACAGGGCCCCTTGTTCGAAGCTAGTCACCGACCTTACATCGGCAGCATCGTCCGGCTGCTCAAAGGCAGTCTACGCTATCTTTCACGTCCTTGGATTAATATTGTCCTCAATCATCAAAAAAGAATGAATAGTCTCACCACCAGTCTTGCATTTGAGGTAGCTGCCCTGCAACTCAAAGTGCGACAACTAGAAGAAGTACAACGCAAAAATAGAAATTCGACCTTTTCCCTCTCAGGAGAACCCAAATGAGCATCGCCGAGTCCTATAGATTTCGCATCGACCAGGTACTGCCGAGCTTTCGCATGGGAGATGCTATAGGTCTTGAGTGCTACTATATGCGCGAAGCTATTCGTTCCCTAGGAATCCTCAGCGATATTTTTGCCATCCACCGCGAAGAAGGTGCTGGCGCTCTTCCCATGCATGAATTTCTCGCACACGATTCACACGACCGCATTGTTATTCACCATTTTTCTGTGGGCTGCGATCTCCCTTACCACTTGATCCAATCCAAAGCTTATTTTGTACTGCGCTATCACAATATCACACCTCCCCAATTTTTTGAGTTTCCTACTCTCGAAGAAGCTCGCGCTACCTGTGCACAAGGCCGTTCCCAAATCCCCTTTGTAGAAAGTTTTAGCCGTAGCTGCTGGCCTGTCTCGAAATACAATAGCCTTGAGCTGAACTGTGCTCGATTCGATAACACCGAGGTACTTCCTGTTATTCACCCCTTTGAACGCTTGACGCGCTCACCTATTTCCCCCGAGCTAAACTCAAAGTTCGATCAGAACCCTGGAATCAACATTCTCTTTGTAGGACGAGTCGTTCCGAACAAAGGGCATCACGACCTCATGTTTTACCTCCAACAAATTCAACGCCAGATCACCAGCCGTAAAGTTCGTCTACTTTGTGTAGGCATGATCAACGAGTATTATTTCGAGAAAAAGCTCACAGAAGTGGCGCGCTACCTCGGACTTACGATTTCCTCTAGTAGAGTACCTACGCTGGCAGCGGACGTCATCTTCACGGGTGGAGTCTCAGAGGTCGAACTCGCGACCTATTTCGAGAATGCAGACGTCTTTTTTAGCTGTAGCGACCACGAAGGATTTGGAGTACCTCTCATTGAGTCGATGTTTTTTGGGATTCCCGTGATCGCTCACGACTCCAGTGCCATCGCAGAGACTCTTGCGGGTGCTGGGTTGTTGATTAACAAAAATCACCCCAAAGAGCACATCAACTCCATCGTACAGCTACTTAGCGATGAAGACAGACACCAACAGTACGGGCGCTCTTCTCTAGAGGGCTCCAAAAAGTTCGCCTGGGACAAGTTGTTAAATCAGTTCTATCGCGTGCTAGAATCTTTGCCCCCCATTCAAAAGCGTAATTTGACTTTTTCGCAACGCAAGTCCACTTCCTCCAAGGTGGATCTACTTTAAACAGTTACCTAAGGTATCATCATGGCGAAATAGATTACGACCTGGTGGAGACGGCTTCTAGGTTCCACTCCGAGATACAGCGCTGTCGGCCAACATCTCCCTCCCCTGTTTGATTGTTACACTCGGCTTCATTTGCCATACCCAGATAGTAGGTCCCCATGCCTCGTTTATGCTTGAAGTCTAGCGCAAGCACCTTATACGGATAAGCGTGATTACGAATCTTCACTTTAGGGTGGCCATTCGGCCCATTTCCACATGGTTCCAAATACCACTTGCGGAACCCTTGACGCACACCGCCATTGCGGTGAACTTGGACCGGAAAAAACGCTTCCATACCACCGTCTGAGCCACTAACGGGGTCTGAAGAAGCAAGATAAGCATGCTGAAAGCCACGTGGGTACACCAGCTGCCCTAAGTCGAAGAGGTCATGCTTCTCAAGCTGAATCTCCATTGGCTGTGGCGGCGTAAAAACGGGATATTCTTTTTTGGCCTCCGACACTGACCAGCGCGAACCCCTTTCAACATTAAAAGAATTCACCTTTCTAGCATGTGCTTTCACCGATATAGTCGACCCCAGTGGGTGACGGCGCGTCGAGTCAGAGGGCTGAAAGCGATGCATCGTCAACACATATTTTCCTAATTTAGGGTCTGCCACTGAGAGGCGAAATTTGGCCGGAAGGTCAAGAGCCATATAACCTTCCACATAGTCGATCGCTTGCAGAATACTCGTATATTGATGGGACTCATAATCAGGCATATCACTTTGCCGACTACTCTCACAAATATCTCGAACTAAGCTCAGTAGGGTCATCGCACGAGGATACTCCAACTCATCCAAGGGTCGTTCCAACCGCGGTAATAACTCCGCACGCTCCTGCCCCATGATAGGTTGCTGTATAGCTTTCGACTCCATGTGACGGTCATTCTCCCAGGTCACCTGTGTTTCCCGACGCATTTCGACTTGAGCATTATTCACTGGCGAAACTCCGCCCCCAAAACGAACACCCTGAGCTTTTCCCTTTCTATCTCTAATTTGCTCCACAATAACTTCATGAGACTGTGACCCCTGATCGACACCATATTGCATTTTGGAGACAAATATATGCCCAAATTTTTGAAAAAATTGTTCTACGGTATCTGCGTTATAGATTAAGCTAGGAAAGCTATCTATCTTCTCAACTAATTTCTCTAATTCATTTTTAAATTCTGAACTCAAGTCCACATATCTCAACTGCTTCGTGTTTAACTCACACTCCCCCACTAGCACATACTTTTTTTCTAAACGTCTATACTTTGAATTTTGCACACTGGAACTCAATTCTGTGGAAAAATCTACTGCAGCCTCCAGCCCAGGAATTGACGGTGGCATCACCGCAATGCTCGTCGCCCAAGCAACCGTCATTGCATCCGAGAGGGTACTGTTCAGAGAAAGAATACGGCTGTAGTTTGTTTGAATAAGGTCATTCTGATGGGTGATACGCTTACAGGTGAGAGGTCCAAGACGAATAGATGCTCCAGGTAAAGGCATAGGTTCACTATTAAAAATCTGAGGATCAAAGACATTATGTAAAGTCGATTTAAGCGATGGAAACTCAGCACCATAAATCATCCTCTGTTCTGCAGTCTGTAAAACAGAGTGCAGAACAGGATCGCTTGCAGCTTGCGCACCAGAGAATAGTAACCATGCAATGC
>JAPPOJ010000288.1 GCA_028817975.1 Zetaproteobacteria bacterium | reverse complement strand
CTTTTTTGAGGTATGAATCTATTCTATTTTGAAGCTTTAGCTACATGTTAAATAATTAAAAGTATAAGAAAGTATCTTGTTGTATCTTGCTATAAAGGATAACGAATCAGAAGACTTAGTGTCGGTTGTTGAGCTTCAAGATTGTGTGTGAGTATGAACGTGGAAGTAGAATCAGGCTTAGATAAGAGTAGTGGCCGATCATACCAGACTTGCGTTAGCTTGGAATTGGGGTATTGTGAAGTGCTCGGATAAGAGTGTGCTTGAGGCAGTTGCTTTGTAAATAAGTGCTGTTGTATAGAACTGGCCACCCAGAGGCTGATACCTATGCCTGAGAAAAGCATAGCCTGATCATAGGCACTGTTTGACGCAGCAGATTGCTGCTTTTGGTATTCAATAGCTCCTTGAAGATTTTTTTGTGCTTCTTCTTCTGAGAGCTGCTCACGAGCGGCTTCGCGCTCAGCTAGTTCGCGATTTGTCTCTAAAGCAATGCGATCGCCTTCTTGCCATTTTTGAACAGCTACCGCAAAAGAGCTAAACTGGCCGATTGCATATAGAGCCCCTGTAGTCTGCTGATTTGTGAGAAACTGTGGGATACCAAAAGGTAAGAGTGAATGAAGTTCGAAAGCAGTCTCTTGAGCTGGTGAGGCCGACTTTTTTTTGCGCACGATACGACGCTTTTTTTCAGCTATTTTTCGAGTACTCTTGTTAGGCTTTTTCTTTGTCCTGACTGCTGGCTTGCTTTGTAACTTGGTAGCGTGGACTTCATGCGATTGCGACTGTTTTGCTTGGGGGGAGCTATTTGGGTCCGTGGAAATATCACTGAGCAGGATTGTTTGTACTTGACGGGCCTCAGCATTTACATTTTGGTTGATTTCTTTGCCGTTGTCGAGAATGATCGTGACCTGCTTTACTCCGGGAGGTGTTTTGAGTTTTTGCCCTAGTTCTCCTGAGAGAACACCGTTTAAAAATACGCGTCCTGTCCGTTGTGGATCTTTAGAGCGGACAATAATAGTTGCTGATGACTGGATACTGGTGTCGGTAGGAATCTTTGTTGTCGTTGTTATGTTTGACTGTCCTCTTATATCATTGAAAAAAGAAATAATTGTTTCGTCGTTGACTTCAGCTTTGGATATTGTGGTCCGCGGATTTATTTTTAAAGCTGCTCTAAGGTTAATGGCTGAGACTTGTCTTTTGCCAAGCATATATTGACAGATGCCCAACCACTTGTGCAGTCTCGCCCTTTCTGTCATTCCGGGGGCGCGTGTCAACGCTTCTTGAAAAGCTCTTTCAGCCGCGCTATACTGTCCGCGAACGTAGAAGTGATAGCCGTGCTTATAGCTTTGAGCTACAGCTGGGTTAGGTAAAATAAATATCAGCATAGCAAGCAAAATAGGAAAAGCAAAGCTTTTTGAAGTAGCGCGTCTCTTGCTCACGTTTGTTGTTACCTTTTGTTATTTAGATCAACTATCCTGGCTTGGTATCGGGAAATACTCACAAACCCTTATTTTTTGATAAATAGTGGTGTAATAACAAGTGGTTGGTTATGTGTCAGGCTGTTGCGTTCCCTTGTGCAGGATCCCTTGTCTATAATAGGTAGACGGATATGAAGTGTAGTTCTTTAGCTGTTATGATGACATTCGTGATGGGTTTGACGGCTCCTGGGTATGCTCACATGGGGAGTGTGCGTCGCTTTTTCTTTTCTTCAAACTCAGCTCCACAAGAAGCTCAGGTATGGCCTGTGGAACAATCGGATGGCCTTGCCCACGGAGCGCGTTTTAATATAGTGGGCTACTTTGAGCCGTTGTTTGCTTTTGATTCGGAACAAAATCGACTCCTTACATTACAAGCTTTGGACAATGCTTACTACCATGAGGTTGAGGAAATTACCTCTCAATGTCGTAATTCAATGGAAGAAATGAAGCCAAGACGGATTTTATTTTCTAGGCGTGCGGAATACGAACAGGCGAAGTCAAAGCTTGAACGGGACCTGATTATTGCAAGTGATGATCGCCGTCGTCAGATGAGCGCTTTTGCTGTTTTTTATGAGGAGTTGCAAGATGTTTTGACGAGGCGCCCTATTTTACAGCTTCGGCGACGCTACCAGTGGACAGTCGCACGTCACGACGAAATTTCTAGCTTTTTTCAGGACAAATGGTTTAAGGTAAGTGGCGAGCCTATGCCTCCAAAGTGGGGGCTGGAGTATAACAGCGACCGGGTTAAGAAGGCCTGTGATACCTTTCTGCGCCACGGAGCGGCGTTGGAATCGCTGCGCTTTGAAATTATTGCTGTGCTTACAGAACGCGTTCGTGAACGCCAGATCCTCAACCAGGAATATGACGGAATTTCTGGAACCTTTCAAAAGTGGATGGACTTTATTCACAAAAAAGGAGTATATAGCTCTTGAATGATTAGCTTTGGCTAGCATTTAGAAGTACTGTTGTTTTGTTCAAATATCATTGACTTTAATGAGTTATTCTGAGAGAGGTGTCATGGCATATTCGTATATGGATCTACAAAACCGTTTGTCGGCTTCAATTTCCAAGGCAGATGTGACCTTGTACCAGGGGAAAGTTCGTGACTGTTTTGCGACTCCTAAACATTGGTATATGGTTCATTCGGACCGGACTTCTGCCTTTGACCGTATGATTGCTGAAGTTCCTCAAAAAGGTGTTATTCTTGCGGCTTTAACTTCTTATTGGCATACGTACTTTAAGGACGTGGTTCCAAGTGCTTATGTGTCCTGTAGTCATCCTCGTGTGCTTAAAATGGAGCGTCTTAAGCCTATTAAAATTGAAATGATTGTTAGAGGCTACTTAACAGGTTCCCTAGCGAGAGCATACAAACAAGGAGATCGTAAATTTTGTGGGGCTACGCTTCCAGATGGACTCGTAGAATATGGAGCTTTGCCAGCTCGCCTGCTTACTCCAACAACGAAGGGAGATGTTGGAGAACATGATGAAAATATATCTCCGCAGCAAGCCATAGACGCTGGGCTTTGTACTCCAGAAGTATGGAAGAAGTTGGAATCTTATTCGTTGCAGCTATTTGAGCAAGGCTCACAGCTGTTCGCTACAAAAGGTTGGATTTTAGTAGATACCAAATACGAATTTGGTCTGGACAGTGAAGGTGAAGTCAGGCTGATGGATGAGGTTCACACCCCTGACTCCTCCCGTCTGTGGAGGCTTGAGTCTTATGAAACAGCACTGAATCAGCAAATTCCACCACAGGCTTTTGATAAAGATTTGATCCGTCGATATCTTACGAGGGAGCATGGCTTTACCGGTGAAGGGGTAGTTCCTCCTGTTCCGCGTGAGTTGTTGGAGCAGTTACGTGAGACTTATCTATTGATGGCTCAATGTTTGATACCCGGCTTTGTTTTGCCGCATGAACAAGAGATGGATGTTACCCATTTTGGTTTCTAGACTGCCAGATCCATTTTGGGATTATCCTCTATTGGGTAAGAAACCCTTTCTTACTTCGGTCATGCGTGTTATCGACCCTCTTTGTGTTCAGCATGCTGCATCTTTGCTTGGTATAGATTCTTGCGATGTGGCTTTGAAGTGCTCTCCGGCATTTTGTGCTGGGCGCTTGGCAGCGTGGGAAGCTCTGCAAAACTACGGTCTGGCCGGTGATGCTACGGTAATTGGTCGTTTTCCTTCTGGTGCGCCAAAGTGGCCAGAAGGTTTTTGTGGTTCTATCAGTCATAATCGTCATGTTGCCTGGGCGGTAGTTTCAGGTTACCCTGAATGTATTTCTGTTGGTATTGATGTGGAGGAAGCCTCGCGTTTTGTGAGCAAGTTTCACTTGTGGAAACGAATTGCTTGTGTACAAGAGCAGGTTCGTTTGCAAGATTTGCCCTTTATAGAAGCCGAAGTTCTCTGTCTTCTTTTCTCGGCAAAAGAAGCTATTTACAAATGCATTTTTCCAGTTGTGGGGCATTTTTTTGGTTTTCATGAAGCTTGCTATGTAGGTCGAGATACCTCGAATATTTTATGTTTTCACTTGAGTAACCGACTAAAGGTATCTGGTGCTCCGGTCTCTATTCGTGTCCACTTCCGCTTTGTCCAAGGTCACTTTTTTTGCATTGCCTTACATACAAGTGAGTTTTAGGCTTTTGAGGCATTTTCTTCCTCCTTTTAAGTGGCCGCCTAAGCAAGATAATAGAATCGAGGTGGTTGCCTAGAACAGCTTTGTGTTTGTTTGGGCAGTATGTGAGAGGGACTTGCTTGCTGTTAGTTTCTTGTGCCTCGTGGCTATTGAAGGTTTGTAGAGTGCAAATAGGGGCTAGCGATGATATTCATGCGGACACCTTTTTTGGGACTATTATTGTTTTTCGTGTTTATCACAGGGTGCAAGACTAAGGCTACAGATAACAATGAGGTTTCACAGCCTGCACCACAGGAATCTATCACGACGCAGCCTTCGCAACAGGAAGCAAAGGAGTCTTGCTTTACCTTATCTGGGTCTGAAGTTCCCCAGCCCGTGCCTTTCGATAATTTGGCAATACCTTCTGTAAAGCTGGGGGGTGTAAAGTTGGGACGACAGGTTCTTCCCTTGTTACAAGTAAACATGCAACAAGAATCTGTACAGCTCTTTGACCAGATACTATATATAGGATTTTCGAGTAAACAACAACGTCCTAAGCTCTCAAGTTCATCCCGTTGTGTTCGAGAATCGTGGAGCCTTGGCCTACAGGCTTCACATGCAGCGAAACTCACCTGTGGAAAACAGTCTTCTTGTCATGCTGGGCGTAGCTATCATGAGGGTGTTTTGGATCCTTTCTTACCTAGTGGTGGGGTGCGTATTTCTGCTTGGGGCTGTGTGACAGCAGACCGTGTGTTGGAGCTTGATGTGGAAAGGTATCATCTGTTTGAATTTGAAGATACTTGTTATTACTGTGGTAGTCCCAAAGAGGTGGTGGGTACTATAGCTCCGATACCGCAGCACACTAAAAGTTGGACACGAGCATTGATGGATGTGGAGGCAAACTTGATTTATCGTTGTGGACAGGCTTTTGCGGATTTTACAGGTAAATCAAATCGTATCCGTAATGTTGCGCTACTTAATGAATCTCCTATCAAAAGCTTAATTGCTATGGGGGAAAATCATTTCGTGAGAGAGTGTAGTGAGAACTTAGATGTTTACCTTGCTGGAGTTTATGCGGCTGCTTCGCGTAAACCAACAGCTTTTAATCTTGCTGAGGGTGGGTGTCAAGTAGGGGATGCTGCAGAAGAAGAAAAACTACTGGAAGAACAGATCCACAGTGTTGGAACGGCATTTGACCCTTCTCGTTCTTTGAGCTATCCCGGGAGTGACTTAGATACCAATGCTGCTGTTGTGGACCTCGTTCCTGGAAAAAGCAAACAGAACTCAGAGCAAGACTTCTCTAAACCAGAGTCAGCTCCTGAGACGCAGAATTCAGATGTAACGATATCAGAACCAGTGGTCTCTGAAGCTCCCACTTCTCCTCCAGAGCCTCCCTTAGGCCCGATTGGGGTTGAGTTAACCCAAGCTGAGTGTGATGAGAGAGATAGTTGGTACCGTAAGTTGGGGATTGGTTACGGTGTTTGGGATCCGGGTAGACGTAAATGTTTTCTGTATGATCATGGGGAGGAACCATTTGAGCTTGAAGAAGTAAACATCCAGCAACCTAGTATGGAGCCCCCTACTGAAGTACCTACTAAAAAGTCAGAGGATGAAGTGAAGGGCAATAAGCTTGGAGTTTCCGGAGCGATTGGAGTTGCATTGTTAACAGTAGGCACTGCTTCGTTGATTTGGGGAGCTGGAGAAGCGGCTATAACTCGTAACAGGCCTTCAGATTTTAAGGGGTTTTCTGGTTTGGTGAAGCGACCGGCTGCACGTATTGTCGTTGGGGCTTCTCTTGCTGTTCTAGGAACCGTCTTTACGAGTTTGGGGGCTTCCCAAGGTTTGGGGCTTGTATCTAGTGATAAGTATGTGGATATTTTGGATAACCGAGAAGTGAAGCAGAACCTCACAGCTATTGCAGGTTTGCAACGTGTAAAACGGCGAGTTTTCGCAGGTATGAATGCAAGTGCTGCGACTCCTTGATGTCTGTGAGTTTTAGCTTTACTGCCAACTTGTTTCGTAGTGGGGGTCATCGTGTGCTTGAGCTGTTCTGGTTAGCTTAAGCTCCTTCCAAGTATCAATCATTACAGCAATCTCATCGGTCGAGCGTCGCTCCATACTTGCTTGATATTTGCCAGGTTGTGGTCCATGGGAGATACCCATAGGGTGATAGGACAGGCTTTCCGCGTGAATTCCTTTGCGTGACGTAAAATCTCCGGAAACGTAATATAAGACCTCTTCACAGGATGGGTTAGTGTGTGGGTAAGGGCAAGGAATGGCGCCTTTGCCGTAGTCAACCATGCGTGGTACAAAAGAACATACGACAAAATGATTGCCGCGAAAAGTTAGATGAAGGTTGGGAGGGAGATGATATTTGCCTGTTTTAGGCATATAGTTGAGAATATTAAAAGTAATAGGGTAGACACTGCCATCCCAACCACGTAATAGGTAGGGGTTGTGGCGATAGCTGTGTTGACTGAAGACTCCTCCTTTGAGTGTCACCACATTCTGAAAACATGATGCTTCCTTGTCTTTGAGTAAACGTTCGGGGCTTGAAAAGTGCCTGTGGGCATAAGGTGCTTCGAGTTTGAGCTGGCCGTGAGGGTTGCGAAATTCTGCTGGAATTTCAAGCGTAGGCTTTCCGCTAATACATAGCCCACGTATAGATTTGGTACATTGGAAGTGATAAGGAATTCCCCGCGGAATAAGCAGGTAGTCGTTTTCTCGGAAGCGGTTCATGCCTAGAGGGGAGTATAGGTAGCCTTCTCCTTCAAGGATAAAATAGAGTTCATCACTGTCTGCATTTGCAAAAGCGACCTCCTTTGCGGATACTCCGGGCATGGAAACACTCCCGCGAATAGTGGAGATGTGACAGTCGTGATTGAATAGCAGACATTTTCTGGAGTGCCAGAAATCCTTTCCCATTGCGGTTTGCTGCCCTTGGATGTGTGCGCGACGTAGAAGTTGTGGAGTATTATCTGTGTGAGGGGAGAACTCCTCTGGAATGGGAAAGAGTGTTGCGGCTCCGGAAGATGTAGGCTGGTGTACCACATGTGCTATGGTATGTCCTCCTTCGAACCCGTCGCGAGTGATAACCCACTCGTATAATTGCTGCTCTTGATGTTCTAGGTAGGAATGTGGCTGAGAGGGCTGTATTCCTATTTGTTTTCTTTCAAGCATTTCAGCGTTTTCCTTCTAGATGGTTTCCAAAGGTAGCTGTTGGGCTGTTTTTTCTAGTGCAATTTGATCTACTTCAATTGTTTCGAATAAAGCTCTGAAATTGCCGCCACCGAAGCCATCATCGCCTTCTCTCTGGATGACTTCGTAGAATAGTGGACCGCCAGGGGTATCTCCATAGTGCCGTCCTAATACAAGAGAAAAAATTTGTAACAAATAGCCTTTTTCTGAAGCATCGACGAGTATCGAGTGTTGTTCCAAGTCAGCTAGAGGTTCGGAAACTTTCCCTGTAAATCCACTCTCTTTAAGGCGCTCGGGAGTTTGTGCATAGTAGGAAGCTGGAGCGGGTAGGAATTGACCTCCTGCGGACTTTAATTTATGCATCACGGGCAGGATGCGAGGTACGCGTAAGGCGATGTGTTGGACCCCTGCACCATGATTATCGTTGAGGTAGATATCGATTTGGCTGTTGCGAAAATAAGGGGGAGATGGCTCATTATTGGCAAACTTGATGCCTGAAGTCGGGTCCCACATGACAGCTGATTTCAGCCCACTGCCTACTGGTAGGTCAGGATTTATATCATTTGTGTGGAAGGCGATTCCCCAAAAGGTTTCAAAAGCCATCACATCTTTGAAGAAAGCTACAAGAGGTTGTAATGACTTTACATTGGAGGTGATGTGATCAATGCACTCGTAGTGATGTTCGGAGCGGAATTCCCCAGGTTGTTCTGTCATGGCAAAAGCAGGTGAAAAACCTTGAAAAGCTGTATCTTCGATAAAGCGGAAACATACATCTGCAAGTGGAGTTGCAATAGCAAACTGTTTAAATATTCCTTGAGGGGTTGTCTCCGTAACAGGTGCATATAAAAATGTTGCGTTGCGTTCTTCTAAAAAGTTGTATGCTAGCTCTAGGCTATCCACACGAAAGTTGAGTGCTCCAACTCCTTCTGGGTGGTGAGACAGGTATTTTGCAGCTACCGACCACTCTGTTAGCGGCTTGCTCAAGACAACATTAATATCTCTGCCTGCTGTTAGAACGAGCCGCTGCATGCCATCTTTTTTCTCCGCTGCTGGAGTTGAGTTGCCAATCGTTTTATAACCTAGAACTTTTTCATAAAACTCTTGTGTTCGTGAAAGGTCGGTAACGTAGTGCTCGTAGCTGTGATAAGAGTTTAGTCCTAACTTCATGAGAGCCTCCTCTAAGCTTCTAAAGCATGTCAAAGTGTTTTGTAACCCTGAAATAAGACTTAGGTGATTTTTTACCTAGTTGCAACCTCGATCTGTATTTTCGTATATTTTTTCTCTGTGTTTGTTCTCGTTTTATCTGAATCCTTGATTGACCCTAACATCATTTTTGATTAGCATATGCACGGATGGATGGGTCTTTTTTTATGGTTACTGAGGTTCAAACATGCACGTAATTTGGAAGAGGCCAGATGGCTATCTAAATGCAGAACCGAATGATTATCGTACAGTGGAAGTTAGAGAAGATGTAAAAATTTGGTTGCATCAGCAAGACAAGGAAAACTTTCCTTTTCGTATTTCGGGTGGGTGGCAGGATGAAAATCAGACGCGTCGTGTGAACCTATTTGTGAATAATCTTGGTGCGTCTACATCCAGCTGGATTGCCCTTTTAGAAAAAGACTTTGGTAGTAGTAATTACCTCAGTCCTGCAGAGTACGTAAAATCTTTGAAGGGTTGGGTTGAGGAGATTCTAAACCACTTGAAAGGAGATCAGTGGGAGGTTCACGTCATGACAGTTGTCTTTGAAGAACTTCGTGTTACTTTACACTCCAGTTGTGAATCATTTCTGCAAGCGAGCTAAAAGTTTTTTAGCTTGGTATGGTGTTGCTATTGCCCTGCATGTGTTGTTAGGTATTCTATAATGGTTTCCTTGTCTCTTGTACTAGGAGTAGGCATCCCTTGCATTTTTTGCATCCAAATAATGACTTTGTCCCAACCTGCTTTGCTCTTCTGTTGATGTATAAACTTATCTGCCGCATGGCATGACGTGCAATGTTTTGCTACCACATCGCGACCTTCTCCTAGGGGGAGGTTGTTGGCTTGAGGAAAGCAGCTGCTGATGCAATAGCTTGTTCCTAATAAATGAATACTAAAAAATGTCTGTCTTATTCTTGATAGCCGCATTTTTGCCTAATCTCCTTTATTTAGCTTGTTTACTTTTTAGCCGAGTTCTCGTCAAGCTTCGTTGTTTTAAGTTTTGCATGTAGGTTTGTGAATGTCTTGGCTCTGTTTGCGATATTCCCTCATATTTAGGTTTTTTTTGCGACTCATTTTATATGGAGTATGCGCTGCAGAGGTCACAGGATTTGCTGCCGTTTCTCTCATGCCTTCTGCACCGTTACCTTCATTATCACCACAGTTACCTTTTGCCCGTGAGGCGTTGTTGGAAGTTCGTGCTTCTGACTCGCAGTTATTGCAGTTGTGGACGGTTTCTCGGCAGAAAAGGTTTCAAAATTTGCTTGATTTCTTTGAAGTATCTCAGGATGGAAAGGTGGCAAGCAACCTCGAGATTTGGTGGGAAAAGTGGAGCGAGTTGGAAGAACAAATACGGTTCTTGTTGTTTATGAGTCCTTCCAAGATGCCACGATCACTGTTGAAGTTACGTCATCAGGGGGTGTCTGTCTGGCTTCGGGTAGCGCAGCGCTTAAGAATGCATAGGCAATATCACGTGAAGTATGGATCTTTACTTGATCTTCATAAAAAGGTGAGACGCATGATTTTAGCGTATTATCCTATGCAAAAGGCATTTGCAGAGGAAGAGTTCGCTTTGTTTTGGGAGCAAAGCGAACCTGTAGAGCATGATATAACGACAGCTTTGGCTGATTTTTTTCATGGCAGAACTTCCTTAACGGTGGCAATGCTGCAATTAAAAAACTTACAGTTAAAAGAGCCTGTTGGATTATATGAAGTCTTTACGCGGACAAGTCTGCTTAAAATGACTGTATATCGTCAGTTATCTTTGTCGCCTGTTGAATTAGAAAGTCTGACACAGCCTTTAGTGATGCAGTGTGCTTATCTCGAACCGTCTCAGTTGGACATTTTGATAACAGAGTTAGCCTCTGTTTGGGAGTTTCATGTAGGTTATTCATTAGGTTGGGAAAAATGGCCGTTTTCCCGTCGATGTTATGAACAGACGACGCAAGGCTTAGCTATCTCGGAGCGTATTGCAATAGCCCATTTTGAGAAGAGCGGCTCTAAATTTGATCTTTTAAGGCTCTTGGATCAACGTTTGGCCAATACAGCACATACTAATTTGCAGCAACAGCACGATCATATTTTAGACTTATATCATTATGCAGAGCAGAATTTAGAGATGGATGAAAGGTTTTTGAGTTATGTGCATCGTCAATTAGAACGTTCTTATTATAATTCTAAGCTACAGCAAATGGTGAAAAAATCTTTATGGGTGTATTTGAATACTGCAGTTGCAACTGCTCGACAAAAGATAGCTCAAGGAGAAGCTTTAGATTTAGGATATATCGCGTTGTTACGCCGGCAAATCATCAGTTTTAGTGAGATAGAGCGTGTGTCTAATAGGCATATTCGCCTCTCCTTAGAGTTAGCTCGTTTAGAAGTGGAAACGCAGCAGTTGGATATCGCGGTACAGGATTATGATGCTATCATTCAGCGTGCTGCTAAAGACTTACAACAACGAACACTTGTAGAAAAAATCAAGATGGTTGCAAAAACATGTGGTTGGGGGATGGCTCAACCTTGGAAAAATACGCTGCAAACTTGTCCTTCGCAACGAAGCTTGTTGTTGCGTAGCATGCATCACTTATCTCATCTACAGCAAGATCGTAGTTGGACAACAGCGATGCATATTGGCATGCTCAACATTTTGAGTGGTCGTGTAGCTGCTACACAAAGTTATTGGACGCACTATATGGAGCTTCAGCCTGATGCAACAGAGTCTAGCCATGCTTTAGAAAAATTAATTTCTTTGGCCCTTCAAGAAGAGCGTTGGAACGACCTGAAACATCTAGTTGAGCATGCTATGCGTGTGGGGGTGCACTTACCGGCTTCCGCACAGCTCGGTTCTTTGACAGAAATTCATGAGCAGTCAATGGCCCATATTGTGGAGCATTTTGCGCAAAAAAAACAATGGCAGACTGTGGTTGAGTTACTTTGTAATCTCATTGCTCGATATACTCATAGCGCTCACAAAATGAGTTATCTGCTTAGTTTAGCTGATGCTTATCTTAGACAAGACCAGCCCAAGTTGAGGTTACAGACGCTACAAGAGGTGTTGGCTCAGCCTCGTGTCTTAGATTCGCGTGCGCATCAGGAGGGTTTATTCGGGCTAGTTGATATTTATGTAAGTTCTGGGCAGTTTGAACAAGCAAGCACTACTTTGCATGACTATATCGTTAGATATCCTCAGGTAAGGGTATCTCTCGATTTTCTTGAGCGGATGACTTTAGTCTCGGCTTTAATGGAGAATAAACAAAACTTAGAATGGGTGCTGTCCCATTTAGAGCGGCTTAGGTTAGCTTCTGCACGAAAAACAAAGCTCATGTGGAGAGTACATCAGCACCTAGCAACTGTGTCTGAAGATCCGCTACAGCTCTTAAAGTTTTCTCAGGAGGTGTTGAAAGCTTCCCCTGGGTTACCGTCTCTAGAGAACACCGCGATTTATCGTCTTCTTGAAAGTGCTTGGACTCATCAAGATAAGTGGGGTTTGGGACTCGTGGAGGATTTTTTATATCAGCTCCCTCCCCGCCACCCCCATCTAAAGCGCTGGTCTCGAGTGGTTGCAGTGATACGTTGGGCAAGCGATATGAATACTGAGTTAGGTCTCCAGATACGTGAGGCAGGCCAGGATATGGCATTATATCCTTCAAAATTAGCTACTTTTGTCAAGCAGTTGGAAGGAGCTTCGGTCGATTATTGTGATGAAGTCGGTTATGTTTGTCAACTTTATCTGTTGCGTAAGGTTGCTTTGCTCAAACAGGTACAGCGTCAGTTTCACTGGATGGCGTTGCCAGACAGTGAGAGTAATCATCGCACTGTATTGCACATGATGATAAAAGGCCGATTAGAGGAGAAACTCCGCCTGATGATGGTGGAGACTCTTACACAGATGCAGATGCTTGCGAAGCAGGGGCAGGAAGAGGGGTTGCACACAAGTGTTCAGTTTGTGCCTCATGAGTATATCGATAAACCTAATTTTTTTGCACATCTTTTTTAGCAGCAGGGGGCGGGCATGGAGCGGTACCATCATATAGTGAAGCTATTTGTTGTGGTATGGGCTTTGTATTTACCAGCGTGTCAGTTGTTGCCACCTCCAAGTCAAGAAGGGGCTTTGGAGCCAGTACCAGTTACTCTTCAACCCGGTTGGGTTTTTCCTTCGGAGTCTGGCTTGCAGGAAAAAATAGCTCATTTGCAGTTGCTATGGCAGCAGCAGGCTTGGGAAGCATTGGGTAAAGAGATTCTTGTAGCTTTAAAACAGAATCCTAGCCATCAACGCCTTCAGCATTTGTATGTTGGTTGGTTGATGCAACAGGGAGATGTTACCAAGGCTGCCCTGTTAATGGAACAACTCTTACCTAAGAGTCCTCAGAGTGGTTTTTTGGCCTATCTAAATGGAAAGCTATTAGAGCTTAAGCAGCCGGTTGGGCGTTATTGGCACTTGGCCTTATACGAGTACAGTCGTGCCAGCCAAGCAAACTCCAATCAGGTCGCTTCCGAAATTGCTAAAGCTAAACTCTTATTTAAATTGGGAAACATTGTGCG
>JAPPOJ010000017.1 GCA_028817975.1 Zetaproteobacteria bacterium | reverse complement strand
CCTTCACATTTTTACCTAAGCCCAGTGCAGAGCGCATATTATCGTCGATCTCTTTAGAGTGAAAAAATACTCCAATATAACCCAGTTGGCTCTTACCATTGATCAAGTTATTGGCCACACGGCGCACCAAGTTGGAGGGGACCGCAAAGCCAATGCCCATATCTCCACCTGACTTGGAAAAGATTGCAGTGTTCATACCGACCACTTTTCCTTCGACGTTAATCAATGGCCCTCCACTATTCCCAGGATTAATCGAGGCATCTGTCTGCAAAAAGTCCCCATAGGTCGTGATAGCCATACTTCCACGACCTATCTCAGAGATGATGCCAAAGGACAAGCTACCCTCCAAACCAAAGGGGGCTCCCATTCCCCATACAAATTCGCCTTTTTCAACCTTACTAGAATCAGCCAAGATAAAGCTCGAAAGGCCTGTCTTATCGAATCCTTCTTCCACTTGTACCACGGCGATATCTGTGTTGGGGTCCGTACCAACAACCTTCCCACTGTACGACTTACCATTCGCGACCTTTAAAGTTATTTCATCAGCACCATCAATTACGTGGTTATTTGTCAGCACATATCCTCGTTCAAGGTCAATAAAGTAACCAGACCCCATACCTTCCTGCTTTTGAGGAGGGCGCCTCCGGTAACCACGGCCGCCACGAAAGAGATCAAAAGGATCAATCATGCCCATACCAAAGTCCACTTCTTTCGAAATAGAAACAAAAACTAAAGCAGGACTCGAAGCCTTTGCAAGTGCTTTTGATTCCTCCGCCAGCTTTTTAAAATACGAAAGGTCCGTATTCAGTTTTGTAGGTGTATCCGCACTAGGTAAAGAGTAATTCACAGGGGACTTAGCCCATGCAAATGACGCGACACATACCCAACTAAGACAAAGCAACCGTTTCATAAAAAATTTTGTTTTCAATATATAAATCATAAAGACCTCAACAACAGGGCGAAAAAACAGGCTGTTTTACCGCCAGCTTTTTCTTATATTATGTTCACCACAAACACTCACAAAAAAGAGCCACCTTGAGACAGTATATGAAAAAATTATGAATAATACCTAAATTTTGCAAATCTCTGTTACTTGACAAGAAAGCACAACTCACCTTGCAATTCTAACAGGTTGTCAAGTCCGAGAAAACTCTAAGCTGATGTACCTCATCTAAAAAACATCTGAAAGGGCACATTGTTCTTAGCCCACACTAAAGAGTGAAGGCCTATTAGCCGAACAGACCCACCAGGAAGTCCGACTAAAAAGGGAAGATCTATGAACCGGGCCTGTTTGTGTATTCACCTCAGTGCGGAAGATGGCCATCTCGCCGAGTTGAGCTTTGACGTACCAAGTCTTCAAGGTAAAACTCATGTTACGAACAGTAAAGAACGGGCACTCGCATATATCGAAGACGAACAACTTGTGGCACTTATCATCTTTGCTCATACTTGGACCCCCGAGATAGACTCCATTCTGAACCACTTTCAACAGCGTATCACCTTTGACCCCGAAAATATCTTTGTTGTTTCCATAGAGGAAGACCCCACGGTTATGAAGGGCTGCTTCGAATATGGGATCGATCAACTTTTTAGCCAAGAGAATTGGAAAGAATCCATTCCCAGTATTCTAGAAAACGAGTTAATTGCTCACTTAGAAGCGGACCCTCTCCAAGAAAAAATTCACTCCGTGGGCAACGCACTACACTCGGCAGACCAAGCTCTTCTCACTTCCCTTAGCGAAGATTTAAAAGAAGCTGCCAAATATAATTATGTCGCAGCACTTGCACGTGGCAAGTGCCTCGAAGCCACAGGCTCCTACGAAGATGCAGAAGACTCCTTTAAGTCAGGGGAAAAGCTCAATCGTACCTTTGTACCAGCAGTACAAGGTTTATGTGAGACCTTGATTCTTCTTGGGAAAGCCGACGAAGCTATTCCACGTCTTGAAAAACTCGAAAAAATGAATAAAAATTCTTTTAACCGCAAGGTACTCTTGGCACAAGCTCATATTAAAACCGGTGACTTACAAACAGCTAAGAGCTACCTCGACCAAGCTGCAAGCATTGCACCAAATGATCCTAAACTAAAGGAAGCCGAAGTAGCCTACTTGATTGGTGAAAACCAAATCGGAGCAGCCATGAAAGTGCTCGATGAGACCAACAATATAGGACACTTCTTAGCCTCACGGCTCAATGAGATTGGAGTAAAGTTCTCCCAGAGTGGTAAATCCGATAAAGCTCTGACGGTTTACAAAAAAGCTCATCGCGCTGTGCGCAAAGAGCTAAAACATAAAATTAGCCTAAATGCCGGAATCGCATGTTACCGAGCTAAACAGTATGAAAATGCTATGAAATACCTGAAACGTTCAAAAGCAGAATACGGGTCGGCTTATCCCAAACTACTCCGGGTTGCTAACTCCGTGAAAAAGGCGCAAGCGGGAGGAGGGCCAAAAAGTTGAAAACACAAGCCGTCCACCCTTCCATAACAAATCACTTAGTTGTTGCAATCACCCAAAAACGGGAGCGTTTTGTCACGTTAAAAAGCGCTCTAGAAAAGTACAATTTTACCGTAACAATTTGTACAACAATGTATGAGTCCGTTGCCGTAATCAAGCAAGACCTCCCTCATTTCATCATTACAGAGTCTATCCTGTCAGACGGGTCAGCGACCTCCCTCTATGATACTCTGGCTAAAGAACAACCTTTTGCCAAAATCCCCATTATCGTACAGGTACTCAAAAAAACACGCCAAGAGTTAGAAGAAGTTTCGAAACGGAAATTTTCTGCTTTTCTACTCGGGGC
>JAPPOJ010000054.1 GCA_028817975.1 Zetaproteobacteria bacterium | reverse complement strand
TGCTCACAGTAAGGTAGGACTCTGGTCTTCGAGCGCAGAGCGGCAGTGGGTTGGGTGCCATCTAACCAGATATATTCGACAAGAGAGTACTGCACGTGATCTGCTCCGTTTTGAAATGTCACACAATAAATGAGATGGCAAGGCGAAGCGGAGTACGTTCCTTTTGATGTAAGCTGATGTCGGGGCATATGAGAGTACTATGAAGTTTCTGTATAAAATGCCAAGAGAGCTACATCTGGTGGTGAAACCTATGGGGGGAGTGATCGCCTGCCTTTGTGCGCCATCGAACTTTACTGTTCCCTGGGCTATTCTACCTAATTTTAAATAGTTGAAGATAGTATCTTCTAAGATTTTTAAGTGACGGGTTTTATATGTGCTCTTGGTCTTCCACTTGTAGAATCCCAGCTAGATTTCCCTTACGAGATGGGGTACAAGTCCATAGCTGAGTGTTCTGCCCTCTGTAAAATCAAAAGGAGAAATGGTGAAAGTCTGTTGTAAGTGGCTTGCAAGTGCAAATGGTATCCTTGCGACGCATGCACATGAGTCAGATCAGGCGCGGCGCCAGCAGCTTGGTTTTGGTTCGACAGAGGATACAAGACGACTCCTAGAAACGGTGCAGCGTTATGCAGCGATTGTTATGGGGGCGCGTACACTTATCGCTAATCTCGCGGAGTGGCTGCCGTTGATGCGTACAGGGCAACACCTGTGGTACATTCCCACGCAGTTTCAGCAAAGCTATCAGCACTTGCTTCCGGTGTTACAGAGTTGCCGTGTGGTCTGGGTGAGTTCAGCTGTACCTCCTGGTGAAAGGGACTCGTATTTGCCTAGTTCTTTTGCGCAGCTGCCGGTGACGATTTGCCAAGATGCTCATGCTCGCGGCTTGAACCATCTTTTAGTTTTGGGAGGAGCGCAGATATATCAGCAGTTTTTAGATACGCATACGGTCACCGATCTGGAAATGACCTTCTCACCATTATTGTTGGCCCGAGGAATTCCTTTGCAACTGCGGTCGACCGTACAGCTTGAATTGATGGAGATGACACAATATGCCAGTGAAGTCTATGTTAGCTACCGTGTACTTAATTCTTCAATAGGCTCAGAGCCATCTGGGGGAGTTGGTTCGCCTGGGTAAGTACACTGGCGCCCCCTTCCGCAAGGATTTTCCACTGTGTGACTTCTGCGGTTTCATGGGCAAAGTCGGCGTCAAGAATACGACTGCGTGCTGTGGCAAGACTTTCGATACGGATACTTAAATTACGATCGGTTGCCGAGAGTCTGTTTTGAAGAGCGCCTAGTCGGGCGCGATAGCTGGCAATTTTTTGCACAGCGTGATCTAGTTTGTCGATCGACATTTGTGCGTGTTGCTTTTGATCAACGCGTGTGCCTAAAGGGTTATCCGCACGGCCAATGTCTAAGGAACCGTTGCCGTATGTGAGTGAGTTAATTTTTTGTAGGTTTGCGCGAATAATATTTAAAGGGCTACGAACTTGTAACCCATCATGTAAAACAAAATAATCTTTGTCTACTTGAAACTCCAGTGGGGGTGGTTGATGTTCTTTTTTGAGATCTTGTGGCAACTCTGTTCCTGTACCGGTGAGTAAACGTGTGCCATTGTACTCTGTGGAGAAGGTAATGCGATCGATTTCATCTTTGAGCTGCTTAAACTCTTGGTGGATATGCTGACGCTCACGGGGACCGATCGTATCGGAAGCTGACTGTACCGCTAACTCGCGTAGGCGTACCACAATTCCTGTAATTTCATTTAAGCCGCCTTCGGCAACTTGAATCAACGAAATACTGTCATTTGCATTACGGCGTGCTTGACTCAAGCTACGTACATCGGCCCGTAGAACCTCGGCAATGGCGAGGCCTGCAGCATCGTCGGCAGCCTTGTTGATCCGTTGTCCGGAAGCAAGTTTTTCCATGTGCGCTTTAAGGTGACGGTTAGAAGTGCCAAAATGCCTTTGCGCTCTCAAGGAAGCAATATTGGAACGTATTCTTAAAGTCATGGGTGTGTTGTACTACGACACTTTTGTTTGGAAGTAAACGTCACAGCATTGTCGTCTCTCGTTTGGGTTTCCAACATAGGTAAAGCTGTAGCAGGCAAAAAGGCATCCTCGTGAGCTTAAAAAGTGCTGACTACGGGTGATTTTCCTGCGGCAAGATTTGCGCTCTTGTCGTGGCACCTAATTTGCATTAGAGGCATGTTCGCAGATATAGGTGCGTAAGGAACATGCCATGCAAAAAAGTATTTACACTCCTTTGTCAGGAGCTATTGCCCAAGAAAGGGTACTCGACATTCTAGCCAATAACTTGGCGAATACCCACACTGTTGGTTTCAAATCTGAGCAGGTGTCTTTTAAGCTCCTAGAGCCAGAGCCGCGACGTAACTATAAAGACCCCCTTCCCCCGGCGAACTATAAAATACCTTTTGAGGAACTTTTGCCGTTACGTGGCAATGAACTGAGCTATGTTGGCGTCTCTGGGGTTAGTCGTGATATGAGTCAGGGTAGTGCCATTCACACAAAAAACCCCCTAGATATTATGCTTGAAAGTGAAGGTTTTTTGCAGGTTCATACTAAAGATGGGTTCCGTTACACCCGTGCTGGAGATTTGAGTATAAGTTCAGTGGGTGCGCTGGTGAATAAACAGGGTGAGCCTATTTTAGGCCAGCGTGGCAACATTTTTTTAGATCAGTCGGCGTTGGAAATTAACAGCCGTGGCGAAATCTATCAGCAGGGTCAGCTCGTTGACAGGTTGCGCATAGTCAATTTTGCCGATGTCAAGCACCTTGAAAAGGTGGGGACGAACCAATATC
>JAPPOJ010000099.1 GCA_028817975.1 Zetaproteobacteria bacterium | reverse complement strand
AAATCCTGTATTGTATACTTATTATGACCCCAGGCAGACCTTAAAGTCCCATTTTTCACTCCAACAGTTATTCTTTCGCCATGGATTACTTTAGAATATTGACCGTTATTTAGTCCTTTTAACTTAGCTTCACTAAAAGTTCTTTGAACAGCATCATCAAAAGGTGCTGGCATCTTTCGTTACAGGCTGCACTTGAAGTCGTTTTAGGAGTGTGGACTTAAGGTTGATGGTCACAACTTAATCGTGGACCATGTCACAACACAGGAAGGCTCGATATCTAAGTTTAATATTCTTTTATAGCCTTGATCCTTAAACACACATCTCAAAATCTTTTTTCCACTTTCACTGGAAAGTGATAAGGTCTTTGCACCTTCATGGCATACAGAAGATATGCACGTCGAATTTAAAGTTATGTCCGTCTGTACAGATCCCATATAAATATCAAAAGAAAATCGAAGACTTAAACCACCTTCATAATCTTTCTCGTAACACCAAAATCCATCTTTTGGTTTTGAACTATAAGGTTCTACTCCAAAAAATTCCAATAATTCATACTCATCTGGCCAACTATCCATGATACTCATTAATAACCCCCTTTGGGAATTATAGTGGTAAGGCGCCTAGCCCCATCAGGCATTACCTCCCAGGTCGTTTCAAACTTTGAAAACTTACCAGATGGTCCAGAAAAAAGAGATTCTCTCACCTCATAATTACCATATTCATTTTTAAATTTTTTTATAACTGTTTGTTTATTATTCACAACTTGATCGAAATGGTCTTGTAAGATCTTTCTCCCCTCAGGCGTATCTTCTACGCCCAGTCTCTTCATCTGCATTGCATTTTGATTAGTCCTAGGATGATTGTGTCCCGCATTCTTTGATCCATGAGCTTTGCCAAAGAGATAATCATACTTACCTTTGTCTACATGAGCTTTCGATTCAGAAGGTGCGTTAGATTCTCCAGCTTCCTTCTTCAACAACAACTGACGTTGCAAATGACCATGCTTCGCCCCCTGATTGAGACACATCGCTACCGCTGCCGAACACATCTCACGCATGACAGGAAAGGTGTAGTTCCCCATCAGAGTTGTGGCGGGACCACCCGCAGGCGCGGTTGCCATCACTAGAGTGCCCCCGCCTAGAGCGGCACCCGCACAGAGGGCCATAGACCCGGCACACGGAAAGCTGGGATTCGTGATAAAGCTGAGATCCTGACTCCAGAAGTTCAGCAAATCAGCCCACCGAGCCAGTTTTTCAAGCAGAGTTTCCGTGCTGTGCTTGTATTCCTGCCGTTTGAGTAAAGCTTTGTAGTACCAGTTGACACACTCACGCCCACACTCTTTGGCTTCACTCAGTTCGTGAGTGAGTTTTGCGGCGGCTTCCCCCATCGCTGACTTATGGCCATGGGTCTGCTCCATATAGTCTTGACGGGAATGGGTCAAGTGCTCCATTTGGCTTTCCAGCCGTGAATAAAGTGCTTGGATCTCACGCGCCTCGTGGCTGAGGCTTCTGATTTCCGCCACCAGTTCCTCGGCTGTGTCCCGGTAACAACCCGCTCTCAACTCACGGTGCAAGCGCTGGATACGCTCAATCTTCTGATTGACTTCCCCCTGCAAACCCCAATAACGCGAGCGACAAGCACGCGCCTCACAGTCACAGCGGTTGACTTCAACTTGGCACCTTTTCACATGAAAATCACATGCCTTGCGCTGGGCTTGGTGGCCTTCTGCAAGAGCCAGGTGTTGTAACGCTCGGTCTAAAGCGCCTTCGGCGTAACGAAAGTAACGCTCCGACTCATTCAAGAGATGCTGGCACCTTTCATTACAAAAGAGGGTCTCATCTTCGTTTGGTGTCAGAATATCTTGCGAAGAAGCGCCCAAAAACCTTGCGTAGAAAAGTAAAAGATAAAGCAAGTAAGATCTGTACATGGATGTACTCCAAGTGAGACGTCTGAACTATAGAGATGAAAATCAAAGAAGATCTGTAACACCGCTTCTCAACGACGTTACAATGCTTGACCTAGGGAAAGAAGATATTTTTTCCGGGTAACTCATCGCAGGCAAGTAGCTGTAGGGGGGCACCCCCAACGCTCATACTTACTTCTAACGGCTGACACAATAGGGAAACGACCATACGGGCGTGTTATTCTCAAATAACGTCAAGGTCCCATCAGCACTATCGCCACGATAAAAGCGGCGTACCATGTAGTACATACAGCCAAACTGCGCCGGCTGCATAAAGTGAAGCCCCTCCGAGGCCGCATAGCAGCCACCCCATTCGGTCTTAAAGCCCATATCTTGGTCAATGGCATCCAAAGTGGTTTGCCCCACGCCTGCAGCTGTATAGTCCGAGACGGTATCCACCACTGGACCCGAAAAAGTATAGTCCACCACTTTTCCAGCCACACTCTGGGGACCCACCGTACAATTTGCTCCCGTGGTTTCCACTAACAGCCGACTGCCCTTACCATCCACACAATCCAAAACCATGTTGGCAGAGGCGTGCGTCGATAGACTAAGTGCGAATAGACAAAATATCTTTTGCATCATCTTGGGTTTCCTTTCACAGATGTCTCATGTGAGTGCATGCAACATATTCAAGCTCGATCGATCGTACTCAGAAGACTAGCACACTCTAGGGGTATAGGGTGAAAGCCTCACTATTATAAACAAAACATAAATAAAGAAAGTCTACACATCCCAAGAAGATCAAAAAAGACGTTTGCGCGCACAAAGCCGAGGTAGAATAAGGGGAAATCAAACCGGGGTACTTTTCGAATAGGAGTGTTTAGGCTTTGTGACGCAACTTGGTAAACGCGTCTTTGCCCACAATCCAGACCAAA
>JAPPOJ010000081.1 GCA_028817975.1 Zetaproteobacteria bacterium | reverse complement strand
CCTCTGGATTGAGTTCGACGTCCCACGAGTTTTGCCCAAAGGCATCAAGATAGGGCGAGAGGATAGAAGTAACGGGCAGGTTTACATCCAGAGTCCGCACTCCTATAGAAGCCTCTGCAATTCGACATATCAAAACTTTACCGACAGCAACATGAATCTTTTCAT
The DNA here is from genome assembly GCA_028817975.1 of Zetaproteobacteria bacterium. Classification (GTDB taxonomy): domain Bacteria; phylum Bdellovibrionota_B; class Oligoflexia; order Oligoflexales; family Bog-1112; genus JAPPOJ01. The sequence goes on along the minus strand of JAPPOJ010000081.1, from coordinate 2,677 downwards.
CTTTGTCCTTAATCACCACATTACTCAGCAGATCACCTATAGAGATATGCGTAGGGCACTCGACGCGGATGCTACTGCCAATAGAGCTTATGTTTTCAATGATACCCTGGACTAGCTCATCCGAATCAGGAATCGTGCCAGAAAAATAAAGTATCTTGCCCTTTTTAGTTACAAATCTCTTGTTACGAACATTCGGATTCATTTTCAGCAACCACCTATATTGAATATTTTATGTATATGCAAATTTGGACTTCCCATCACCAGCATGAGTCGTACACAACATTCCACCTACTGCTATGTATTGCGTACATTCAAAAGGGAGTTATCGGCCAAAGAGAAAGAGACTTTAATAGGGGATTTAGGAGTTAAGTCATTCCCTAACTATTCAAAATGACTCTAAGTTCACAGCAGGATATTGCCAGATAGGTCGTTTGGAAAAATATCCAAGCTTTACCCTAACGCACCTCACACACCATCTCAGTAAATGCAAAAGGAGGACCTCTATAGTATCCACTGCCTAGCTTTGGTAGGATATATCTCCAGCATATAACAAATAGGAGAACTCATAGTGAAACAAAATCTTATCCTACTCACTACTTTGGCCACCCTAGGAAAAGTGCAGGCGTCCCCAGCGCCAAACTACTTTGACGGACCCGCAAGAGAACTTCCCCTAAGCTGGATCAATGAGCAAACAAGTTGGACAGCATTTGAGTGCACTCATGATCCCAATCCTGAAATAAAAATGACCCTATCTGTCCTAGTAGGTGAAAGCGGACCCCTCGTCAGTGCGGATGGATATATCTGGTTGATGCAATTTCTATTTCCACCAGATGAAAAAAAAGAAGAAGGACTACCGGACTTTTTCCGCCAAGGCTACAATATGAAATCTATGTATCTCGTCAGTCCACAGCTACCTCTCCATGAAAACCCCTCCGAACAAAAAATGGAATTCACAGAAATAACGATAAGTAATCACGCCACAGCTCCTCTGTACTTTGTAATCTCAGACCGTGAAGCGGAGCAAAAGGTTCACATAAGTTCTGGAGAGGGCAAGTATACTTGTAAACGACGTGGGGATGCTGGAGTTGCAGCGATCGTGTTTTCTACAAGTAAGGTTGAGAGCGCCCATAGAAAGGGCACTCTTTAACATGCGAAAGAGCTAGTATGAGATCGAACAGGTAACGTGGCCCGCAAGTTCCGAGTCTAATTTTTCCAGTTCAGTGTATAACTCATCATAAAATGGGTGCTTGTGTCTCTTGTCCTTCAAGCGATTGGTAAAAACGTTTTCACTAGGTAAATACCACATAAAGTTTTCTACTTCAGGTGATCTTTGAGAGGGTAGCACTTCCGTATCTAAAGTTTTATTTAAGAGTGCTTTACCTGTAGAATAGTGGTCTAGAGAGTGCATAACTGTGGTTAAAAACAAAGACTCTGGATTTACCGGAACCTGATACTTTTTAACGAGTTTATACATAATTCCTCGAGAAGCTAGCAAAAATCTTGAAAACCAGGAATAAGGTGCCGCTGCTCTCACCGTCGAGCCATGATTGGTCACGTCTCTTTTAACGTTATAAGTAAAAACAGAAAGCAAAGTGCTTCGCGAGACTCCGACGCAATCTGCAGGAAATTTGTATGCGCATTCGTTTAAAAACTGTCCGTGAATAAACAAGTCTTCCCATTTTTTATACTCCAATTCGTCAAGCTTAAGTGAGGAAGTGTAAACGTCATTAAAAAAAGAGTGTAGCAAAGGATGAATTGTAAACGCACAAATCGTAGAGAGAATCAAAAGTTGTTCTGAAGGCTTATGAATCGTTTGGTGATTATACTCAAACCTTGTGATTTTCGCTCCAGCATAATCTGTCGGATTGCCTTGAGGAGTGACAGGAAGCCTTATCTCCACATGAAGACTTGAAAGACGGCCGTCTTCATAAAAACTTGACTTAAAATCTTCATCATCAAGATTCAAAATAAGCTCACCATCGATAATTTCGTTGGTCATTAAAGGAAGCACCGAGCTATTTAAAGCATAGTCAATGACATCTTTAGTCTTTGTTTCTTTTCTGGTAAGAGGAAGGAAAGCTAGATGAGCAAGCATTTTAGCAAATTGTACTCCATAGTTTGCTCTTAATTCCCAAGCTTTAAAAGCTTCACTGAACCGAATACCGACAGGATTAATTGGATAACGTACAACTCCTTTGTGATTGCCATCTTCCCAAGTCGAAAGATCCATTCTGGAAAAGTCGTTGATATTATCAAAGTTTTGGACTGCTCGTTGCAGCACAATCTTAGACGCTTTCGCCGCAGCGATACTACCGGCTCCTAAAGCCACCAAGGGAGTTGCTACAGTGGGCTCTAAAATAGCAGCACCCGACGCGAGACAAGCCACCGCCATACCTGCTTGATCACAAAAATTTGCGAGCTTCTCTGCATGATTGCGTTTTTGAATTTCAGCAGCTGGAACTCTCGGACAGATTGTCGCAGCAGCTACAGAAGAAGCTGCCGTGTTTTGCTGACACACCTTCGACATGGGAACAGTGTATGCAAAACCATTGACATACATGAATAAAACCTGAATTATGAAAATTTTTTTAAACATGAATCTTACCCTTTTATTTTAAATTGTGACTTGTTTGATTTATATTTTTATTTTTTTCAAAACAATTGAACGAAATATAAA
>JAPPOJ010000286.1 GCA_028817975.1 Zetaproteobacteria bacterium | reverse complement strand
CATCTACAATATCCCTCTCCAACTCACCGAATAAATTAAAATCACAAGCCATTTCAAACAAACAAGACTGTGCCATATGCTTCGAAAAGATGATACACACCGAAGAAATTGTATCAACAGCTTGTGGACATGTATTTGACAAAAAGTGCATGGAAAACTGGATCAAACTTAAGGTTGAAGAAACCGGCTCAGGTTCGTGCCCCATATGCCGTGCCACAATCAAAGTAAAATCAGAACAAGAAACAGACTTCGTTGAACGGGCTACTCTTATCTTTAAAAATAAAATAGCTACCTTTTTTGGCTCTAGCCTTCCTATTACGGGTGAGAGTCAAGAAAGTCATGACTATGTGATAGATACTCGCGAACAAGACGAAATCAAAAGGGACATGGAAAACTCACAAGCTTTGCGTGACTTTGCCCAGATGCACTTACAATAATAAGTGAAAAATCCACAAAATAGGCTTTCACTCCAAGCTAAGTTAGACTTGTGATTTAAGCAAATTATGTTACAATGTTCATCTTAAATCTTCCAAACGATATGTTTTATAATACTTATCTTCATAGAAAGCATGCATATGTTCAAAATTTACACCCGTATATTTCTTCGGCTTTTCACCTTTAGTTTTTTGCATCTGACAGCGAATTGTTTTGCTGAAGAGCATGAGCGCAACCGGCCTCACAAAATCATAAAACCGATTTTAAAGCAGCAACATAAGCGCTTATCGAAAGGACTTTTTGAGCAGCTCCCAGAGGGTCTGAAGTACGAAATGTGGCTACAAATCATGGCCGATGACCCCATAAATGCTGAAAGAGTTGCACTTACCAACACCAAAACACATGAAATATTCAACAGCAATCGCAACAAAATCAATCCACACCGGTACCAACTCTTACCTCAACAAACCAAATGGGTAGAACAGGCCATTACAGCTGGAATAGAAGGTACCGAAGCATCTCATATGCTTAATTTTTTATCACTCGAACAACATGCTGTAGAAAAGTTACTACAAAAAAAGGAAGCAAGACTAAGAACTTCAATGGACTGGCGTAAGCATGGGATAAGCCTCATTGCTGCTTGGAATGCAATCCTCCAAGCAACGGAATCCGCTGCTTTGAAAGCCGCAGGAAATGCCGCTGGAGGTGCTGCAAGCGACGCCTTCCTTGAAACTGTTGAGCACATCGACTTAGAAGAAGCAGAAGAAGAAGCAAGACGGGTTGCAGAAGAAGCTGCATGGACAGCGGTCGGCGACGCCGCCCACTCCACAGCAAAATCAGCCACCGAGAATGCTGTAAACTCCATGATTCGAGAAGTTGCCGAGGCCGCTGCAGATGAGGCCATCAACCACACCAACTGGAACGAAGCAGTGACACTGGCTGAAAATAAAGCCTGGGACGAAGCATACGAGGCCCTGTCAGAGAGAGAACTAGCTAGCCATGAAGCACTTGGCACCATCGCCTACCGAATCAGTGAGACGGTCTCTTGGCTTTACATTCTCGACCCCAAACTACAGGTGCTAGAAGCATCCTATGCTGCAGCGTCTAACACACTCACGAATAATGACGCACTATTAGAATCTTGTATATGGTTTCAAAGTGCCAAAGCGCTTGAAGAGACCATAAACGCGGAATTTGACCATCATAATAGTGAGTTTGGGAAAGACAAAAATAGAGTTCTCCTTTCTGCAAAGGATTATCATTTGCGGTATAAGTATGTTGCATTCTATTTAGACAACTTACGCCGCATTCAAACAAAGGTCAGGCAGCTCAAATCCCTGGGAAGGTAGACGCTCTCCCAGTTCTTAAAAAGCTGCTCTTATTTGCATGAAAGAACACAAAATAACATAACCAATTTCTTCAAATTCTGAACTCTTGATCCAGGCTCAAGACTTTTCTTTAAAGCATTTCTCTTGAAGTCATCAGGGTCGTGAGTTCTTTCTTTCTAGCCATTCTAAACCTCCGTAAACCTTTAATAGATTAAACCGACTGCCAACCAGAATGGGACACCTCAAAGAAAACAGTTATAAAGTTGAAGTGGTAGCCGATTTATATACCTATATCGCTGGTCTGCACACCCCACACACTATGGCCAGCAAAATAATAGGGAGAAGAATTTTTTCACGGCACTCATGAGCAGTTCGCGCGTCAACACGAAAATCCAGTTCAAGGATTCTAAGGTTTAATGCCAGGAAAGAGAGGTCTAGTAGGCTTCTACATTCCAGGGATTTTATAACACCTAGGTATTTTAAGCCTGTCTTTACTACACAATGCTTGCTATGCTAGTACCAAAGGTATCAATAGCTTGTGACAGTAAGCGACAGAAGCTACGGACATAAAGTGAGGGGGTCACCTGTTACACTTCCTATCGTTGCATGATTCCGATAGTGTGCCGACCAAGAGGTCAGAGCAATTGTTTGATGGTCTTGCACACGGTACGTCTTTGCAGAACCCGAGCTACAAACATCTGCTTCATAGGCAAAACGGACCTTACAACGTGACTTGCCTTGACCACGACAGGCAAAAGTACGCACATCACCTGCACGTATTGTTTTGACTTCTTTAGGAACCAGATAAACCGAATCTTTCGCGTTATAAACACACGCAACAAGATTTTGATCCGTGCAGTTGACCACAGTGCCACGAGAACGCGCAAAAGCTGAAGTATTCATGCACACATATAACAAGAAAAAGAAATAGAAAACATATCTTTTCATAATCACGTTCCTTCACATCTAATAGGTGTAAATATTGAGGCCTTCACCACACAACGGGGATACGGCCCTCTGTTCTATGATGAGTGCATTTCACACTGACTACAAGATTTACTACGAAAGTTCAGTTATTG
>JAPPOJ010000202.1 GCA_028817975.1 Zetaproteobacteria bacterium | reverse complement strand
ATACAAGAGTGCACATTTTCTTAACACCTCAAGCTGACGGCTCAACACAGGACGTTCTGCAGAGCGTACGAAATATAGGTAACATGTCCACACATAACTCAAGAGTGCCGGCGCCATAAATGGCATTAAAAGAAAAGTGAAGACCGGAACTAAGGCTGTCCAGATTCCTACTCCATTCCCCACCTTGCCAAAAGACTCTACAAGGATATACGTCTCCCAAAAGGCTTGTCCATCTAAAACGAGGGTGGGTATGTATCCTAGAAAACCAAATAAGGTTCCTAATATAGTGGCAAGTACAAAGCGTGGATTTATATTTCCCGGATAGCTACACAAAATATGTGAGACCGCAAGTAAAACAGAGTTGATAGGAGACTTCACCCATCCTACCACCCCAATCAGTATCCAAATAACCGCTTGGAATAAAAAACTATTCTTCTTATCACTCAAAACATAAGTCTTACTCGCAAGACAAAATACGATTGTCGTCAAAGAAATTAAGAGAATTTCCATTTGAGCAGCAAAAATATAGGTATAGCTTGAAACAGACAATCCTAATGCCACCACCAATAGCTGACTCCAATAAGTCGCAAATTTCCAAGTATACTTTGAAGTCATATATAACGTCCACAATGCCCCCCCTAAGCATAACCAATTCACAAAGAGAAAAGGAAACATCGACTCCTGACCAAAGAGTAAAATACTCATGCGGCTTAACCAAAAGAGCAAAGGACCTTTGTAATAATAACTATCCCCTGCCATCGTTTGAGTAAACCAAGCGCTACGTTCAATCATTTCCAAAGTCTGTGCAATATAGGTTTTCTCATCCCCTGTGAGACGTAATAACGGATAAAAGAAAAAAGGGACGTAACAGACAAAATACAAAAAGATGAAGCCAAGAACCCCCTGCCTTTCAACATACTTCATGTTGCACCACCATTTGTAGAATGAGACCAATCGATGCTTTGAATTCAAAACAATAGATTTGCTGCAATTTTTTATAAACACACCGGCTGTTCTGAAAATCTATAATAATCTAAGTTTAAATTACAGTTAAAACTTAGAAATATTCAAATATTAATTTTTTCCTTTTACAAACAACTTCACCTACAGTGACCCAGAAGACGACTCCTGTAACCGCTGCTGCAATTCAAAAAAATCCAAACCAGCAAAGTAAATTTGCTTGTCGCGCAAGACCTTGTCTACTTGCAGAGGAATTGGACCTTGCCAGCCCGTACGCATGCAAGGTTCCGTAACAAAGCCCACAACGAGCACGACCTCTGTCTGTGAAGCACAAAAAGACCATGGTATCTGAATCACCTGAACTTCTCTCTGCTGCATCAATGCAACCTCGCGATTGACCTGGTAGCCAGAGCACTCACGACACCAGCTTTGAAAACATTCGGAAGTCACCAAACTTTCGATTTGAGCATCGACCCATTGATATAAAATACCCTCAAAACTTAAGTCTACTCCAGGGTAGGCAATCCAATCGGCGAGATTCCCTAAGTTCCACCATGCTTTATCACGATCAAAGTCATGACCTGTAACCAGTTGCAGTAAGACCCCATCGATAAACTTCAATAATGCATCGGAGATACCGTTACTCTGTAACTTATACGGCACCAATTGACGCACAGACTTTTCCACAAAACCAACTTCACGCGCGATCCAGTCCTGTGCAGGCAAAGTGCACAAGGGAGCTAACACCAGCGAAGTAGCATCTTCGGCCACAATGGGAGCATTCTGTAAGGCAACCAAAGCACAATCCTTACCCAATACTTCTAAGGTATCACTCTCTACCTTATCCTTACTCTCAATAAGTGGACGCAAAGCCGCCACAAGCGAGGGATAAAATGCATATGGTTGCTCACTCCTCGCACAATGCCCACTCAACACCAAATATTGACTCGCACGCGTCATGGCAACATACAATAACCGTAAACTCTCTGCATACCCGTCCTGACGATGATTTTCCATCATCGCATCAAATTCATCATGCTCTACAGGTTGTTGTGCCTTCGTCCCAACAAAGACAATCTTTGGAACAGGTTGTCCCATGCGTAACCAATATGTATCTTCTCGAAACCAGTTAGACCCCAGCTCCGTGACAAAGACACACGGATATTCCAAGCCTTTCGACTTATGAACGGTCATCAAGGTCACAGCATGTTGACTAGGTACCGCAACTGCCATTTCATCTTCAGCTGCCATACGATCCAACTCAACACACACATCAGGTATTAAAGTATATCCCGATAACTCCAAGTCATGTACCACCTCAACTAACTGCAACAAATTCGACTCTGCTAAAGCACTATCTTCTTCGTTCCAAACCGCACGGTAAGCTTCAAAAACACCAAAAAGACGGTAAATCTCTAGCAAGAGTCCATGAGGACTCCAATGATAGACATGGCGTAACAAAAGCATAAAAGCTGCATGACGATCTGCGTCTTCAGCCTGCCATAAAACGAGTAGCTTTTGTAAATCCTGATATTCTTCTCCCTGATCTACATATGCAACACACAGCTTTAACAACACATGATTAGGCATATTCACAATGGGTGAGCGCAACAAAGTTATCCACCCCACAATATCTTGTGGGTCAATCAAAACACGTACGAAGGACAACACATCATGCACTTCAGTACGATTAAAAAAACCTTTGTTTTCTTCACGACGACAGGGAATACCACGTTTGACCAACGCCTGCTCTAAAATAGGGGTGTGGGTGGAGTTACGATAGAGAACACAAATATCCTGTAGAGCCAACGGGCGGTAGCCGCCACGATCTTTGTCAAATACAGGGTAGTTTTGTGCCTCAGCTAAGCGCTGCTGAATCTGCTGTGCAACCCATTCCATTTCCACAGTTATCGCGTCCTGTGACTCCGTCCCCTCAAATAACGAAGAGCACAGGAGGCTCCCAACATCCTGGCATACATCCTGACCACTCACCTTCTTTGCAGTGGCATGTAAAGGAAAACCTTCTATTTTATCCCTAAAAAAACGGTTCACCACATCCATCAACAAAGGGATTGCACGATAGCTACACGAAAGCTGCACACTAGGCTGCTCAAAACCCGCTAACAAATCAGCAGCATGATTCATAATTTCAGGTTCTGCCATACGGAAGCCATAAATCGATTGCTTCGGGTCACCCACCACAAACACACTCGACGGAATAGGAGCATCTTCATTTGTCGAAGCCCCCGAAAGCCAGTCCGACATCAATTGTGAAAATACAGACCACTGGATTTGACTCGTATCTTGAAATTCATCCAATAAAATATGATGTACTTGCCGGCTCACAAACCACGCTGCTCCTATCCCCCGATCACTATGAAAAAGCTGATAGCTACGGCGGGCCAGATCATCAAATTCCATCAGACCTTGCTTACGCTTGAGACAGTCACGTTCATAACACCACGCTTCAAAAATCTGACGTAAACTCTGAGCGCAAATATTCAAACGATCTACCTTACATCGATTCCAAAACTTACGTAGGGCATCCTCAACCTGTAAAATCAGAGCCAATTTCGCCTCACGTTGCTTGCCGCGAAAAGTACCCCCATGTACACGCCCATCTTGAGTCAACACACGCAAGTCAACTAGCGCATCATAGTCGCCGGTGACCACTGCTGCCAGCATCTCCGGCTCACGGCGATGTCCAGCCACGAGTTGCGTCAACACTTCGCGCAAGCACTCCATAACACTCGCTACACTGTGACTCAGCACCCCTTTCACAGGAGCAATATCAGCAAAAGCAGCTTGACCTCTACCTTTCTCTAAGAGCCAAATAAAACTGTGGGCTCCCCCAAGCGCTTGTAAATGCGACCGGATCGCACTCAAAGACTTGCCCGGCTCCAACTCTTGCCAACTCTGCCACAATCGTTCTCGAAGGCTACGATACTCCTCAGCTGAAAATAGAGTCGCCCAAGCCTTCTCATCAATCTGAGTGAGTGCAACCTGATCAGCTATCTCATCACGGCTTATCCGAGTACTCATATTGTCATAAGAAAGATCCATGCTTTCATAAGGAAAACGTGCGATCCATTCTTTAAACAACGCGTCAATCGTCGTGATTTTTAGTTGCTGTACCGCAGTAAGAATCTTCTGTCCTACTTGTTGAGGAGGCAAGGGCGTTGGCAATGCATAATCTGCAGACTGATAAAAACTACGCGCCCAAAGATGAAACTCAGACATACGTGCAAGCATTTCCTGCTGACGGGTCTTCACATGCGCAAGCGTACATGCTTCTGCCACAATTCGTGCACGCATTTCTCCCGCAGCTTTTTTGGTAAAAGTCACCGTTAGAATTTTTTCTGGCGCAACACCAGCTGCAACCAGATTGAGAAAGCGTTGGCTTAATTGATAGGTTTTACCACTCCCTGCAGAGGCCGAAACCATAAAAGATCGATAGGGGTTTTGGGGGTTTTCTGCTGTGTGCATCACATCCTTTCTCATGAAGGCAAGCTTTCTCTGTAGCTCCATTTACCCACCGGTTAAAAGCTCTTCCACTTGACGCTCACCAATACGGCATACTCCCTGGTAAGGACAAGTCACGCAATGCTTCCCAGGCGTGGGCTGCCAAGGACGCCGCAAAATCAAATGCTGCTCCATGCTTCGCCGCCATTTTGCAATCATCTCGTCCACCAAAGACGACAGAGAAATCTTTGTCCCCCAACCTGCAGCTAACTCCAGCCCATCAAAAATATTCCAATAACTTACCCGCAGGCGATCAAAATCTAGATCAGGTATTTCTTCACTTAAAGCTAAACTGTATAGCACCAACTGCACCACACGGCCTTGCTTCATATCTTTTACCGAAGGAATACTGCGGCGCTTGTAGTCTATGAGTTCTAATTGATTGCCACAACGACGTATACAATCTATCTGTCCACGGATGGTAATTTTCAAATCCGCAAATGCTTCCCCAAACCATTTCTGGACATTTAACGTTACACCTTCCCCACCTCCTAGACGGACCTCTGTTTGACACTTACCACGCAAAGTTAGAACAGGGCCGTCCCCCCAAAACTCACCAAAGTTAGCTACCCATTTGGGCCAACTAATCTTATCGAGATGATCCTTTATCGGACTCGCATAAGTATGCGCAGGAAAAACCGATTCCGTTAAACTTTGCAGCCTTTCTTGAGCATAAAGAGGCCACTTCTCCTTAGGAACGGTCTCCCGCAGTGGAGCAATCTTTCCCTGAGGCCCACAGGCTTGTTCACTAAAAAAAAGCTCTAACACCTTGTGAAGGCGCTCTCCCTCCTGTGCTGCACTCTCCATGAGTGCAGAACGTCGCCCTCGCAAGCCTAGCTGTCCTAATGCAAAACGATAAGGACACTGGAAATAAACTTCCAGATCTGTCACTGCAATTTGACGAAACCATTGCGCAGGATTATCCGGCTGCAAACCGAGATGTGCGAGATCATAGCGCGGCACCGTATATTGCTGATGATCTTTATTCTCGTGTAAGGGGAAAGGTGCTCGTACTTCACTCCAAACCGCCTGTTTGCGATGCAGCGCATGTTCCACAAAACGACTCGGACCCAAACTACGTCCATCTGTCTTCATAGGCACCATCAAATGCACATGTTGTGTCTGACTCGTGAGTAAACGAAAATTCGTTTCTTCCAGTGCTTCCACATAACCCCACCCCGGAAGACCTACCGCTTTTTTCACCGAGTTATCTACGAGATGGTCACGAGGTAGTGCACGTGGCAAATACCCTTCCACACAGTCAAGCACAACCACCACTTCGAAAGGAATAAGCCGAGCTTCCGTAAACTGTAAAACTTGCACACCTTCCAAAGAGTAGCCTGTGTTGCGTACTTCAAACTGAGGCATCTTTTCCAGTACAAAGTGCCAGAAACTCTTTACAGTAGAAAAACGCAGCGCCTGTATCTCCCCAATACGTTGCCACTGCCAAAGCATCGCCGCTAAAGCAGACAAGCTCGATTCTAACAATAGCTCACGGTCGTGGCTTTTCACCTGCCAGACACCTATCTCAGAAAGATACTGACAGAAAGTACGCACCCCATCCTGCAACGTGAAAGACTTTTGCTGCCCAATAAGCTCTTGCAAACGCAAACGTAAATCATTTACTTTTTGCAAATAGCGTCCTACAGAGCGCCACTTCACCGCAGTCTGCTGCTGTAAGTAAACGAGAATGTCTTCCCATCCACCCAAAGGCAAACTCGAACACAGCCGATGCATATGCAGTACCCCTAACCCAGCGCTATCCTCCCACAACAACTGAGTTGAAATAGGGTGTACCAACCAAGCACGCAGCGCATGCGCAAAAGAAGGCTCTGCAACATCTAAAATATTTAGACGGGCACAAAGTTGTAGCCAATGACCCAGGCAACTCTGATCAAAAGTGAGAGTTATGGCTATATTTGCAGGCCAAGGCTGTGCATGGACAACACTACGCACTAAAGAAGCACGCGCGCGCTCTACAGGCAGTAAAATGCCAATTGCAGAAGGGCTCACACCAGCTTGCACATACTCTGTCACTAACTGACAAGCTAAAGATACTTGCGCCAAGTGGTTCGCACATTCATGCAATTGCCAAGGCAAACAAGGCTGAAGTGGCTTTTGCTCTGTATAAAATTTAAACGGAACATGCATTCTCTGATACAGAGATTCCAGGGGCCGTGCTTGCGCAATCAAGCTCGGTTGTTGCATAAACCAAAAAGAAGTCCCTACTAGCTTCGCAATCCCCGCGAACATCTCTGCAGCATAAGATTTTAAAGTAGAAAAGCCTACTAAATAGAGTCGCTCACCATTTCCCCAAAGACGTTGGGCATGGGCACCTAGAAATAAACAACGACGACGACGCATTTGTTCCATGGGCACGACATTAGAGTGTGTAAGTTGCCGCTCAAAGAGAAGACGTATTTGCTCCACTTCATCAAAGCGCCCACGTAAATGTCGGATTACATCAGGATCACGATCCGCTAGCTGCAATAGATAATCTTCAGCCTGTTCGCGCCAGCTCGTTTCCAGCCCATGCTCGTAGAGATCACAAAAAAACTGACGCAGCTCATGCTCGCTTCCCGCAGGAATAAAACGTAAATTTTGACCACGGATGATCGACGAGAGGAGAGTCTCTTCTTCAAAAGCACTCGCGATCATTTGATCGGCAAACTCAGCACCAGATTGAGCAAAGATAAAAGCATCCAGAGAGGATATTTTAGGTAAACGCGTCGAACCACATTTTTGTGCTAAACAGGCACGCACAAGGTTTGCCTGACGCAAAGTGGCCAAAATCACTGTAATGGCATCAAATTGATGTTGGTTTTGGATGAGTTCATCACAAAAACGCTCCAAGATATTCATTTCAGGAGAAAAAATATGTACACGGACTGGGTTATGTTTACTCTGATCAGAGTCCAAGTGATCCTCTATTAGGAAAGCTCACTCAAAAAAGGAGAAGGAAGAACAACTCCTACTTTATTGAGGGTAAGATTTTTTGCAGCTCATCTTGCCGTTGTAACTTACGTTCTTCTCGCATCAATCGCCTTATCTGAGACCGCTGCTTCTCAAAAGACACACGTACATTCTTCTTTTCCTCCGTAACTTGTACTAAGAGAAAATCATCCATGGCTGGAATAGGTTCGGGGAGCCAACGCTTCAAAGGGGCACTCAAAGTAGCTTTTTCAAGGGTAAAAGGGTACGAAGACTCAGGAGTAACTGTCAAAGTTCCTACCCGATACACAGCATTCTGGCTTGCAACAGAACGTTCCCAAACACGGGTGAAACAAGCATCTCGATCCATGTTCCCGCAACGACGCTGGATCGCATCTATATCATCAGGCTTAGGCAAGGCAATATAACGCACGCGCACAGAATTGCGGGTAAAATAAGTGCGATGGGCATGGAAATAGGACTTTTCAGCCTCGATAGCGGGTGGAAGACCATCTCCCTTGAGAAACATGCTGGCTAAGATCTCGTCTTGAGCAGCTTGCAAACGCTGATTGTATTCAGCAGCCTGCCGAAGCCCTTCCTGTGCCGCCAACCGCGAAGCAAGACGCGTCTTCAGCAAGTGGTCTAAAAACCGCTTCTGTAGCGGACAACTCTTCCTCAACCCATCTTTATGGTCACCTAGCAGCGCCACCTGACGCACAAAGTCACCTCGGGTGATCTGAAGATCCTGAACCTGAATCAAAACTTCTTGGTCTGGCCCCACTAAATAGCGACAATTATCCTGAAAAGCCCAACCTGGTAAAGCTAATACAGAGGTCACCAAAATCCAGAGAACATTTATCTTAACGTTGTTTTGCATCAATCGCCGCTTCTAAATGAGCCAACAAGTGTCGACTCTCTTTGTCCACTTCTTTATCTGTTAAAGTCTTTTCATCCGACTCAAAAACAAATTTCCATGCTAAGCTCTTCTGACCAGGTGCAAGCCCTTCCCCAAGATAGAGGTCAAATAATCGATACGACTTCAAGTTCTTTTTCTTTTTAAACGCATCAATCGCAGACACAAAGTCAGCATAACTCACCTGCTGAGGCACACTAAAGGCAAAATCACGAACCAAAGGAGGAAACTGACGTAATTTAGGCTGCACATTCAATTTGCCCACATTACCCTGGGAACAAATCGTATCCAAGTCAATCTCGGCAACAACGGGAGGATGCTGACGCAGTCCAAGGTTAAGCAAGGTTTGGGGGTGCAACTCTCCAAGAAAACCTATCACCTTCTCTCCCACAAGAATCTCCGCGGCCGCTTTGGGGTGTAAAAAAGGATACCCCTTCTCCGGTACAAGACGAAAACGGAAACCTTCCACACCAGCACTCGCTAACACCTGGGCGACCTTAGCTTTTATGGTAAAAAAGTCAAGGTCGATACTCGCACGACTCTGCCACGTTTTTTCCTGTGCAGGGCCATCTAGAACGATACCTAACTTGCGTCTTTCTACCACCGGGCGCTGCCGTACTGCGGGGGAAGTATTCGGCAAACCACAAAAGGAATCCCCTTGAGCAAGATCTGCAATATAAGATAAGCCCATCGCATCTGCATTAAGCTGAGCACGGCTCATATATGTTTTGCCAATTTCAAACAAACGCGCTCCTGGCTGTCCTTTACGCCGGTTATGATCCACAGCCTTCAACAACAAAGGCAAGAGTAGCGAAGGCATCTTCGCAGCCTGAGCTTGAATGGGGTTTTCTAACTCGATCGTAGGCATAAAAGGACTGCTACTATCCAAGCCTAATGCTGCATACTCCGTTGTACCCACAAAAGGTACTAAAATAGTTTCAACCAAAGCAGCCGAGGTCGCCGCACTACGCACCACATCTACAAACGGCACGTAGCAAGACTCCTTCTCCCCTGTGTACACTGTTTGTGGCGCAATGTAACGGATACGATCTAAGCCATAGATGCGGCCAACTTCCTCGATCAGATCGATCTCACGCGTCAAATCAGCACGGTAACTTGGAACTTCAATTAAGATACGCTCATCCGTCTCATCTAGCTTCGTGCAGCCTAATCGTTCAAGGATCGCAATACACTCTGCTTTTTTAAGCTGGGGCAAGTGCAGCAGTTTGCGTGCACGTTCTACACGCAAACCAATACGCGCAAGCGATTTAGGCTGACGATGTATATCTGTAACTTGACTAGCAATACGGGCACCATGCACCCCCAATTCATGCATGACTTGCACAATCAGAGTTGCCAAACGCTTCACCACGCGCTGACACGCATATTCATCTACTCCACGCTCAAAGCGATGACTCGCCTCAGAACGTAGAGCCAACCTCTTACTCATTTTGCGCACCACAAGAGGGTCAAAATGGGCCGCCTCACACACAATACTCTGCGTGGTAGGCCCTACTTGGGTCATCTCTCCACCCATAAGGGGAGAGCCGACAATCTGAGAAGCACCATTGCAGACCACAAGATCATTGCGCCCTAAAGTATACTTATGACCATCTAAAGCTTCTAAAGACTCCCCTTCAAGAGCATCGCGCACCACAAAGCCCTCGTCCGTAAGCTTACCCGCATCGTATGCATGTACCGGATGCCCCTGCTCCATCATGACAAAGTTTGTTGCGTCCACAATAACGTTGATTGGACGCATCCCAGCAGCAAGCACTCTTTGTTGCAGCCAGGCAGGAGAAGACAGGGCTTGCACTCCTTCCACCTGCACAGCACAAAACCGCGCAGAAGCAGATGCGGTACGCAACTCAACCAAAGGGCCTGAAGGCAAGGAAGCGAGGTCTCCTTGAGCTTCTGCGGGTAAACTTAACTCCAACTCCATGCGTGCAGCCAAATCACGAGCCACTCCAATCATCCCCAGACAATCGGCACGGTTAGGAGTGATACCGATATCAAACACAGTATCCGCAATATCGACCAACTCTGCTACAGGTGTCCCCGGAACCGCTGAGGCTGGCAGCTCTAGAATCCCATCATGCTCGTCAGAAATCCTAAGCTCCTGCTGGCTACAAATCATTCCAGTAGATTCAATACCCCGAATCTTAGTCTTCTTAATCTTAAAATCACCTGGCAACACAGCACCCAAGCCGGCAAACGCCACCTTCATCCCCGCACGCACATTTGGCGCCCCACACACAACCTGTGTCCAGGTCTCTGAAGCATCGGTCTTCACCTGACAGAGGCGTAGCTTATCCGCGTTCGGATGCTGCTCACATGTCATGACCTCTGCAACCACTACTTTTGCAGCTACAGGCTCTAAATGCTCTACACCCTCCACTTCCAAGCCAAGCTCTGTGAGGGTATCACGGACATCTTCCCATTTAATATTTTCAAGCGCACAGTAATGGTTTAGCCATTTAAGCGAAACACGCATTCTTTACAATTCCTTTCTCAGCACCAAAATCACAGCCATTTTTTATTTTTCTCCATTAGACGACAACGGCCACAGCATCTAATGACTAAAATAAGGCTGATCAGGAAACTGACTGAGCAACCGAGTATCTCCCACGAATAAATCTCTTAGATCAGGCAAACCAAAGGCCAGCATAGCCATACGATCAATCCCAAATCCAAATGCAAATCCAGAGTACTCTTCACTATCGATCTGCACGGCTTCAAATACATTTGGGTCCACCATGCCACAACCGCCAATTTCGATCCAACCAGAATGCCCACAGACACGGCAACCAGCTCCTCCACAGAGCACACATTCACAATCCACCTCGGCACCTGGCTCTACAAAAGGAAAAAAGCTGGAACGAAAGCGTGTCTTAACTCTTGAACCGAATAGCTCACTCAAAAAAGTCTCAATCAACCCTTTCATATGTCCTACAGAAAGGCCACGATCCACGGCCAAACATTCGACCTGATGAAACATCGGCGAATGCGTTGCATCGTTGTCTACACGAAAACAACGTCCTGCCGAAATCATCTTAATAGGCGGGGTACGCCCCAACATCCCATGAATTTGGGTATTCGAAGTATGGGTACGCAAAACATATTCGTGGCTGCGTAGAAAAAAAGTATCCGCCATATCCCGTGCAGGATGGTCTTTACCAATATTCAAAGCCTCAAAATTATAGAAATCATCTTCTATATCAGGACCATCATAGACGACATAGCCAAGGCGATGAAAAATCTCAAATACTCGACGCCGCATCAACGAGACCGGGTGATGACTCCCCAGTTGCATATGCTCGGCAACAGGCAAGGTCACATCCAGGGGCTCCCGCTGTAAAGACTGCTGTACTTGACTCTGCACACACAACTGTTCAAGCTGTTCTAACACAGATTCTGCATTTTGCTTGAGACGGTTCATCCTTTGACCCGCTTCACGACGATCTGCAGCATCAATCTCTTTCATGGTGGCATAAAGCCCAGCGATTTTACCTTTTTTTCCCAGCCATTCAATGCGGAAAGCTTCGACAGCTGCAGGGTCAGGCTGTAACTTCAAAGACTCACTTGTCTGTTCCAGCTCTATAGCTAATTTATTTAGTTTTTCCAAGTTTGCCACTCATTTTTCTTAGTTATATTTTAAGGTTGTAAGCGACACATCGCGTGTACACTTAGATACGGTCCAACAAACGTGCAATCCGTTGGATACCCGCACGGATCGTGTCCTCATCTGTTGCATAGCTCAAACGCAAAAAACCTGGACAACCAAAAGCATCTCCAGGCACAGCAGCAACATATTCTTCTTTTAACAACCGTTCACAAAAGGGCATCGACGCCAATCTATCAGCAAAGCTAGAAGATTGCAACCTATCCCTTAAGTCTAAAAACAAGTAAAACGCTCCTTTTGGCTCCATCACATGTACACCATGTAACTCACGCACAAGCTGCAAAGCCAGTTTGCTACGCTCTTCAAGTAACAGCAACTGATCTGCCATCAAATCCTTACCACCATTCAACGCAATCACCGCGGCATCTTCAATAAACGGCGGAATACAGGTTGACGAGTGACTTTGTAAGGTTTTCACATAAGATGCCATCTGTTGGGGTGCCGCACAATAGCCAACACGCCACCCCGTCATGGCAAAACCCTTCGAAAGACCGTTAATGATCACAGTACGTGACTTAAGCTGAGGAGCCACATTCACAATTGACAAATGCTCCGCTCCGAAGGTCATATACTCATAGATTTCATCTGAAATCACCCACCAGTCCTTACGCAACAAAAACTCCCCCAATGCAACCATCTCTTGCGGGTCAATCACCATTCCGGCAGGATTATTGGGTGAACAGAGAACAATTGCCACCGTTCTTTCGGTTGCATATTTTTCCAACATCTCCGCACGATAACAAGGCTGTAAAGGGTCTTCCGTAAAAGGAACAATAACCGGCTTGGCTCCACAAGCTTTAATTTGATCTCCGTAGCTTACCCAGTAGGGGGCAGGAATAAGGACTTCATCGCCCGGGTTAAGCATGCTCAAAAAAACATGAAAAAGGATTTCCTTAGCTCCAATGCCACAAACAATCTGCTCTGGAGCATATTCCAAGTTGTTATCCCGTTGCAATTTAGCACAAATAGCTTGGCGTATTTCAAGCCCCCCTCCCGCAGGACCGTACTTTTGTCGCCCAGCGCGCAAGCTTTCAATCGCTTGATTCACCACAACTGCAGGAGCTGAAAAGTCTGGTTCTCCTAGGGCAAAGCTCAACACATCCTTCCCTTCAGCACGCAACTGCTTCGCCAAAGCATTCAGTCCAACAGAGTTATAAATAATTAAAATTTTTATAATCTCCAAAAAAAACAAAACAATCGATCAAATTACAAAAAACACTTAACCTGACCTTAACATACCGAAAGCAATCC
>JAPPOJ010000038.1 GCA_028817975.1 Zetaproteobacteria bacterium | reverse complement strand
ACCCCAGCTTGAGTGCGTTTTATGGCACGGGGGTGGTACGCTCTGCAGGTTCTTTGTTCTCCGCCCGCAGTATGGGGGGGCTGTTTGGATCAGCGGACCGTGGATTGATGGATGTGGTGTCTTATGTGGATGTAGAAGGAGGGACCCAAGTCGGTGGTATCGTTGGGCGTGGGCGTGGACCTGCAACGAACCTCCATTGGGGAGGAGACCTGGTCGATGGCAATGATTTCATTGGCGGGGTGTTTGGGGAGTGGATCGGTATCGCCGATTATGTCGGAGATGGGATTAGTGCCGGAGCAGGAACGGTAAAAGGCCGACGCCACTATGGGGGTGCCATTGCTGGAGTTGTGCGGCGTATTGATCTTAAAAATTCTTCGGCAGAGTCTCAAGTCGAGTTTGGCTACACGGTTGCGGGTGTCACGGGTGTTGGTAATAGTGTGGGAGGTTTAGTTGGCTTGTATGATGGCTCGTCTCATTCTCAAGGTTACAACACTGCAAGTGGTTTGAAGTTTACGGGGAAGATTGTGGATGAGGGGGGCCAGTCTGTCGGCTGTATGGTCGGTGCGATGCGTGCGGTTCGGCTTTCGGATAGCCATGTGATGGGAGCGAGCTTGAGCAAGGGCTATCGTACAGTGGGGGGCTTGGTTGGCAAAATGTATCGTAATGGAGATGTTGCCTCGACGATTGCAGATTCTTCGAGTGACTGTGTGATTACAGATGCAAGTGCAATGGTAGGTGGTATTGCGGGTGAGGCGAGCGGAGGGTCGATTACCAAAACCCACTTTAGTGGCTCGATTACGGCAGACTCGACAGGTGGGAATAAAGTCGGTGTGGGGGGACTGATAGGAGGTCAGTATGACGGCGAATATGCCACCACGATTGAAGACAGTACGGTGCATGCACAGATTACGGCCCGACGTGCGGTGGGCGGCCTTGTTGGGTCCACCCTGTTAAATGGGCAAAACTACGGTGCGGTAACCATCAAGGGGCAAACTTCGTTTAAAGGTAAACTACTTTCTTCTGGCTCTGAGGATACCTTGGCTTTTGGTGGGATTATGGGAGATGGAACCGCGTATGCAGAAGGGGTACATGTGGATGCAGTCATTGAATGTAGTAAGCACTGTGGTGGCTTCTTTGGTATTGCACGCATGCCCAATGAGCGTTCGGGAGGTCTTGCGAACACAGGCGCGAAAGATTCGGTCTTTACAGGCACGATTACAGGTAAAGAACGGATTGGTGGTGCAGTCGGCGAAACGGCAAGCTCCTCAGGTACTGCGTCTGGAGGCTTTCTCTTTGAAGATAATAAAATCTCTTTCTTTACCTTGACTTCCACGGTCACCCATGTGGGAGGGTTTTTTGGTTTGTTGAATACCAGTGATGTCAAGGCTTACCGGAATGAGATTTTAAACGGCGCCGTTAACGTGAATACCCAGGGCGGAGGGTTTGTTGGTGTGATGGCCTATGGTTTGTCGCACAATGTGATGCTGCGGGATAACTTTGTGAGTGCTACGACGAAGGGTAACACGCGTACAGGAGGGTTTGGGGGAACGGTAACCGATGCTATCCAGAACAACTTGGTGGTAGGTAATACCGATGCTCTGGTGAGTGAAAGTAATCATGGCGGCTTTGCCGGAGTCTTCAACAATCCAAATAACATGTCTCCTGTAGGTAACTTCTTTGATTCGGATACCAGTGCCATTCAGACCACTGCTGTGGGGGCGCCTTTGTCGACTCAGCAAGCCCAGGATAAAAGCAATTTTTCATCCTACGATGATACGGTGTGGGAGTTTCCTGATAAAGCTTATCCGAAGCTGAAACACCCTGTGCCTGAATGAGTTTTCCCGTTAAAAGTGGGCGTCTTGAAGCGGCTCGTACTGCATTTCTTGTTTGTGGAAGTCGTGTCTGCTGTTGTGCATAATGCCTGTGTTCCAGTGGAAATTTTTCTGACATGCGGTGCACTTGACCGTATTACACCCGTCCATGCGGTTAATCAATTTGCCACACCAATAACATGGCCGTATCGTCCCCCAAGTGGGATGCTCGTCGCAGGGTCGTTTGCGGCCTTCGGTGAGTGTCTGCTCTATGGTACTGGTTTCGAAGTTGCAGATATGCTCGGCTGATGGACTCGATTCTCCACACTTGATACACCCTTGAAATTGACATAATTCACAATGCCAGTTGTGGGTAGGATCTGGGGCTATGGCCCCATGAATGCAGTCAGGGTTGGGACAAGGGTAAAAGTTCTGCACCTGGGGGATGAGTTTGTTGTAAGTGTACTGTAACACTTTAAGTCTCTCAGCAGATGTAAAGCCGAGTTTGTACAGATCCAGAGTGGTGACTTTTTGTCCACAGCCTCCAGGGCAAGTCTCTTGGAGTCCTTCGCTGTTCCCAGAGAGTAAGAACTGTTTTAAGTGTGCTTGGCATGTGTTGCAGATGTGTTTCTGCTCACAGTCACAGTTGCGGAGTTGTACCCCTGCGTGGGCTGCCGTGCTACTCAAGCATATGCTACAGGATGAGTGGGTAGTATCCTCACGTTGCTGCTGTATGGTGAGTGCTTGCTCTAGGGCTGCTAAGTTATGCTGAATGATGTCAGCTTGCTGGTCCTTAAGCTTGCGTTGTAAAGGTGTTCCTTGAATGTGATTGAGCAGGCAGGTGTGAAAGTGGGCTGCATTTTTAAAGAGTGCGATTCCCGCTCCAAGGATTTTTCCACAGTTTTCCGCGAAGAAGGCACAAGTATGAGAGCCTATTTTTTCCCCAGCTTTCCAACCTTCTTGAATAGATCTCCACTCTACGGAAAGGGCGATAATAGGGGTAAGTAAGGACCCGAAGACGAAGCCTTTGAGGTGGTCAAAAAGGGCGAAGGTGAGTGGCGAAACAATGAGAGATACTGCACTTAGAGGTATGCCGATGACAGAACCTAGTGCAGCCCCACAGATGGAGCCTGTCATTTTGCCGCAGTTTAAGCCCATGTTTCTCCAGTTTTTGCCATGATTTCTGGCACACATGGTCATTTGCTGGTGTATATCTTGAAAAACCATTTCTTGTGCAGGCTTGGGTGGGGTGGCGAATGTAGGGTGAAAATGCGTAAGCATGATGATGATAGTGGTGAGTCCCCATAGGCGTATGGTTTGCATCTATTCTCTCCTTAGAGCATTCAAGTAAAAATTGTATGTACATGGCTACGTGTCTTGAAGATATCAGGTGTGGATATATGGGGATAGCAGAAAAAGTTAGAAGCGCTTACCTCAGTTAAAGCTTTAAATCTTCTGTGAGGTTCTATTTACTTATTTTGCGGAGCTGGAAAGTCTTGGATCTTATTGCTCTGAAAAAGAAAGTGCAGTTCTAGGGTATCATGCACGTTTGCTACAAGTCCCCCTAAGACTTTGGGAGGCTCGATTCCGAGGGCAGTATAGGAAGTCTTGGCAAGTCCGTGGAAAGAGATTTGAGTGTCTTTCTTTTGGTAATGTGTCGTAAACGTCAAAGGGTATGTTTTGCCACCCAGGGTGAGTGTGCCTTGAATGTCAAGCTTACCTTCTGATCCTTGCAGACTTTCTACCGTGAGGGGTCTAGAGAGGTACGTAAGATCCTCTTGTAGCTTGCCTTGAAGGATGTCGAAAACGGCAGCGTCCCGATCAGGCTCTCCGCTATTGAAAGACTTAATTGGGAAAGATGCTTGTAATTGGAGTCCCTTTTCTGTCTGTAACATTTTGGTTTGAATGTTGCAGTTGATCCCTACAGGCTCGAGCTGTTTAAACAGAAACATGGTTTTGCGTGTTTTCCATGCTGCACAGTGCTCGTTCGTTTGAAAAATAGCATCGCTTGTTGCGTAGGTGAAGGCTGTGGGCCAAGTAAGGAATAAGAATATCAGATATTTGAACATACGTTACGTCCCCTTTCCTTTCGTGTGACCAAAGATAACCTTTGCTGAGGGGTTCTGGCTTCCTTATCTTATCATAGGGAGCACATGCCCGGCTGTATATAATACATGGGATCTCTTGGTGGCTGAAGGCTTACCCTTCAAATAGACTGAGCTGATGTAGTTCTGCAATTGCAATTAGCTTTTCTGTATGGATAAACTGGGCTGCAGCAGCAATGTCATCGTGTAAAAAGCGATCCTCGTGATAGATTGTCACGACCTTGTGTAGCTCTGTCAATACTTTGGCCGTTTTGGGAGCGAGCTTTGGATTCGGGACACCCTCTTGAGACTGTAGCCAGTGGATACCGTTCGCTGCACAAAGAAGCTCGATCGCGAGAATTTGCACGACGTTTGTGCCCATTGTCCTTAGCCTGCGTGATGCGTATGTAGCCATGCTGACATGATCTTCTTGCCCCGCTGAGGAGGGAATACTATCGACACTGCAGGGGTGTGCGAGTGATTTGTTCTCGCTGACTAGGGCTGTTGCGGTGACGTGGGCAGCCATAAACCCAGATCTGAGGCCGCTTTTATCGACCAAAAACGGGGGGAGTAAACTCATCTTTTTGTCGATGAGCGCTCCAATACGCCGCTCAGCGAGGCTGCCTATTTCGGCAAGTGCTAGAGCAAGGTAGTCGCTTAAGAATGCGATGTTTTCCCCATGAAAGTTACCTCCGGAAATGATTTCATCTTTGTCGGCAAATACCAAAGGGTTGTCCGTGACAGCATTAAATTCTGTCTTTAGCCGTGAAGTGACGTACAATAAAATGTCTAGACACGAGCCCATGGTTTGAGATAGGCAGCGGAAGGAATAGGGATCTTGAATACGTAGCTTTGTATTTTCACGGGTACAGAGCTTGCTGCTGTGGAGTAAGTCGCGCAAGATTTCGGCTGTGCGAGCTTGAGCGTTACTTCCCTTCAGCTGGTGAATGCGTGCGTCAAGTGGGCTGTAATTTGCACGAAATGCTTCAGAGCTGATCGCCCCTATGAGTATTGCGTGCAGCCACAATATTTGTGCTTGCCATAGAGCTTCTAATAAAGTAGCGGTCGAAACTTGTAGCCCATTGATAAGCGATAGGCCTTCTTTGGGACCTAGTGTGTGTTCGTCCAAACCAGATGTTTGCAAAGCTTGTTTTGCATGGATGAGGTTTCCATTGTAATAAACTTGTCCTTGTCCGATCAAGGCACAGGCAAAGTGAGCGAGGGGGGCAAGGTCCCCAGATGCTCCGACGGACCCTTTTTCAGGCATACACGGATAAATGTTGTGGTTATACATCTGGATGAGTTTGTGGAGTAGTGCTGGACTTACCCCCGAGTATCCGCGCCCAAGAGATATGATTTTGAGGAGCAAAGTAAGCTTGCCTGTTTGTAGAGGGAAAAAATCTCCGACTCCACTTGCATGAGATAGAATAAGGTTCTTTTGCAGTTTCAGTAAGTCTTGTGTGGGGACAAGAACATCTGCGAGGGCACCAAATCCGGTGTTGATCCCGTAAATAGCTGTTTCACCGGTGAGAGTTTTGCGCACTGTTTGAAAAGAGGCCTCAACCTTGGAGAAGTACTTTTCTTCTAGTTGAATGGGCTCAGTGGAGTGCGTGATTTCTTTAAGGGTAGTGAGGGGCATGTTGTCGAGGTCTAAAGTATACACGTATTGCTATACCTCTGCATCAAGAGGCGCAGAGTTGAGATACTGTGGTACTTTTTGAGCGTTGCGCCTGCGCTGAAAAGTAAGACTTCCTCTGCGTCTGTCTATTTAAAAGATAACGCCTGCTTTTTGATCTCCTATCTTATCTTTATATCAGTAAATTCTTCATATGCAGTAGAGCCTGAAGTGACTATTTTTTGTCATGTTTACATATGTGGGGGGTGGCTTGGTTTTCTTTCGCTTACACAGTAACCTGGTAGAGTTGTTTTTATCATAACATTAAGTGGTTGAGGTTGGATATGTGGAGAAATTGGATAGGTTTAACTTTCTTATTTATGTCTTTTGACATCCATGTGCACGCAGATGAATTGTACGTGGCACCTCAAAGAGAATATGATCCGATGGTTGCTGGGGAATACTTTGATGTCCGTGGCCCCGAGATAAGTCTAGAAACCCACAACTCTGCTTTTCCAGAAGACCAGTCGCGACAGTTGGGATATGGGGAATGGTATGAACACTTACAGGTTTCTTTTACTTTGAAGTCGAGTTTTGATTACTATCCCGGTGTGTTAAGGCCAGCAGCTTGTATTGAGGTGGTGGATGCTCATGGTAAACAATGGAATATCTCTCCGGGTAAAAAACAGGTCTTTAAAAATGTTGTGGCTCCTGTTCGCATCAAGATTCATAAGGCTCGTAGTCCTCGTCCTTCTCAGCTGAAAGCAAAGCTTACAGAAGTGATTTACCATTTTGGAGACCCGAAGCATATCCATCTAGAAAAAGGACAAATCGAAGAGGAACGCACCGTGTATCGTTTAGGAGGCTCGACTCCTGGAATTTTTGTTGAATTTCTGGCTCAGCTTAGATTATTTGAAAATTATCAGGAGCCGAGCTGTCAAAATATCGACTTGATTTCACCTTCGGGGACGGTGAGCCTCAATCATACGCATTTATCTGCGGTTGTGGTCTTGCAAACTCCGATCGAAGTTCGAACAAGCCCCTTTTGTTTTTCCTCACGACGGACGGACGCTGAAAATTCGAAGCTAGACTTTACCTTGGATTTTGGCTTTTTTAAGCCAAAGGACTTTGACCGCTTTTGAAAGAATCATGGAGCGTTGTTCGGTGAAAATCTCTTTGTTTGTAGATGCTTGAGGGTGTATGCCTTTATTCCCCTTCTCAGTCCGGTTTACCTGTCCTTTTCTTGATTTTGCGTTGTGAAATTCAAGTGCAGCATAGGGATTCTAAGTCCTTATTTTTATTTAAAATATACATAATTTTTTTAAAAAACATTATAAATTCCGAAGTAAGAAGCGAATCCGAGGGGTGGAGGAGCCGGTTATTCATGTGGATACAAATGGTTTGGATATTTGGTAGCTTGCTCCTACTGGGTGGATGTAAGGCAGATTCCCTGGATTCCTTAGGTCTGCAAAGTAAGGATGCAGCGGCTTTTTCTGGAGTGGATGCCATTCGTTCTCTTGGGAATGGCTCTGTGGTGGTCTCTTGGATGCCTTTTGATCCGGAGACGAGTCTGAGTGTGAGTTATGAGGTCTTGTTTGAGGAACTGAATCCAGATGTTCTGACCCGTGAGCAGCAGAGAAAAGCCTTTCAGGATGATACCGGTGGGCAGGAGATCGTTTATGCCCGTACGGTAAGCGCAGAGGCTTACCAGCAATTGATGGGTAGTTCTCCAGTAAAGACGGTTGTGGGTGAAGAGTCCGTGGCGCTCAGTTTTACACCGCAGCCGGGTGCAGTGTACGCACTTTTGGTGCGTCCCAAAGTAGGGGGAGAATATGCTCAGCTGAAGACTTCTTATCAAGTGATGCTGTTGAAAGCCAAGTTAGATGGTTTTGCTGGGGTTGATTCTTTAGATTTTGATGAGAGTCGTCGGCTGCGTTTGAATTGGTCTCGTTTAGCGACCAGCAGTTCGTCTCAAGTGATTTATACCATTTATCGCCGGATTGTGGACAATACCACAGAAATTGAGAGTTTGCTGGCTTCAGGCCAGGCTCAAGAGCTTGAGGACATTGCAGCGAAGACGAGTCTTGCTGGAGCCACCGTACGTGTGCTTCAGCTGCCAAACGAGTTTCAGCCCCAGTTTTCGACCGAGCCTATTGCAGCGACTACCGATAACTCCTTTGTCGTGAAACAGACGAGTTACTTGAATGAAGTGACTCTGCTGCAAGTGATGATTGAAGGTGAAGATCCGGTGGATCGCGTTTTTTTGGTGCGTTATTTGCAAGAAGATTTATCTTCCTTTGCAGGGATTACCACTTTGGACCAGACGAGTAAAGCTCAGGTGAAGTTAGGTTGGAATCGCGCAGATAACGCAGAGATATCGCACTACAATATTTATTCTGGACCAGGTGCCACCCAGTTGATCAAGACGGTTACGGGAGATAAGTCCAATGTCATTATTGACCTAGATACGGAAGATGATCTTACCTGGCCTTTTAGGGTAAGGGCTAGCAATGCTCAGGGGATTGAAGATAACAACTCTGTCACCAAAACCTTGGACTCTCCTTCGCTCACGACAACAATCCGTTCGACGCAGTCGGGCCTCACAGTGACTCCAAGCGCTCATGATTTTGGGACCGTGCAAGCGGTAGGCGGTGCACAGTCGAAAAGGTTTATTCTTTCGTATAATTCGGAGCTGGCAAGTTTGGAGTCGATCTCTTCAAATAGTTCCAGCTATGTGATCAGCAATGATACCTGTTCGAATAACTTCATCACGCAAGGTACAACGTGCTCGCTGTTGATCACGTTTGCGCCCGATTCGATTGGCAGCCGTAACGCTGTGATTACGGTGCCCTATGCATCTAAATTAGATGGTGTCACCACACGTGATTTGGAGTTGACCTTTACGTTAAGTGGTATTGGAGGGTCTGCGACGAGCAACTTTGTGGGTGTTGAAGGTTATACGAATTTGAACTCCACTTCCGTGGATTTGACGTGGACACACGACTCCGCTGCAGCGGCATATCTGATTTACAAAGTAGTGGGTGCTGCAGAGAGTTTGTTGGCGACGGTGACAGCTCCTGCCTCAGGGGCGCAGCTTACGGGGTTGAGTGCCGAATCGAGTTACACCATCAAGGTGAAAGCGCGAGATAGTAATGGTGTGGTGGCGGAAAACGACCAGACCATTTCTTTTACCACCCCGGTGTTGGTAAGCCTGACCAGCTTGACCAGTCGCCTGTTGAGTGGCACGCCCACTCAAGTGGGGGACAGTCTCAGCTTTGATGTGGACAACTCGCAAGACTCGGGCTCGAACACCACATTTACGTGCACTTTTGATACCACAGTGGATGGCGCGGTCAGTGCAGGTACGAGCTGTGCGTCTTTACCTGGGACCGTTGCTTCCAGTAACTTGAGCGATGATGGACAGTTGGGCTGGATTATCGGCTCTGCAGCACAGTCGACTTCGTATGAAATTCGGTTCCGGGGCACAGTCGGCATTGCGTATGATGATGAGATTGTGGTGGTGCAGGTGCAGCCGGGTTATAGCCGCAGTAACCTGGTCTTTGCTGCGGATTTTGATTTTGTCGATGGTTATGGTGCAGGCTCCAACTCGAATTGGACGGCTGTGACCAACTCTGCGTATGGCAATGCGCTCAGTAGTACGATGGCTTTGTCTGCTTTCTTTGATCGTACCACGAGTTCGGGATTTGCGGGCTCGGGTACGAGTGGGAGCCCCTACCAGCTGGTCTTTGATGGGGTGGATGACTTTGCGACCCTGACCGGAGTGGATGATGAAACGGACTTTTTCTATATGGGTTGGTTGAAGCCCAGTGATATTCAAGGTGACTTTGTTGTCTTTTCAAATGGTACGGGCAGTTCGGGGGCTGGCCTTCAATTGGAGCATCGTTATATAGATTCTAGGCCTTACTATATCTTTACTGTAGGGGGACAGGGAGTCTTTGCGGAGTATGATACCGCAGTGTTGGCGGACAGTCCCATAGGCTATTGGCGGCTGAACACCTTAAGTAATCAGGATGTGATTCCAAATTTGGGCAATAGTGTCAACTCGATTGATGCCACGAGTAGTGGTGGGACTCCGTCGCAAGAGGGGTTGGCTCAAGATTCAGACAATGATAAGGCCTTTTATTATAATTCTGGGGATCATATGGTGGTACCTCAATCGAGTGAGTACATCACCACCTTGACGCAACGGAGTATTGAAACTTGGTTTAAAGCGGATACCATTGACCAAGCCTCGCATGTTGCTGGATATGGTACGGATGGTAACGCCATTTACTATGGAATGCGGATCACACTCGAGTATGGAGCTGTTTATTGTTATATCAAAGAGTATTTTGGTGGGGATGCCACGGATACCAACTATGCAGGAGCAGAAGTTATTCCGGGGATTGCCTACCATGTGGTGTCGGTGTACGACGAAACTAACAATAGTTTTAAGTGCTTTGTCAATGGTACTTTAGTGGGATCGGAAACGGCCAAAATGAGTTCTCCAGACATGACAGCCCATGATGAAGAACGCTTTTCTGTGGCTTATCCCATGGGGCGGATGTCGCCCATTTCGAGCCGCTACCCGCATCATTATAGTTACCCTTTTGCGGGAGTGATCGATGACACGAGCCTGTATGTCACGGCTTTGTCGACAACGCGGGCAAAGGCTCACTATCTCCCTAGAAATGGAGGTACATGTGGTGCGCTGAACCCCATTGGGGCAGATGAGTGGGTGCACCTGGCGGTAGGCTATAAGTCGAATGTGGGCTCTCTGTATATTAATGGCACCAAAATGTGTGAGTTTGAGACTCCCACCAATGGGCTGACCAATGGTAGTACCACCCTGACTGTGGGGGCTGATAGCAGTCAAAGTGGTTTCTTTAGCGGCTCCTTGGGGCTATTGACCTTTTACAATGCTTCGAGTGACCTGGATGCGGAAGTAGCTGCTCATTATGCGGCCACCAAGGATGACTACAGTGTCGATTCGATGCATGCCTTACGACCTAAAATGGTTGCCTGGCTCGATGCAGCAGATGTGGATGCCGATGGCTTGTTGAACGACCAGCCTACGAGTGGTACTACAGTCACCGAGTGGAAAGATAAAACCCACCGTCTGAACCATATTGATACCATTGTTGGGACGCCTAGTTTTAATAGTAGTCTGACCACGGCCCACGTACCTGGAATGGTATTCTCGAGTACGCATAATAGTGCGGATGCGGATCATATGGCGGCTACTTTGGCGGGCGGAGGTGCTATTGGCAGTGCACAAACCGCGGTAGTCGCGGCACGCATGACAGATGCCCGAGCAAGCTGGAACGGCATGTTGAACTGGGCGTCTTACAGCTATAGTGAGGCAATACGTGTGTTTCAACTCGCTCACTTGAATGGTTCTTTCTTACCCATTCAAGGCTTTGGTCAAAACATAGCTTATACCCCCAGTACTTCGAATGTCGCGAGTGTCTTTGTCTTGAGAAGAAATGGTCAGAGTGTGCAATTGACAGTGGATGGGGTCACCCAGACGAAAACCATCTCGGAGTATGCGGATTTTGGGGCGTCAAGTCATCTGTTTTTGGGAGCACTTTGGTGGTCGAGTCTGGGCAGTGTGTACGAGGTGTATTCTGATAGTCATATGGATGGGGAAATTTATGAGATTCAGTTGTACAATCGTTATCTTTCGGACGCTGAAGTCAGTACCCTGCAGTCGCTGATGGAAGCAAAGTGGCGTTAAGCGCAAAGTGGACCACTTTGAGTGGGAATTTTGATAGTCCACTCTACCGTTTGTTTCCATGATATATTGGCGAAAATTATCCACAAGCTATTGTTCCTGGTTTTAGACTTGAGCTTGGCGTCTTTCCTCCTGACGTTCTAAGATAAGAGCGATCTGTACTTTTAAGGAGGGAAGAACATTGGCAAGTTTTTCAGACCTTGGTGCTAAAGTCATTGAAACAGCCGCGGATTTAATTAAGGACTATGGCAGGATCTTTATCGCTAAAAAGAAAGCCGAACTCGATCTTGAGCTTGAGCACACCAAATATGATTCCGACCGCGCATTAGAACTGAAGAAGATGGCCGATCAGGAGAGTCTCAAACACTTCACCCAGCACGGCATTCCCAAAGACATTAGTCCCTTATATGACCGTAGATTAGGGGAGGCAATGGTGGACATGCAACATGCAAATATCCACCATATTTTGTGTGACGCCAGCCAGCAGATGGACGACCCCACTAAAATGGATAAGCTCAAGCCGGATTGGTTTCTCAAATTTCTCGATTATGCCAAGAATATCTCTGAGCAAGACATGCGAGCCGTGTGGTCCAAAATATTAGTTGGTGAAACGAATAAGCCTGAGAGCTATAGTGTCGCCACAATGGATGCTTTGTCTAAAATGTCCAAACGAGAGCTTGAATGTTTTCAGCGAGTTTCAAGATCTTGCGTAGAGGAGGGCCTTCTCTTTCGTCGAAAAGGAAAGAAAATAAAATTAAGAACAGAACCATGCTACTGGTGGTCCGTTGATACTGTTTTTTTCTACCACTATTTACAAAATTTAAGAGATACGAGTATTTTTAGAAGTACAACATATACCGAAGAGGTTCGTCTCACACAAAGTAAGGCAATATTCCAGCCTCCCTATTTTTTAAAACTGTCTAATTCAAATGTAATTGCAATTCGCCCCTACAAGGAATCCTTGGGGCATGGTGAGCCTCTTGAGATTGAAATGTTTCCTTTTTCAAATGTGGGCAAGGAGCTTTTTCGTCTCATTGATCTAAAGCCTTATTGGTTTTACTTCTTGTTCCTTGAGGAAGCCTTTCCTGAATATAGGTTTGAATGTTATGAAAAGTTTACGGAGTCGCTTTGGGATTTGAGTCCCGATCCAGGCTCCAAGAGAGATCCCCGTTGTCTATTTAACGACAGACAGAAACTTTGTCCATGCATTGGCATAGATGAAATAACATGCAGTCATATGTGCTTGTGTCGTCAAGCATAAGCTAAAACTCGAGGGAGAACAGCAATTTGAGGCTTTCCTGATCTCTTGTTACTTGAATAAGCCACTACAAAATGTTCGCTTGGATATATTTTTCACCATAGTCTTTGATGTAGATCCCAATACATTGCTGGTCCGCATACTTGAAGTGACAGGAAGAGTAAGCAGAGTAGGGTTGGTGATAAGTGAACGCCTTGGGCATGCAAATTATCAACCACTAAACTCCCCGGTACTTTTCTGTAAGACCCATTGAAGAAGGCTGAAGATATGGTTGAGCTTCTTGAGTGAGAGAATATGCCCTGTTTGAGGACATCGAGCGCTATGTCCATACCCGTAAGGAACTGGTAGGGCAAGCTCAACGTTAAGAACATTATACCGAAGATGATCAGCCGTTCCCTGCCTCATTCTGCCCGTCTCTATGATCGCAAATATTTAAAAATACTGAAAAACACCCCATTCTCAGACGATAGCCTAAGATCAGGTTATCAGCCAGCACCCTCGTGAAGTTTTACAGGGTAACATGCGTAACATGCGTAACATGCGTAACATGGGTAATAAGCCGAAGATCACAGAGGTTTTCTGCGCAACATAGAGGATACTTGGATTGGAACTGCGTAACACAAAGGTATCAGACATTATGTCTTAAGTGAACGATTCTCATCAGAGCCAACTCGATGATCCTCTAATACCATATCCATTACTTCTTTTCGGTCACTATTTTGTTCACTCTTTGCAATTTCAATGAGATCTTGAACCAGTTGGGGATTATCCACCAAGATTTTATCAATCCAATCAAATATATGTCCTTGATCACCATTTTCAACGA
>JAPPOJ010000238.1 GCA_028817975.1 Zetaproteobacteria bacterium | reverse complement strand
CTCTTTTTCTAGCTTAGGTTTCGAAGAAGATTTTATAGCTGACTTCGGTTGATCAACTTTCTTCAGAATAAATTTTTCTGGTTTCTTGCCTGGTTGTTTTGGACCAAGAGTCGTCTGCGCCAAGGTGGAAGACGCCCACACTAAGCTAGATAGCAAAGCCGCCATCCAAGAACATTTACACCACATATTAGGCCTCCTCTATTTTCAGGGGGATCGGAAAATACCTATAAATCTTAAGTTGTTCCTACTCTGGGGAAGTTCCAAAGTCACCAATAATCCAAGAAATATTTTAAAAAATAAGTAGAGTATCTATTTTGGACGAAAGCTTCCGTAATGCTACTCCAAAAACTCAATTTTTAAACAAAACCGCCCTGCAAGGGCTATATTTCACTGAACTTTTAGAGCAAATTATACTTCAGATTATAAACACCCGACACTAGACCGCCTGGGTGGGTTCTACAAGTACCTGACATCAGGGAAAGACAAAAAGGACTACCCATGAAACCCCAAAAGAAAATATCCCACTACCTGAACGAATTCATCGGCCCTTACCGCATCATTCATGAAGTTGGTGCTGGCGGATTAGGACGTGTTTACGAAGCGATCGAACCCAAATCAGGAAAACATGTCGCCCTCAAAGTATTACACGACCACATGACAACAAACGAAAAAATGATGGGGGTCTTTCACAAAGAATTGCTCATCGTTTCTCGACTTTCCCATAAAAATATCGTCCGCTTTCTCGACAGCAATTTCTCTCCACCACAGTGTTATATTATTACTGATTTTGTCAATGGTTACTCTGGCTTCGAACTTGTCAAAAAGTTCCATCGGGTTCCACCTCTGGTAGCACTAGCAATCGGCTTTGACTTACTTCAAGGTCTAGATCATCTGCACTTGCACGATACTGTGCACGCAGATCTTTCCTCCGCCAACTACTTGATTGGCAAAGATGCACGCATATTGCTTACGGATTTCGGCCTTTCAGCGACCCGTTTTGTCGAAGAGTATTCCAATTACGTGCTGGGCACACCAGGGTATTATTCTCCCGAACACATTACCCGGCAACCCCTACGCCCAAATTCAGATTTGTACTGTCTAGGCCTCATCATTTTCGAACTTATCACAGGGACACGACTCTTCCACGCCAAGCAACCCAGGCAAAAAACACTCTTAGAAATGAAACGACCCAAATTGCACCACATTAAATTCTCCTCTTCGCGTTCACTCAACCAAGGAATCAAAAAACTACTTCACGCCTGCTTGCAATTTTCTCACCATCAGCGTATTCAAAGCTGCGAACAAGCTTTAAAAATATGTGGCCGTATACTCCTCAATCATGGAATAGAATTTGCACGACTCGCTGTTTTGCAGTACTTAAATGAAAGAGGAGAAGACTTCGGTCACTTAGGGGACATCCAACAAAACATCTGCCTAGGCTTTGTCGAAGAAGGAAAAGTACAACATTGACGACCTTAGCTTTACACAATAGTCAGCTTTTTTATCAGACTTCAGGCTCCCCACAAGACCCCGCATTGGTGCTTGTCAACGGTCATGGTCGTACAAGTAAAGACTTCAAAGTATTTGGACGCAAGCTGACAGATGCAGGCTTTTTCGTGATTACTTTTGACAATCGCGGCTGCGGTAAAACGACACACAGGCAGAATATTTTTACCCTTAATGATATTGCAACAGACCTTTTTCAACTATGCACTCACCTCAACTTGCATAAAATTCACTTAGTTGGTTTCTCCATGGGGGGCATGATTGCGCAATGCTTTGCAGCACAGCACCCCGAAAAACTTGAGTCGCTTACTCTAGTTTCCTCTAGCAGACGCAAAATGTCTCCACAAAGTCCAGCGCACATTCCCTGGTCCAGTGAGTACAAACATAACCTAGACAAGATATGTCAGTATGTTGCAAACTCTTTTTATCGGCACAACCCACTCATTTTAGAAAGCATCGCGAAAGAAAATCAAAAAAATACATCGTGCGCTCCAGACCCCCAAAGCTTAGCCATTCAAACATTTTTAAACTCCCCACCCCCAGCTCAATCACATCCCCATTTCTCTGTACATATCATCCATGGTAGTGAGGACAAGGTGTTTTCCGTTGCAGATGCCAAGCACCTGCAACAACAGTATGGCCCAGATTGTGACCTGGAACTTTTAGACAACACAGGACATCTCATTCTAATCGAAAAAAATCCGCTACTGCTTATGTTACTGCGCAAAAGACTCCACAAACAACATTCATCGTAACACCTTTTCCGCTTTGCCTCATCAGAGGCCCCCCGCGAACGCCATTCATAGGCCTTGATTTCCCCTGATCTATGTGTTCCAATCTGCAATGGATGTAAAATTTTTATCTTCAGGAGGGAAGATGTCTCCAAAGCTTGAAGTTATGCGGACGATTATCCGGTTGTGTATCGGCTGCGCTGCCGCTTCTGCTTTTGGCTATACTGTTTTTATAAAAACCACTCCCCTATGCAGCCAAACGACCCAGGTAAAAAGACAATACGATCAGAATAACCATTTATCACGTCGCCTACAATTCGGCATGAGCACTTGGCTTGCACACTTCTCCTTATACACAGGGGATCGCCAACATTACGTCAAACGCTGGACAACCTCGATTTTGCAGGTACTCGCAGAAAATGTCTCCACAAGCCGTTCGATCTCTACCCGTTTTGCTGTGGAACAAAACCTAGTCTACAATCGCGATCAGTTCATCCACAACATGGAACATTGCTGCGGAAAACTTCTCGATGACAAAACCACCCCTGAAGGGTTATCTACAAATCAAACCAAAATCGCCAAAGATTTACCTGCTATCTTCGATCTCATGGATTTTACCTTACAAACGAATCAACTCACACCATTGTAAAA
>JAPPOJ010000023.1 GCA_028817975.1 Zetaproteobacteria bacterium | reverse complement strand
ATACAAGCGAAAAGAAAACTCTTCATTCCGCCATATCCTTTTCTGGGATTTCCAGCTCAACCTTAAACATTGCATTGGCCAAAGGCTCAGACACTCTTGTAGATGGAGCCTCTCACCTTGCAAAAAGGCTTGGTGTCAGCGACCTGGTCATTGGACTCACAGTCATCGCCATAGGCACTTCAGCACCTGAGTTTGCTGTAAGCGCTGTAGCATCTATGAACAGCAACGACAGTATTAGTTTAGGTAATGTTGTGGGCTCAAATATTTTTAACTTAGGTTTCATTCTCTCTATTTGTGCCATTTCTTGTACCATAACTGTATCAAAAGAACTGTTTTATCGTGATGGGATAGTCTTATGTGCAAGTGCAAGCTTACTGATTTTTTTCTGCACCACTCATCATACGATTTCACGCACAGAAGGATTTATAATGATGCTTGCTCTCATCTCTTACATCTGCTTGCTTGTTTTTTCAGAACAAAGGCAAGCTAAAACTAATTCAACCAACACCTGTTCGGAAATGCAAAGTAGTGTGCTTTCTTGTGTGAACAAAATTATCTTAGGACTCTTCCTACTACTTTGCAGCTCAAAAGCCCTCGTAGAGCTCGCGAGCTTAGCCGCACTACGGCTAGGTATCAGCGAATGGATTGTCGGCATCACAATCGTAGCAGCAGGTACTTCTTTACCAGAACTCATGACAGCCATCACAAGTATTGCAAAGGGCAAACAAGATATTGGTATTGGTAATCTGATCGGTTCAGACATTTTTAACCTCCTTGGGGTGCTTGGACTCGCCGCATGTATCAAACCAATTCAGATTTCTCCAGAAAGCTATAATGCTGCAACGATACTTCTTTTCAGTATCGTTGTACTATTAGGGATGATGCGTACACAATGGAAACTGAGCAAGCGCGAAGGGTTTATACTGTTTCTTATCTCTTGCACACGTTGGGGACTCAGCTTTCTATAGAAGTAAAAGCTTTTTAGTGGCCTCTCAAATCAAATTCTCACATAAAATCAATATAATACTGCTATGCTTTCTTTCATTCGTTTTTTAGAATCAAAATTTTTCTAAAAACCCTAAAAGAAACCAAGCTTCTACCGATATACACAGCGGAGTGGGAGGTAGAGGCCTTTTACGGTACGTATCATGTTCTTGCTCACAAGAATATGGTGTAACACATATCTCCGCACAAACACGTTCTAAGGAAAGGGAGAATACACCCATGTCTGCAAGTGATGAAGCCCCAAGCTTAACCGAACCCATTGTTTTATTGCTGTCAGCAATCTTAGGGTTCTTAATATCCAACTCACCTTTAGCAGAGACATACCAACACCTGCTACACACCCCCATTCAGATTGTCATCGGGCATATGTCTTTGCTCGACAAATCGCTCCTGCACCTGATCAATGATGGACTCATGGTCATTTTCTTCCTCTTTGTAGGCCTCGAACTCAAACGCGAAATCATTGTCGGAGAACTCTCAGATATCCGCAAAGCCATGCTGCCTATTTTTGGAGCTGCTGGTGGAATGATCGTACCCGCGCTCGTTTACTTCGCTTTCAACCCTAGCGGCCCAGAATCCGCAGGCTGGGGCATCCCTATGGCTACAGATATCGCGTTCGCCATGGGTATCCTCGCAGTCTTAGGCTCTCGCGTACCCACCGCCCTCAAGATCTTACTCACTGCGATCGCCATCGTAGACGACCTGGGTGCTATTCTTGTCATTGCCATGTTCTACACTTCCGAGTTAAATCTAGGGGCTCTTAGCCTTGCGTTTGGTCTTCTTGCCTTTGCATTTGCCTTGAATCAGGCGGGAGTAATGAAAACTTCAGTATATGTTGCCATAGGCATCCCCATTTGGTATTTCATGCTTAAATCTGGAATTCACGCAACCATTGCAGGAGTCTTACTCGCCGCTGTGATCCCATTGGCTAAAAAAGGCCAAAGCACTGCCACAGTTATCGCGGACATTTTTCAAAAGAAGGCCTCTCCTTTAGACAGCCCTGCTGTATTTCTAGAAAAGTCTCTAGCAAAATGGGTAGGAATTGTCATCATTCCCATTTTTGCCTTTAGCAACTCGGGTGTTCCTCTACAGTCTCTTGAATTCGGTTCCATAGGACTTGGGGTTTCTCTAGGACTTCTTGTTGGCAAGCCGGTTGGAATTACTCTGGCTGCATTTTTAGCCAAAAAACTGAACCTCGCTAACTTGCCGAAGGGTGTCTCGTGGGAACAGGTCATCGGCCTAGGTTTCCTCGCAGGTGTCGGATTTACCATGTCTCTTTTCATTAGTTCTTTAGCATTTACAAATGAAGCCTTTAACGACCAGGCCAAGCTCGCTATCATCCTAGGATCTCTAACAGCTGCTTTCATAGGGACCATTACACTGCTCAAAGCCAGTAACAGATCTACAAAGGCTAAGAGCAGCACTACTTAACCTATGATTAAAGAGACGTTATACAACACCACGTATGTATGTCTCTAAATGGGTCAACTCCCTGAGCATCTGGGTACAGTGAATCTTCTCTGTTCAGATGCTCAGGTTTGGGATAAAGCCTGGGCGAAAACACCTTATTTCTGCATCCATGGCTTGCACAACCGTACGCGCTTTGTCAGCGAACTGTGCACAAGGGCTTGCATAAATGACCCCACGAGAAGAAGTAAAAATTTGTTTCTCTCCACCAGCACGTAAACAAGAAGTGACCGAACCACCTTGAAAACCAACACCAGGCACTAAAAAAGGTACTTCAGGGGCAACTCGACGTACATTGGCCATATGTTGTGGAAATGTAGCTCCTACAACAAGTCCAATATTGCCATGCTCACTCCATTGGGTAACAGCCTGCTGAGCGACTCGCTGATAGAGAGGCTGACCATCATATACTAGATCTTGAAAGTCCAAACTAGTTGGGTTTGAAGTACGGCATAAGACAAAAGCCATCTTAGCAGGGTCTTGTACAAAGGGTCTTACACTATCCCACCCCATATAAGGATTGAGAGTCACTGCATCTGCACCATAACGCCCATACGCTTCCTTTGCATACATCTCCGCTGTCGAACCAATATCTCCACGCTTCCCATCTAAGATAATCATCTTTTCAGGGTGATGCTTCTGTAAGTAGACGGTTGTTTTCAGCAACTGATCTTCTAAATACTGAGCACCATAGTGGGCCATCTGAAACTTAAACCCCATCACCAAATCTGCAGTTGCATCGATCAACTCTTTATTGAATAAAAATACGGAGTTTTTATAAGTGGCTATAACCTTAGGGAGTCGCCTCAAATCTGGATCTAACCCCACACAAACCAGCCTTTTCATACGGGAACATCGCTGCCATTTTCGCTTCCAGCTCACTGCTCTTCCTCCCCACTCATGCTCCACGAGAAATCCTACTTAGCTAAGATCATTTTGGCAAAATAACCTATCCAAATACAGAATCCCACCCTTATCCTCTGTAACACAAGTTCAAATCCCACTCTTCGTTGACAGCAACCTAATATATAGCATAGGCTGTTCACAGGTTACCTTTAAGGGATAAGGCCCGTAATAATGACACAATACCATCAAAATACATGGTTTCCACTAATAGCAGGCTTTTTCTTGCTTGGAGTAGGCTGCCGCCATCACAACATATCTTGGCCTAGCAGCTCAGAAGCACTAACAGTCATCTGTCCAAGTACACTTCCTCAGCCTCCCAAGCCAGACTGGAACCTAGCGGACGCTTGGGACCCAGAGACACTGGCTAACAAACGACCATTGCAACAAGTACTACGTGCGTATCA
This sequence comes from Zetaproteobacteria bacterium, assembly GCA_028817975.1. Taxonomy (GTDB): domain Bacteria; phylum Bdellovibrionota_B; class Oligoflexia; order Oligoflexales; family Bog-1112; genus JAPPOJ01. The sequence continues at coordinate 9,690 of JAPPOJ010000023.1, read as the reverse complement.
TTCAGGAAAAGTTGGTTTCCAAGCCAAAAACGTCCGCCTATCTGGCCTTACACCACCACAAGTCCATAAACACCTTGTAGACCTCGGCTTCCGTCACCATCGAACCGCCTTAAAAGTACACCCTAAGCAGCCTGATTACTGGCTCAAAAATGGTGAGACATCTGCTCATTTGCCCACCAAAGAACAACAAGTTCCAATGGATATATATGACCACCCCGACGGTAGCGTCATCCGTATGAAAGCTTGGGGAATTCCAGATCGGAGTGGGAAAACACTACGGCCACAACCGCATTTAAACAAAACAGTCATGTTCAACTCAGAACCAGAATGTACATGGGGACTATTTAACTGTCACCTGAACACCTCATGGGAAAACGAAGCATTCAAAGTAAGCGACGAGGGCACACCTCTCCCCAAGTCTCCAGCCTCCCAGTCTGGCATGAACTACCCAAGATCACTTGCTCCACAACAACAAGAGACATGGATCCATTTTGTGATGAGTGCCGCACATATCGATATGCCAAGTAGATGTAGTCCTTCTCTTAAGGCTCCGACAATACATAGAAAGCATACTGACGTACATCAGGATGAGGAACAGTGATCTCCAACCTATGTGTTGGCTGCGTGAAAGAACTGTCAACGAGTGCTTCAGGCCACTCAATCAAGATACCTTTAAAGTCACGATAATCCGAACACCCCAGTTCTTCCCAATATATTTCTCCCTCTGCGCGATACATATCGAGGTGAGCATATAAGCCTGAGGGCAGAGCATATTCATTAATATAAGTATATGTAGGAGAATTTACCGGAATGCGTCGATCCAAACCCAAAGAATACATCAAGTGACGTGCAAAGGTGGTCTTACCAGCCCCCATCGGAGCATCTAGCCACAAGCAAAAACAAGAGCCCATCATAAGTTCTCGCTGAATACGCACAGCCACCTCTTCTACCTGTGACAGTCCCACAGACATCGTCCACAGTAAGCTAAACTCGCTTTTAATCACAAGTAGCCTCCTCTGACACATGATGACGAATAGAGGTCTGCGCCGTGACAACAATATCCTCAGCCATCTCTGCAATACGGTCCTCATAAGGGCCTTCAATCATAATTCTCGCTTTTGCCTCTGTTCCCGAATAACGGAAAAGTACTCTTCCCTCCGCCGCTAACTCTTGCTCTAATTGAGACAAATGTGCTTGCAAGCGTGGAAGTTCGCTCAATTGAGGCTTTGCTGGTACCACAAAACTTTTAGTTACCTGGGGTACACGTTCCATACAAGCTCTAAGTTCACTCATGGGTTTTTGCTTTTCCAACAAAATTTCAATCAGGCATAGCGCAGCTAAGATCCCATCCCCTGTCGTCGAACTGTCGTGAAAAATCAAATGGCCGGATTGCTCCCCACCCAGGTTATAACCTCCCTGACGCATGGCTTCCACCACATAACGATCACCTACCTGGGTACGAATCAGCTTACCCCCATAGGGAAGAAGAGCTCTTTCTAAGCCCATGTTACTCATAACAGTGCATACCAGACGATTGCCCTGCAAACGATGATGTTCTAGATAGTGAATTCCACAAATAGCCAGAATTTCATCCCCATCTAGAACATGCCCTTTATCATCGACTACAATCAGACGATCCGCGTCTCCATCTAAAGCAATTCCAAGGTCGGCCTTATATAGCTTCACTTTGTCTGCTAAAGCTTCAGGGTACAACGCACCCACCATATCATTGATATTCGTTCCGTTAGGCGACGCACCATGCAAAAAAACTTCCGCTCCAAGCTCCTCAAAAACCTTGGGCGCAACCTTATAGCCCGCACCATGCGCAGCATCTATCACAATCCGCAAACCATCTAAAGTCAAATGCTTAGGAAATTGCTCTTTTAAAAATACGGCATACTGTCCCGAGGCATCCTCAATCCTTTTTGTTGTTCCTAAACCTTTACCTGTCGGAAGATTCTGTGAGAGATTTGGGTCCGCCACAAGTTGCTCAAGCTCATCCTCAACTTGATCGGGTAGTTTATAGCCGTCAGCAGAAAAAATTTTAATTCCGTTATCTTCATACGGATTATGGCTTGCCGAAATGACAATACCCGCATTAGCACGAATACCCCGAGTCATATATGCAATCCCAGGAGTAGGCAAAGGGCCTAAAAAGTAGGTATCAACCCCTACCGAACAGATCCCTGCCGACAATGCTTGCTCTAACATATAACCACTACGACGCGTATCTTTACCAATGACAATCCTAGGCTTATCATAATGTGCACGAAAGTATAACCCTATCGCCTGGCCTAATCGAATCACCTTGTCTACAGACATGGGACTAACATTAGCAAGACCGCGCACCCCATCTGTTCCAAACAATCGAGCCGAATTTTCATTCGATACTTTTTTTTTTGGCATCTTTAATCCTAGATTTTCTGTTTTTTTAATTTCTGTATCACAATCTGTACACTGTCTGGCGAGGTTTCAATGAGTACTGTATCGGATGGTATGCGTACCTGTACTGATTTTACATGCTTACCGACAGGTAAATCTTCCACGTTGATAAAGGCCTTTAGATCACGCGCTTCGACCAAATTTAAAACACCAGGAGTCCCCTGCAGCTCGATAGAGACATTCTTGGGATAAAACTCTAAATTCTGACTCTGGCCTTCCACCTCCACAGGTATACCAAAGAAGCGGCGGTTCACTTTCTTCTCACCAACTTTTAAATCCACATCAACTTTATAAGAAGCTAACTTCACTCCCAGCCCTTCTGGGGGAACTAAAGCAGCGGAAGTGGTCGTCGACTCACGTAGCTGATCCACATCAATCGTCGTGGTCGAAATATGCGTCACCTTCGCTAACTCCACTCGTAACCCAGATACATCCACAGTAGGGGGATCCAGTGAAGTCTTCTCAACAATAAAACCATCCGCTGGTGTCCCCTGAATCTGTTCTTGAATTGGAACTGTTTTAGTGAACTCTTCACCTACGACAACCACAAGATAAGCGTCATGCACGGTCAATTTCACTCGGGAATTCCAGCCAGGAATATACTCACGATCCACACGAAAACGCAACTCTCCTACTTTACCTTTAGGAATATGAATATGCGCATCAATCGGCTGATTCGAAAACTCAGATAGCATGGCCCGTGGACCACTCAAGGTTGCATCCTTAATACGAAGACTCGACCCTTTGACTAAATAACCGTCTACAACATGGACATGGACATGGATCTTGCGATTTAGCTCCAAGACCTCCTCTGCTTGGATTAAATACCAAAACGTTGCCGACAAAAAAACAGCCAGTAGTTTCAAACGCCAGTTATTCAAAATACCCAATATCAAATGGTTTCCACCTTATCTAAACCTTACGTAACCGACCACGTAAGAAAAATTGGCTCGACTCATCTAACTTTTTGTTCAGTAAAGCTGTAAGTTGATCCTTTTTTTGCACAGACTTGATCTCTCCATCCACAACCCAACAAACATCTCCGCGTTCTTCTGAAATCAGTACGACAAGAGCGTCGGTTTCCTGGCTAATCCCAATCGCTGCGCGATGACGTGTACCTAAGTCCTTTGAAAGATCTTCCATGCGAGTCAGAGGCAAAAAACATCCTGCAGCAGCTAGCTTGCCCTGTTGCAAAATGACAGCCCCATCATGCAAAGGTGTCTGAGGTACAAAAATAGTCATCAGAAGCTCTTTGGACACTTTTGCATCAAGGGGGATACCTATATCTACATAGCGACTTAAAATGATATTACGCTCAAATACAATCAACGCACCTACTCGACGCGAAGCTAGGCTAAATGCTGCTTTCGAAACTTCTTCTAACATCACACGTGAGTAGTTTTGATCCGTACCTTTAATCAAAGACTGTTTGCCAATTTTCCCCAAACCATGCCGTACATCATCCTGAAAAAGAATGACCAAAATCAAGATGATAGAAGAGTAAAACTTATTCATCACCCAATTTACGACCGTCAAAGGCGCGGCAGAAGAAAGTAGAAAAGCGCCTACTAAGATCAACACACCAGCCAACACCTGCGCCGTACGTGTCCCTCGAACCAAAAGCAGCACGTAGTAAATAACTACTGCTACTAGAGCAATGTCCAAGACAGCCCACCAACCAAATTGATCTAGTATCTGGAACACCTTGGCAGCACCTCACACATGGCACTACGAATACAGTCAAGTGAAGAAACTTGATGTGTCCTTAACATATGACACCCCTGCATAGCAAGACCTATTTCACAATGCTTTGATAAGGGATCACGCTGATCGACAGGAACATCAAACAAGCGCCCAAAAAAAGACTTCCGAGAGACACCATACACTATATGGTAACGCTCAGACCAATACCGGCATTGATGCATCAGAGCGAGATTTGCCGAATCATCTTTGCCAAAACCAATCCCTGGGTCTAACCAAATACGCGAGGGCGAAAATCCTGCACGCAAAAGCTTACGGTAAGTGGCATCCATCCAAGCATCAACAGCCTGTACAGCAGCTAATCCCACAAGAGGGTTCACTTGCATATCTTGCGGAGTACCCCACATATGAGAAGCTAAGTAGTTTAGTTTAGGAAAGGAACTAAGCTGCCTCAAAGTCTCCACAGAAGCAGGGGCTCCCACATGATTCACAAAATCAACGCCTAATTCAGCACAGCGCAGCATGGTCTCTTCGTGGCGGGTGTCTACACTTACCCTTAAGGCACTATCAGAAGGCAGCATGCGCATAAAAGCGTGCAAAACAGGCTGTAAACGCTCCCACTCTTGCTGCGCAGAAACCGCGGTAGCTCCAGGCCGTGTAGACTCAGCTCCAAAATCAATCACATCTGCATGCTGTTCACTCAACTGAACCGCCAAATCCAAGCATTTCTTAACCGAATAAGACTCACCAACACAGGAAGAAAAAGAGTCTTCTGTGCAGTTGACAACTCCCATAATTAAAAAATGACTTGAATTCATCATAACGTGCTCTCATAAACGTCTAAAAACTGTTGCTGACCATCCACAAATATTTATCTATACCTAAGCAGGCATCGAAGGCTCCACTTCGGGCTTGGGATCAACCACGCTCACGTTTGTAGCAGAACCCTGCGCATCGTGTTGCTCATCTGGGAGCACATCCACAAGGTCTTTACTCCAATTTTTAGCATCTTCAATACGCTGCTTATACGCTTGCACTTCTTCTTCTGTGACAATATTCTCACCATCCATAACTCGAGCCATCTCTTCACTCGAAAGGGTTTCCTTAATCAATAAAGCTTCCGCGATGGCTTCAAGCTTATCGCGATTATCTCGCAAAATACCCAAAGCACGATCATAGCCCTCTTGGGTTAAACGCTGAATTTCAGAGTCAATCTGCTCAGCAACAGATTCCGAATGAATATCGTGCCCACCATTACTACCACGACCCACAAAAACCTCTCGCTCATTCTGTCCAACAGCAATAGGGCCAATACGATCGCTCATCCCCCACTGGCAGATCATTCTGCGTGCAATATCAGTTGCCTGCTTTAAATCATCTTCAGCCCCCGAGGTGCGAGCATCAAAGATCAACTCCTCAGCCGCACGTCCTCCCATTGCATAAACGATACGCGCCTCCGCATACTCTTTCGAAATGCTCACACGGTCTTCTTTAGGGAGCATCATTGTAACCCCCAAGGCTTGGCCTCGAGGAATAATAGTAACTTTATGCACAGGATCTGCACCCTCGGTCATCAGCCCGCACAACGCATGTCCAGCCTCATGGTAAGCAGTGTTACGCTTTTCAGCTTCTCCCATAATCATTGAGCGGCGCTCCGCACCCATGATCACTTTGTCACGCGCCTTTTCACAATGCATCATATTTACGTCACTAGAATTAGTACGCGCTGCAATCAAGGCTGCTTCATTTATCAGGTTCTCTAAATCCGCACCCGTAAATCCAGGTGTTGCTTGGGCAATAAGGGCGAGATCCACATCGTCATGCAAAGGAGTTTTTTTGGAGTGCACGTGCAAAATCCCCAGCCTCCCTTTAATATCAGGAGTAGGCACATGCACACGGCGGTCAAAACGGCCAGGACGTAGCAATGCCGGATCTAGAACATCAACACGGTTGGTTGCTGCAACGACAATCACACCTTCATTCGCTTCAAAGCCATCCATTTCCACAAGCAGCTGGTTCAATGTCTGCTCACGCTCATCGTGACCACCACCCATCCCTGCACCGCGGTGACGTCCAACAGCATCTATCTCATCAATAAAAACAATACATGGGGAGTTCTTCTTAGCCTGCTCGAATAAGTCGCGTACACGGCTAGCCCCAACTCCAACAAACATCTCAACAAAGTCAGAGCCAGAAATACTAAAGAAGGGCACACCTGCTTCTCCGGCCACTCCCTTTGCCAAGATGGTTTTACCTGTCCCAGGGGACCCTACCAGGATAACCCCGGTAGGGATACGTCCCCCCAAACGCGTGAATTTCTTCGGCTCCTTCAAAAAGTCAATTATCTCCTGCAGCTCCCATTTGGCTTCATCAATTCCAGCAATGTCTGCAAAAGTTACCTTCGGCTTCAATTCATTGACCATTTTGGCTCGACTCTTACCAAAGGACATAGCTTTACCGCCCCCAGCCTGAATGGACCGCATAAACATCACAATGACAACAATAACCAAAAGGACTGGTATCATCTGCATCATGAGTCCTTTCCAAAGGCTATCAGAATCATCCGGTTCGAAGCTCAGCTTTAAGCCGTGCTGACGTAAAATTTGACGATGATCTGTCTCATTCGGTACATAAGTGCGCACCTTACTACGGTCGCCTCGCATCGCAATCAGGAAATTATGCTGAAAAGTACCCTCAACAAATTTATCTTGTTCCGAAGGTGGGTTTATCAGCAGTTCTTCAAATTCAGAGTACGGAATCTCTTGAATAACTTCCTGATTTGTCGAAAATAAGTTTGCGAGCAACGCAACAATCACAATAAATGCCACCACTAACGCAAGGACGCGTGGAGGGTTTGGTTTAGGGGCAGTTGATGACATTCTCGATTCTCCTACGTTTCAGAACCGTAAATAAAAAACATTTTCCTCAACAAACACAAGCTCTACTTGTATTAACTATAAGGAAAAAATCCGAATTCTATAAGCACTCAACAAGAGTGCTTAAGACGATACTGATTTTTTTCAGTATAACTTTCAAGTTTTTTGCTGCAAGCTCCAACTATGCAGCGTGACATTTTTGCACTAAACCCCGGGCATGTCAACCCAGACAGATCCTTAGCCGCAACTCAAACAATGCGTATTATTTCCTTACTTAGGCAGATTTTGCCAACTCTCTGAGGAAAATCCATGAACTTTGACTCTCCACTACCTGAATTGAAATACATCTGCAGGCAACCTTCAGCTTGTACAAGAAATGCACGACTCAAAGCCTGGCCTCTTCCTCCTTTTGCATAAAAGGCTTCCGTCAGAAGATTGAAAATCTGCCACTGAGGTAGCTCACAGAGATCCTTCAACAGCAGCCCCGCACCCATCATCCTATGAAGCATACTTTCCTGTGCCCTCTTAAAATAGCGTTCACGTTCACGTACGTCTTCTCCTAGACGGCAGATTCTTTCTACCGCACCGGGATAAATCCTTTCCAAAACCGGCAAAACATGATTTCTAATCTGATTTCTCGCATATTTATCTTGAGCATTGGAAGAATCAAAGCAAAAAGACAGCCGCTCTTCCTCCAGCCAATTGACAAGGTCGTCTTTACGTACGCCCAGCAGAGGGCGCCAAATGAGGGCATCCCAAACATTAAGCCCACACCACCCGGCAGGACTCGTACCTCTAGACATACGCAAAATCAAATTCTCAGCAAAATCGTCCATATGATGAGCTACAGCAACCACTATGCCCTGATCCAAGTATTTCTGCCAAGCTTGTCGTCGAATTTGACGAGCCCACTGTTGCACTCCTATCTGTGGGCGTTCAAGCTGATTGCAGTTTTTAATTGTCAAATACACTCCTAAAGATTGGCACAATTTCGACAAAAATATTTCTTCCTCTACATTTTCCTTGGGTCGTAAGCCATAGTTAATGTGTAAAACCTGGATTTGAGATAATTTTTCCGAGGGGATACTTTGACAAATAAGGTGAAGTAATCCAATAGAATCAGCCCCCCCCGAGCAAGAAACAACAACCCCCTTATATTGCTGGAAAATATCTTCTAACGTCGCCGCTAATACATGCCGTAAATGATTCATTTTAATACCTAAAAACCTCTTTAATGCCATTTTCCTAAGTGTAACTAAATCTTGGCCGTATTCAAAAAAAAACTTAACTGAGACGCCAAATGTTCGATGACTAGGATGCAGGTTTTCGATGAAAACCCGCCAGCATTTTGCAAATGGTTTGCCAAATGCTTCATAGAAACATCCCAAGGAAAGGGGAACATCATGGGTATGCGAATACGCACCAATGTCACGAGTCTCGTTGCTCAGCGTCACTTAAACAATAACAACAATGGACTCGGCGAATCACTCGAGAGACTCTCTTCAGGTCTACGTATCAACAAATCGAAGGACGACGCCGCTGGACTAGCTGTCTCCGAAAATATGCGCGCCAAAATCCGAGGACTCAACCAAGCAAAGCGTAACGCAGGTGATGCCGTTTCCATGCTACAAGTTGCCGAGGGCGCCATGAACGAGATGGGGAATATCCTCATTCGGATGCGCGAACTCACAGTACAAGCTGCATCGGACACACTCGGAGATCGCGACCGCTCATTTCTCAACAGAGAGTACGTGCAATTGGCCCACGAGGTAGACCGTATTGCTTCCACCGCAGAATTTAACGGTAACAAATTCTTTGTCGCTGGAGAAACTCCAAGAGATGAATATGTCATCCAAGTAGGCCCCAACAACACGACTCCTGAACAAAACCAGGACACACTTTCCATCAACCTCGAAGGCCTCAAATTCACCACAGCTGATCTTGGGATTGGTACCGAGTCTGAGATCGGACCGACAAAAATGACCGAAACAGGCCCTTCTCGAGATGAAATTGCTTCACGCCTTACTGTACTTGACAATGCTTTAGAAAGAATTGCCTCTGAACGAGGCACACTAGGCTCTCTACAGAGCCGGGTAGGATCCACAATCAACAACCTGGCAATCTCCATCGAAAACTTAAACACCGCTCGTAGCCGCATTCGCGATGTAGACTACGGTGCAGAAACTGCAAATCTAGCACAGCAACGTATTCTCACACAGTCCTCAGTCTCAGTCTTAGCTCAAGCAAACCAACAGCCAGAAATGGCCTTAACCCTACTTCGCTAAGTGAAATAGGTTTTTGACGGAAAGGAGAAGGTCATGAGTTTAGAGATAAAAACCAACATTACCGCTATAAAAGCTAAGCGCCTTCTTGGCGAAAATAGTAAGGCTATGCAAAAATCCATGGAAAGGTTAGCTTCTGGACAACGGATTAACCGGTCTGCCGACGATGCAGCAGGCCTAGCTGTTTCCGAAAGGATTCGCGCGCGCATTCGCTCGTTGGACGTTGCCAAGCGCAATGCCTCTGACGCAATCAGTTACATCCAGACCGCTGAGGGCAGTTTAAATGAGATATCCAATATCTCTATTCGGATGCGCGAGTTAACTTCCCAGGCAGCTTCAGACACACTGGGCTACAGAGAACGCTCTTTTCTGGATAAAGAATTCCAACA
>JAPPOJ010000083.1 GCA_028817975.1 Zetaproteobacteria bacterium | reverse complement strand
TTGCCAACTTGGAATATTTTGTTTATCTTAAAAGTCAACTATAAATTTAAAACTATTCCCTAAAACAGAAGGAACCCAAAATCATGTTAGCCTGGCAGCGTCTTTTCATGCTCTTATGCTTAAGTCTCGCCACTTACGCACATAGCCAAACCATCCATCGTCTCGACTCCGTCGATCCGAGAACCTATTACCGTATTGTCAACAAAAGCCTCGCGAACTCAGGATATCCTGCTGACCTTTCGCTCTCGCGCAAATACTTCATCAAGTATGCCCAAAACGGCGATAGCAGCCATGCGGTTGGCGCAAACCTCTGGAAAATAATCAAGTCTGGCGATCACTATATCTTGAAAAACAAAGCCGAGCCCATCTACCTCACCGTGGATGAGAAAGGTACCGTAAAATCAAGCCGCTATGATAGCTTACACACCGAAGTCCTGCTTAAAGCCAACCCCAACTTTAATGGCTTTCATGTGATCTTCCGTGACACCTCCGCGCATGAATGGAGCCGTTATCTCACCTACTGGCAAACGCACTATTCTTGGAGCAAGGTGCACTCTAAAGCGGACAAAAACAGTCTCTTCGATCTCATTCCCACCCCAGTGGACAAAACTGACGAGGAATCAAAAAAATATCAACAACTCAACAGCGAATTGAGCAAGTACTCGATTCCTAAGAGATTTTTCCGGATTCAAAACAACTCGTTAATCAGCTCCAGGAGTGGCTCTTTTCTCGCAGTGCGTCACTCCGATATGAGCTTATACTATGGCCATAGCAGCAATGGGACAGCCATCGCTACAGACAAGTTGGTGGATCTCGACCAGATCCAATACGGAGAAGACCTCTGGTACGTGCTCCCTGCTCCAGATGCCCCGAAAGGTCACGTCTTTAAAAACGTAGCTACCGACTTATACATCGCCATCGATGCCAAAGGCTACTTACGCCTCGACCACAAACTAACTCCAGCCAGCTATGTAGATCTCAACAAAGATTTCGACCCAGCGGTGGTTGCCCGCATGGATAAGACCCTTTCTGGCTGTGATATCACTTTCACCGGCTGCGGCGATGTGCGTTACGCATATCACCTCACCTATTCGTCACGCAACTGTTCAAATCCAACCACACGGGCAAAAAGCGGCAAATGGTCCCAGTATAACCTCCATTCAGCAGATGATTTTGACCATGTGAGGCAACGCTACGATGAAATCTTGTACGAAAGAAGCATAGGCTCTTCCATCATCGAACGCTACAACGCCTACGTCAACGTCATCAAAGAACTGATGAAAGTCGCTGAGACCTACGAAGGACAAATGAAAAGCTTCCAGGCTGCCAATCTAGCGGGCGCAACGGTAGGAGCAGGTGGAGCTGTTGCAGGAACTGTGGGCCTCGTCTTAGCGGCCTGCCTCACCGGACCCGCAGCCCCCGTCGTCATCGGAGTTGGCACCGGAATGAGCCTCGTCGGGTCAGGAGTCGGCCTCGCCACCACCGCGTCCAAAGGACTCGTGGAAAAGCGACGCACCAACGACATTCACCAGGCATTGCTACAAATTAACCTCCAGGATCAACGCTTTAAAGATCACTTCAATCTGCTGATGGGTAAAGACCTCCGTTATGGACTCAACTTCCGTGGAATGAAAAACGCCACCTTAGACGCGAAAAAAATGTACACACTAAGCTACAACATGGCCAAGGTGATTCCAGACACCATCGCTGCCGTGCAAGATGCACGCGCCGAAGAAGCCGCCATTGCCACTCGAAACAGAGAATTAGAACTCCAACAGCCCGGGGAAACGGAAACAACCGTAGAAGAACTCACCACTCGAGTTGCAGACAAAACACGGGAAATCCTCGCCGAGACAACAGGAGAAAAGGTCGCCGAGACTCTGATCTCGACAGAAGTAGAAGAAATGCTCGGCAAAATGGGCGAAAGACTCGCCCAAGAGATGAGTACCGCCTCTATGGAACTGGCTGGCGAAGCCTGCGGTGCGGCTTTTTCCGCGCTGTTTGCGGGAGTCCGCATTTACGCGGTCGTAAAAGCTTCGAAGGAGCTTGCAAGTAACAACCCAGGCGCCGCAGTGATGGTCATCTATCACCTCATCCATTCCCTCAAGAAAACCATTGCAGAGATGGAACAAGCGATCATCGATTACGAAGTCTATGTAACATGCGACGAGCAAGAGCGCATTCTATTTGGCCAAGCCCAAAAAACCGCACACTCCTTCGCATGGCGTCAACAACTTGAAAAAATCGAGGAGACATTAGGCTATACCGAACGCGATCGCAGCCCTCAACAATCACGCCCTGAAGTACAGACAACCAGCTCCAAACTAAACACCGTAAGCTTTGAAGAAGGCGAACAAGTCGCCTTTCAGGTGAAATCCACCCACCGGTTCATCAGCATAGAGATGAGTCACAATACATACAGGGGTGGCGTGATAAGGAAGCAGGAAAGCATCCTCCTTAGAGAAGGTCTTTATTCTGACGCAGACCTGATCGTCCAAACAGCCCCTGATAGTCAGGCCATCTACCTCAAAAGCAATCAGAAAGAAAACTATTACCTTGCCATGCGTCCGGATGGCACTTTCTATCTCACCGAAAACAAAGACACGTGGGGACAATTCGTCATTCTCCAAGATGAACAAGAAGAAAACTGGAAGATATATAGCCCCACTCACCAACGCTATCTCAGCTGGGTAAGCGATCATAAACTCTCCAGCACCCCTAAATCACACCCCTTGAGCACCCAGTTTCTCATGTACCGTATGCACACCGCTAACTCCGCACCTCACACCACACCTGCGGCATTCCAAGGAGGAGAGCGCGTTGCCTTTCAAATTATGGGTCAGTTCATGTATCCATTCATCCCGCTGGACCCTAAGGATGACGCATATAAATCACCCAAACTCTACCGGACACTAAACGTTGCAAAAAACACCTTTACCGTCGAAACCATTCCCGGCAGCGATGCGGTATACCTTGAGTGCTACGATGGCAAGCATTATGTCGGGATGCGCCCCGATGGCACCCTCTACCTTAGCGAAAACAAAGACACCTGGGAACAATTCTCTATTCTTAAAGATGAGCGCAACACCTGGAACATCTATAGTCCCACTCATGAACGCTATCTCAAGGGCCACAGATATGAGCCTCCTTTCCAGAAGAACAAGCTTAATCCAGAAATCATCTATCGTCTAGTAACCACCACGACCCGTTCAGACAACTGGGAAACTCGGTTTTTCATGTACAAGATCGACTTGCCCAAGTCTGCCGCCACAAAGTAAGAGAAGATCCAAATTGGGAGGCAGCAGGCCATGTGTAGAGATGGCCTGCTGCCTCCACAAAGGTTTTTTGACCCAGACCCACATCATATGCTAGGATACGCGCCTGTCTTCTTTTTCATCACACATACATCAGGAGGTCCCTCTTGATTGGGTTACAGCGCATTACCTACACACTTATCCTCTGTTTTTGTCCTTTCAACGCTGTATCTTTCTCCCAGAATACTGCTGCAGCCAAAGAAAGCTACCCGATCGCAGCTTTTGGCGACTTTGGCGAGCAGGACCCTAGCGTACAGTTGCAAGTACGTGACGCCCTACTGGCCATACATGATCAAACGCCCTTTTGGCGCGGATTCTTGCTGGGGGATAACTTTTACCCCAACGGCCTCACCAATGTCATAGACCGCCAATTTGTCGACAAAATGGTTTATCCATATTCAGGCTTGGGCATCCCTTTCCATGCAGCCTTAGGCAACCACGATCATCGCGGTAATATCTACGCCCAAATCCAGCTCTCCCATCACCCGAGTAACCCTGTTTTAGAGAACGGCGAGAGACTTTGGCAAATGCCTGACCGCATCTACCAACGACAGTGGACCCCTCATACCGGAGGCCCAGACCTGAGCATCTTCGTACTGGATACCGAGATGGCCGACCCCGAAAATCCAGGAAACACCGCCAGCCCTCCCTGGGAGCAGCAATTAAGCTGGTTAGACCAGCGCTTGCGCGAGTGTTCATCCCGCTGGAAAATTGTCATCGGCCATCACCCCGTGCGCAGTGATTTTCAGCGCACTTCTTGCTCCCCCCAATGGCGTAAAATGCGTTTTGATCAGCTGGTCAAAATTTTACGCACGCATCAGGTGCACCTCTATCTTTCCGGACATGACCACAGCCTTCAGGTACTCCCCCTGTACACAGCGGCAACAACTGAGGGCTTTCAAGGCTTGCAAATTATTTCTGGCGCTGCTGGCAGCTTGCACATAATCAAACGTTATACGCATCAAAATGCTCTCTACAGATCCGCCCCTGGGCAAGCGGGCTTCATGAGCTTACGCATCTATAAGGACACTCTGCAAATCACCCCTGTGGTGATAACTCCCCATGGAACAAAAGGTTACCAACTTGGCGACCCCATCGTCATGTCTGCCACAGGCCAAGTGATCCACCCCGTGTCACCGCATAGACCACAGACCACTTCCCCACAAGACCAAGGTCAAGCTCCAAGAAAGCCCAGGCTTTCGGTTTAGGTCCACGGACCTTAGCATCAGCACGGCTGGAGCAACTGTGGTAAGCTAAACGGGCCTATCGTACGTCTTACATTACCTTGGAGGTCGCCATGTTACGCATAGCTTTGTTTACCCTAGGCTGGCTGTTTAGCTCCCTCACTTTGGCTCACCCTACACAAATGGGGAATATCACGGGTGAAAATATCGAGCTTAAAGCCATCGGCCACGGCTTCGCCGGTGCCATCAAAGACCGTCTGGTTATGGGCAGTAAACAGCATGGAACCTTTGCCTCTGTGCTCAAGATCATCGCCCACGACCGCGAAGCTGTATCGACCTTCCAGCCCCAAACAGACACCAGCTTTGGCGGTATCCTCCGCATCCCTACCGCCAACAAGGTAGAAGAGCACCGCATCGAGTTTGTCGACCTCGTCAGCGCCGACAACAAGTACATCATGACTGTCGACGGACACACCACCGAGGTCTATGTCAAAGCAGAGGACTTCGTCCGCGGACATTTTATCAATCCAGAGTTTTCCGCCGACTACAAGGGACAGACCATCTCCTTCAAGCTCGAAGGACAAGCCTGCTATCGCTACTCCCTGCAGCTGATTACCACGATCCTCGGTGCAGCAATATTCTAACGCGTAAAAAAAACCTTGAGCCACTTTTCCCCACAAGGGCCGGCTGCCAGGAAGGGCGGATTGAGCAAACGCGCAGGGTCATAGATCAACGGCTCTCCCGTTGCAGCCCAGACCCCTCCCCCAGCCTGCTCCAAAATGCACTGACCCGCCGCAGTATCCCAAGCCGAAATCTTGCCACGCCGCGGGTAAAAATCAGCTAAGCCCTCGGCAATCGCACAGAATTTTAACGAGCTACCAATCTGGGTGATTTCAAACGAGCTATCGAGGCCTTCAATTTTCTCGGCCGCACGCTCGTACACGCGGCGGCTCACCGCCACCATGTGGCCTCCCTCATCACACACCTGACGCGCATGGATCGGTGAGGGTAAGCTTTCATCCTGCAGCAGGCGAAACGAGCCCAAGCCTTGCGCCCCATAATAGAGCGAACCAAAAACCGGCGCAAAGATACTCCCGACCACGGGCACCCCGGCGGTAATCAAGGCAATGTTCACCGTAAAGTCGTCGGTGCGATCCACAAACTCCTGGGTCCCATCCAAAGGGTCCACAAGCCAGTAGGTGGAGTCGGCCTGCAAGCCAAGTGGCAGCGGCTCTTCTTCGGAAATAATTTCATAAGGCCAATATTGCTTTAAATGTTCACAAATAATTTCATTGGCCGCAAAATCAGCGGTCGTCACGGGAGAGTCATCCTGCTTGGTTTCCACTTGATAGTTCTTGCGCCCGTGATAGTAATCCAAAATGGCATGTCCAGCAGCAACCGTAATCTGATTTAAGCGCTCCATGCTCTCGCGACTCCAAGTTACCATGACCTAACACCCTCCTTTAGTCTTAAGAGGCTCTACCGACCTTCTCTTCACAGGTCTTCTTGCAAGAGCGTTGACTTAGGTTATACCACATGGTCTAAAACAGCGACGCGACCCTCCTCGGGGAGGTTCTCCCTTACTCATCTTGTCGGAGACACGGCCACGAATCTTATTTTGAACCATATTATCCGCGTATCTGCTTTATATCCGCTAGAATAAAAGGGTATGTTGGATAATTACCAAAGGTGTCCCTATGAAATCATGCGTTACCCTATACTTGACCCTTTTACTGATCTGGCTTAGCCAAGCCGAAGCCCTGGCGTGTATGTCGCGTTACCCAACCCAGTGGCATATCCACAACTCACGCAACAACCAAGTGCAGCTGGCTTGCCGTGTGTACCACGGCGGCTGGAGCACCCAAAGTGTACGTGAGCTACAGCTCTCCGTACCCGCCGGAGCGTACCTCAACCACACCTTCCCGGACCATAACGATGGGGTCGGCATGATCCAACGCAACTGGAGCTGCGCCGCCGGTACGGGGCCCCACCCACTGATGGAAACCCAGCCTGACGGCTTTGGCTTTCGCGGCTGTCCCAACACGACTTTGCAGATTCCCACAGCCACAGGCTCCACCTGGGCAGGCTCCCTCCCCTCCCCAACCACTGGGAGGCAAGCCGAAGGAGTCCATCACTGCCCCGAAGTCCATCGCATTCAACGCCTGCATAGCTGCGATGACCCCAGATGCCAGTGGGATGAATACGGTGCCAACGTCTGGCAAGGGGTCAGCACCATCTTGACGGACCAAGAACTAGCCGACCTAAGCTTTATCGGTGTCGATGCCAGCAAAAATGGGGAAAACGCCCTCGGCTGTGTTTACTATGCTGCAACACATCAGAAGACCTTGATCCTACTCTCCTACCTCCCCCCCAAACCGAGCACTTACCCGGAATTTCGCTTCAAACCACAAAACATAGCTGACTTCAACGTCCAGCGAGGCTATCTACGCCAGTGCTTCGGCACGCACCCCCAAGATTGCCCACTGGTGGTGCACTAGCAGTTCTGTTTGCCCCACAACTCTCCCCCCGCATGCTTTCTGCCGCTTGAACCGAAAGGCATTCTAAGCTAAAAGGTTACAAGATAGGTTTCACCCATACACAGGGGAGTTGTCGTGACCATCCACAAAGCAGGCCCAACCCATATCGGCAAGCCGAAATGGTTAAAAACCAAAATTCCCACTGGCCAAACCTACTTTGAGATCAAAAGCGACTTGCGCGAGCGCAAGCTGGCCACGGTCTGCGAAGAGGCGAAGTGCCCCAACATCGGCGAGTGCTGGAACACCCGTACCGCCACATTTATGATCCTCGGCGACACCTGCACCCGAGCCTGCCGCTTCTGTCACGTCAAGACGGGCAACCCCGCAGGCTGGCTCGACCCCGAAGAACCCGCTCAAGTCGCTGCCAGCGCCGCCAAAATGAAACTTGAATACGTGGTGATGACCATGGTCGACCGGGACGATCTGCCGGACGGCGGGGCTGCACACGTGGCGCGCACGGTGACTGCCCTGCGCGAACGTAACCCAGGCATCAAGGTCGAGCTGCTGGTAGGGGATTTTCGCGGGAGCACCCAAGCTATGAACGTCATTCTGGCGACCCGACCTGAAGTCTACGCGCATAACATCGAGACTGTCGCTCGACTCTCACCCCGCGTACGCGATGCTCGGGCCAACTATACACAGTCCTTACGGGTGTTACAGGAGGCGAAACAGCAGGCGGGCTACCCGGTACTTACCAAGTCAGCGCTGATGCTCGGACTGGGGGAAACCGCCCCAGAGATCGAACAGGCACTCGACGATTTACGCGCCCACGGAGTAGATCTGCTCACCATTGGCCAGTACATGCGCCCAACCAAGCGCCACCTTGCCGTCAAAGAGTGGGTCCCCCCCGAACAGTTCGAACACTGGGGCAACCTCGCCCGCACCAAGGGGTTTCTTGGAGTCGCCTCCGCACCGCTGGTACGCAGTTCGTATCGTGCCAAAGAGTTTTACCTTTCAGCCATGGATCAAATACATGCCAGCCGCCAAACCATCCCTACTGCTCTTTAATCCGCTCCATCGCACCACTACGCAACGCGTGCCTTTGAGCTGCAGCCGCGGGCTACTGCATGCGCTGATTTTTGCCTATGCACGCCTCTGGCCCCCCCTCCAGCGTGCTGTGGTACGCTCGCTCGTCTACCTACGCATCCGTCTGGGAACGAAGCACCGCAACATCACCGCCCGCAATATTCGTTTTGCCTTCGGGCTGCCCGAACACAGCCACTTTTCGCGTACCATGGTACAACAGGTGTTTCGCAGTCAGATCCAGATTGGCTTAGAGGTGATCCAAGAAGCCTTCTACCCCGGTAAACTCCAGCTGCACGGTTTAGCTGAACTCCAAGCCGCGGTGACTCGCCTAGAGGCCGCAGACAAGGGCGGGATTATCGTCACCGCCCACCTCGGCAGTTGGGACCTCGTGGGCGCCGCCGTCAGTGCCGTCTCACGCTCTCAGCTCGTGGCCGTGGCCAAACCCACCAAACGTCGCTTCTTACAGCAACTCCTCGAAGAGCTACGCCAACGGATGGGCATGGAGGTGATCTGGACCCATAACAGCCGTCACACTCTCAAGCAAATGGCGCTGACCCTCAAGCGCCAACAGTGGCTCGGTTTTGTCATGGACCAAAAACCGCTGTTACGCAGCGGCCCAGCAGTGGATTTTTTCGCCACCCCGACGTCTTTTGTCAGTGGCCCAGCCACCATGGCGATCAAGTTTCAAGCCCCCGTGTTGGCGGTGTTTTGCGTCCGCACCGGTCCACAGAGCTATCGTCTACTCCAGCGAGAGATCCTTCCCGCCAACCACGGGGTGGACGATCCCGAACACCTCACCCAACGTTTTGCACACACGATCGAAGAAATGATTCGCCTTTACCCCGAGCAGTGGTGCTGGGACTACAAGCGCTGGCGCCTTGATGCTTGAGTTGGACACCAAATCACTGCAATCACCCACAGAACCAGAGCCGATCTCAATATTTCTATGCTTACTCATCATACAGGTATGCCCGAGTGCAGGGAGCTACAGGTTTAAAGCCAAGCTATGTGAAGAGCTTCAGCGTAAGAAAGGAAGTACAAAGCCACACTCCCATTTCAAAACAGCAATGGCAAAGCCACTAGTAAATAAAACACCCGCCAGTGCCTGGTGCGTCGCGATCACAGCTTGCAAATTCTTCTTGCGTTGGGTACCAGATGCTTCCTCACCTGCACGGGAATGCACCGTCCCCACATACGCCCAAAAACTGTCCGTCGGCTGCAAGTCACATTTTGACAGGGGTTTCCACCACACAACGATATGTTTCTGAGTGGCATTCTGATCCAGCGGCCAATTCGCCCTCACCGTAGGCTCGATTTGGTTGCGTCCTCCCGCAGCCATGCGAATGATGTCCGTGCGCAAAAGTGTTTGATTCTTCACCATATCTTTGTTCACAAAGTATTCCGGACCACTTTCGTCCGCTAAGTACCAGTTAAGGCGTACTTTAGTCGGGAGATTACCCGCATTATGCAAGGTCAAACGCATGCGAAGCAGATCATGGGGCTGCACGACCGTTGTCGTCCTGTAATCACAAGACTCCCCTCTAGACTTCAAGGCTGCTAAATGACAGATCCCACGTAATTCTTCCTCTGCAGGGAACTCCTCGTGAATATCATGAGACAGGCGAATGACCTGACAGTAGGAACGCGGCTCTCCCCAATCTTGCGGACGATGACTCGGGTCGATCACTTGCGCCAGATCATGGCGCAAGCGCACTGCATCTACAGAGTGATCGTAGTAGTCCCCTTGCAACACAGCGCCCACTTGGTGCGCCGGCAGCTCACCCTGCTTGTGATATTGAGGCTGATAAAAGCTGGAGCCACTTTCCCCACTCGCCACATGCTCCTTGCGTATTCTGTAGTATCTTGCTTCCGAGGTAAAGTCGGTCTCATTTACACCAATAAAGTGAGCGTACATCTTGTATTTGTATTGGGGACCCGCAATTTTACGCAATTCTTTACTATACTCAGGATAACCATGAAAGTGGAGTTCAGAAAGATCTTCGAGTGTCACTTGATTCCACCCCACCACGTCACCTAAAGCACGGTCCAACTTGCAGACCTGAATGTCAAACCCTTGTGTGTCATAGTAAGGCCCGCGGTCATACCGATTGCCGCAGGAATCATCGTTTTGGCATAGGTTTCCGGCGTCATACTCGGGATAACGTACACAGCTTTCCACCAGAGCCGTCCCATAGTGTGCATGAGGCTCATACTCTTTGTTTTGCATCACCAGGTCCTCACGAGATCCTCGCCGGGTATAGCCAAATCCACAGCGGACTTCCACACGCACAGCATGTGTGGCACTGTAATCCGGTACCGTGCAATGACGCGCCGTGAGGACCAGATCTCTTTCGACCATGGAACCACTACACTCGTTTTTACCGCCGAAAGAATTTGTCACGGTAAGCTTACAGTTCTGTCGGGTATGCGGCTTCCAAGGCTGCAAGACGTCTTGCCAGTCAGCTTCCTCAGAACTGGGCGCATCCTCAGCATTGGGCGACGACGACACTGCCCGCACCTTGTGAGGAAGCTGCGTATCCCTACTTAAAGGGAAAAAGAAATGGAGCCGCTCTTGGTCATTTGGTTGGCCAAATTCCAGCGCCATAAAATCTTTTTCAGCTCTATCTTGAGGAAGATGATACATGTGGTTGTATTTGGGTGCACGCGGGGTGATCCCTAAACTTGAGGTAAAGCTCAGGCTACCTTTATCCGTAAAAACCTCGGGAACATCCATAGCAGGGAGGGGAACCGCCGCCCCCAAGAAGAAGGATGATTGCAAGCCCGAGAGGATACTAAACTTAACCAGCTTAGACAAAGGATGAGAAACTTGAGGCTGGGCAGCAAGATGAACGGCAAACAACAGTAGACTTAGGGTAAATGACTTTCGAAACATTTTTCTCTTTAAAAACTTTTAATTTATTAAATTTGAACCACAAAGGCCGCAATATATTTGCTCTCCCCAAAATTGTCAATAAAAAGCACCCTGATAAGGCCATAAAAACCTGCGCCAAGAGCCATTCCCTGTACATTGCAGACCCGGCACCACTACCAGCAGACAGACCGTGTATGCCTAGCGCCCCAGCTGCGTGCAGAACTCGATCACCGATTGCGGATAAAAGGCTGGAGGCACGGCACGATTCATCACAATCAACTCCTCAGTAGGACAGTCTTCCGGCCGCGTTCCCGTCACCGTCACCCCCGGCGCGTCCAGCACTTCCAGCTCACTCTGTAACGCCCACAGACTGTGGATCTGCGCGCCTTCCGGCAGACGAATGATTTTGGTCACTTCATGATTGCGTGACATCAGTGGCCGCAAGTCGCGGATTTCGGGGTACGGTCTAAAGTCCAGTACTTCGACCTCATTCAATCTCTCCTCGACCCCAATCAGGGTAGTTTCCCCCGTGATGTCTTTCAACACCTGCAGGGTGTACTGGGCATCCGGATCAGGGCTATCCCAAAGTTGAATTGCAGACAGGGGAGAGCAGCGGTTGTTGTCATCATCATAGTTCCCTCCAATCGGCCGCTCAATGTCACGCTGACTTTTACCCGCCTCATAGGCGTTATAGTAAAGGTAATAAGGATGAGACATACACCGAGCTTTCCACTCTTCCGCAGTCATATGCTTATAACAACCCGAAAAAAATAGCACCAACACCCATACATGCTTCATACCTTTTTCCTCCACGTCAACAGAGCATATAACGGCAGTGTCACCGCCCCTGCGCCTAAGGTTAACAAATCATTATGCAGCGGCTCTTTGACCTCTTGCAGCCCAAAGGTCTTAGCAAACGCCATCGGCAACTTCCAGCAATTAAAAGTCGCCACCCGGTAACGCTTGGTCTTCGCCCAATCCGTCACCCAGACCATGGCTTCGGTGAGCGAAAGATCCACATCCCCGAGCTTGGTATACGTGATACGCAACAGATCCATCTCAGTCGCAATCATCCCATCTCCGCCAAAAAAGAAGTCCTTGGGCGAAAAATGCGCTTGGACACGGTCATTCTGCTTATCAAGCGCATAGTTATTGACGAATAGCAACCCACCGTGCTTGGCGGCGGGAAACTGCGGAATATCCCCGGTGATCAGAAACACCCCCGTCGACACCCGCCGTTCCCCTTCCCTCCAGTCCTCGATGAAAGACTCCCAATGACGCAAATGGGGGCGCGTCCGCAGCTTACCCTCAAAGGAAAGATAGCGATCAAAAGCAACGCTACGAAAGCCCACCTTCCCATCCGGCAAGTGAATCCGCTCCAACAGCTCCCACGGACCCGGCTGCGTCTTTTGCACCACCTCCTCGCCCTCGACTCCTACGTACACACCCTTGGCACTGCGCAGGTAGCCCACCTCTTGGGGCTGCAACTGCCCATACGCGTCCACCCACACCCGTTCAAACTGAAACTGCTCCCACGGCCCAAACTGCAGCACCTGTTCAAAGTCGCCTCCATGCTGCGGACTCACATAACGATGCTCATGGGTAAATAAACCAAACGAAAACTGGGCCACCGCCGCCGACAACGACGGCAGCACACCTATGCAGATCCACAATAAACGGGTCATTGACATGTCCTCCTCGTAGGTTATGGAGAACATGATAGCGCAGCAGTCACCCAGACATCGCCGACCCCACGTGACGAAGGGCATCCCGACCTTGTCCTGCTAGCGCCCCAGCTGCTTGCAGAACTCGATCACCGATTGCGGATAAAAAGCTACCGAGGCCGCCGTATTCAGAAAGATCTGATCGCTGGTTGGACAGTCTTCCGGCCGCGTTCCTGTCACCGTCACTCCCGGCGCATCCAGCACCGCCAGCTCCGTCTGCAATGCCCACAAACTATGGATCTGCGCCCCTTCCGGCAGACGAATCATTTGCGTCACCTCGTGATTGCGTGACATCATGGGCCGCAAATCACGGATCTGCGGATATGGTCTAAAGTCCAGCACCTCAAATGTAGCTAGTTTTTCCTCCACTGCAGCCAGCGTACTTTCGCCTGTCATCTCTTTCAGCACCTGAATCGTGTACTGCGCGTCCGGATCAGGACTCTCCCAAAGCTCCAGAGTCGAGGTGGGAGAACAGTGGTTATTGCGACTATCGATATTCCCTCCAATCGGACCTTCAATTTCTCGCTGAATTTTACCTGCTTCGTAAGCAGTGTAGTAAGTGTAATAAGGATGGGCCACACACTGGGCCTTCCATTCCTCTTCCGTCAAGATCTTGTAACATCCCGAACATAGAAAAACCAAAACCCACACATACTTCATACCTTTTTTCTCCACGTCAACAGAGCATATAACGGCAGTGTCACCGCCCCTGCGCCTAAGGTTAACAGATCATTATGCAGCGGTTCTTTGACCTCTTGCAGCCCAAAGGTCTTGGCTTCGATGAGGGAAACCTAGCTAGCGTCCCAGCTGCTTGCAGAACTCGATCACCGATTGCGGATAAAAAGCTACCGAGGCCG
>JAPPOJ010000220.1 GCA_028817975.1 Zetaproteobacteria bacterium | reverse complement strand
GATGTATCATGGTGAAACTTTAGAAACGGATAGTTTAAATAAAATTAAACCAGAAAACTCTGTTGTGGCCTCCCCAAGTGCAGCTCTTTTTCTTCTTCACACCAAAAAAATAATGCGTTATGACACTGAACAAGGAAGTTTGGAGCCATTTGATTATATTGTTGTACAACCTCATGAAGCCACCAAAATACACTCTTCTTACTTACTTAAAGTGAACATATGTAAAGTCTCATCTTCTTGGATCATATACTGTCATCACTAAATTTTTTTGGTAGGACATATTTTGCTGTAACGGAATATCTAAGGTTGTATATGATATATGTGGATATGTTCTCACACATGAAGGAAAAATAACTTGGTGGTGTTTTCCTCTAGTTCTGCAAAAGAAGCTTGTCCTCTATTTGTAGACTTAGATGGAACTTTGTTGCGTACAGACACCTTATGGGAAATGTGGGTAAAAGCTTTATTTTCAAGTCCAATTCAAGCTATTTTATGCCTTCGTAAAGTATTTATTTCAAAAGCAGCTTTTAAGCATCAAGTAGCGCTTCACTCAGACATAGATGTGGCACTCCTACCTTTGAACTCGGAATTTTATGGGTGGTTGAACGATCAATATCATCAAGGACGTGTTCTTATTCTCGCAACAGGTGCAGACCGCGGTATTGCAGAGCGGGTTAGTGCACAGCTTGGTATTTTTACTCAAGTACTTGCGAGTGATGGCAAACATAATTTAGTAGGTCCAGCAAAGCTAGCTGCTTGTCAGAAGCTAGCTCCGCATGGGTTTGCTTACGCAGGAAATGCATCTGCTGATTTTATTTTGTGGCGTCACGCAGAGCAGGTTATTGTTGTGAATGCACGTCACAATGTTATACATCGTACCAGGCCTTTTCGAAATGTCTTAGAATTTGACCGACGGGAGGAGTTTAACTCTTTTCTAAAAGAGCTTCGTCCTCATCAATGGAGTAAAAATCTACTCATTTTCTTGGTTTGCATTACCTCGCATCGATTTGATCTTCTGTTAAGTGCAAAGATGATATTAGCTTTATGTGCGTTTTGTCTTTCAGCTTCATCAGTGTATTTTTTTAATGATCTTTTTGATTTATGGGCTGACCGCGAACACCCTAAAAAAAAGAGACGCCCCATTGCTGCGGGTGACCTCGCTTTGTCTCAAGCTATTTTTATCTGCCCTCTCTTGGCTATATTAGGAATTTGGTGTGCAGCTCAAGTAAGTTCTGTATATGTAAAGTGGATTTTTCTTTATCTGGTGTTGACGACTGTTTATAGCTTTTGGGGTAAGAAAATTCCTATTGTAGATATTTTGATGTTGGCTGTACTTTATTGCTTGCGTGTTATGGCGGGCAGTGTGGTTACTGGAATTGTGATGACTCCATGGTTAGGTTTTTTTTGTGCTTTTATTTTTGTCAGCTTAGCTTGTTCAAAGAGAGTGAGTGAGTTGATCTTAGCTACAAGCTCACAATTTCGTTTGGCTCGGCGTGGATACCGTAGTGATGACGTTACTTTTTTGTCTATTTTAGGGGTTGCAACGGGGATAATTTCTGTGCTGATTAGTGCTCTTTATATCCAACAGCCAAGGATAAAGTTTCTTTATTATGATGCTCTCTCCTTATGGATGGTCAGTTTGTGCGTCTTTTTTTGGATAAGTCGTATATGGTTGTTGACGATGCGTGGTGAAATGCATATTGATCCGATTGCCTTTGCTCTCAAGGATAAAACAACCTATTTTATGGCTTTGTTCGTCGGGGTATGGATGTATATTGCTGCACTTGGATTTAAATCGTTATGGTTTTTTGAATTTTTTAAACACTAGAGATTAGCGCTAACGGGAGTGTGAGAGTGCATTATTCATCTTGGGGAAGAACATGCGAAGCAATACAGTCTGCTTCTCCCGTCTATTGGCGTCACGAAGTGGAAAGTCAAATTTTAAATCAAGAGCAACTCTCTTTGCTTCCATATGGTTGTGGGCGTAGTTATGGAGATGTTTGTCTTAATCATCAAGGACGTTTGTTATTGACACAGCCTTTGCATCGATTTATCCGATTTGATGCAGCAACAGGCATTTTGGAGTGTGAGTCAGGTGTAACTTTGGCAATGATCTTGGACTTAGTGGTGTCTCAAGGGTGGTTTCTGCCGGTAACTCCTGGAACACAGTATGTCACAGTTGGAGGAGCTGTTGCAAATGATGTTCATGGTAAAAATCACCACCAAGCTGGTACTTTTGGATGCCATGTATTAGAACTTCAACTGTTACGTTCCGATGGAAAATTGTTACGTTGTTCACCACAAGAAAATGCACAAGTGTATAGAGCAACGATTGGAGGTCTTGGTCTGACAGGGTTAATTGTAACTGTCAAGTTTCAGTTGCTTCCTATACACAGTCCCTATATGGATGTGGAGATTTTTAAATTTTCGAGTTTAGATGAATATTTAAATGTGTATGCCGACTATGATCAGAAATATCCTTATACAGTAGCCTGGGTAGATGCGATCACTCCAGGTAAATATCTCGGGCGAGGTCATCTTATTTGTGGTAAACATACCTTTGCAGATAAAATGAAGTACGTCAGGCGCAAGTCGTCTTTCCAGCTTACAATTCCTTTTGACCTTCCTTCTTTTATCTTAAATCGCCGTACTGTTGGACTCTTCAATCAGCTTTATTATCATCGTTTCAGGTTAAAAGTAACGCAGAGTGTAGCTCATTATCGTCCGTTCTTTTATCCACTCGATTGTTTGCGGCATTGGAATCGTATGTATGGTCGGCAAGGATTTTTTCAGTTTCAATGCACGGTACCTCCATATGCATCATCTCAACTGAAAGTCATATTAAATCTGTTATGTGATTCTGGAATAGGTTCTTTTTTAGCAGTGCTGAAGACTTTTGGTACTTTGAAGTCAC
>JAPPOJ010000210.1 GCA_028817975.1 Zetaproteobacteria bacterium | reverse complement strand
TCCATACCCTGCATAGTCCAGCAAAGTTGTTTTAAATTTCTTCAAAATTCATCACTTGAAAAGATATCCCTTTTGCAATCAGCTTATCTATCAAGGGTTTACCAAAGGCTGTACTTGGAGTCCAAAACCCCCCACCCATTTTAGCCACAGGAAGTTTCTCCTTATGCAACGCCAGCAATAGTCCTGCTTCGACCAACATCTTTGCCGTTTCTGTAAAGCCAGGGTCCATCCCTCTAACTTGTACTACAAGTTTTTGAGGCTGTTTTTCAGATGTTTTTGCAATTAAGTATAATAAAAACTTCCCCTCAGCAATAGCACGTGCTTTAGGCTGAAAGCGACTTCGTTCCACTTTCTTAAGGAAAAAATCTAAAATTGGTGAAGCTTTCATGGCTGTTAGAAAACCTTTAAAACCAATGTTGTTCCACACAGCTGCAAACTTTTTCGAAAAGCAAATAAACTCTTGATAACAAAATGGAGCATCCACATATGCTTTCGAACCATCCACTTCTATTGCTGACACATCTGCATTAGATGCAAATATCGAGGCAGAACGCCTCACCACTCGAGAGTTTCCAGGAGCTAGAAAGAACATACCTCCAAACACGGATAACTCCATTATAGGGGTAACGGGTTTTAAATCCGCTAAAGGCGCTGTCATCCGTTCTGGATGAGCAAAATCCCTTTGCAAGGACAAAGGGTCCGCAAGACCTCGAGCTTTGATAGCGCGTAAGAGAGATGCTACAGTACCTGAACCAAGCCCACCCGACATATGTTCCGACATATTACAGGCAATGACTTCTTGCACTCCAAGTCCAAATTTTTTCTTCGCTGCTTCGACCGCAAAAAAAGTGCCCAAGTCAGCAGGGATGGAGTCAAATCCACAACAGGGAACTAATGTAACCTCATTTTTCCGCGCAAGTTCCGCATGAGAGTGGATCATATCACGGACAAAGTTGACTTCACCAGTCACATCTAAATAGTCCGCGCGATGCTTTATACATGCCTCCACAATGGGCGGACCCACCACACTATAAGGTCCAGCTGCAGAAAGCACCACACGGGACTTTTGCACCAACTTTTCAACTTCTTCTACAAGTACAGCAAATACGTCAAAGTCAGAGTTATACTCTTGCTGCAGCTCTGCAGCAAGAGTATCCAACTTATGTTTGTCACGACCAGCAATTGCCCACCGGAGGCTCTTTGGAGCATGTTCACATAAGTAACGCGCAGCTCTACAACCGACAGCACCAGTGGCACCATACAGCAAAATGTCATATTTTTTCACCAAAACCCCTTTAGCATATAACAATTTTCTGATGATGAGCGCAAATTCAAAATCCTCATGATTTAGAAAAACTCTACGCACTTAGAATGCTGTTAGATCACCGCACGTGCCCACAGCCACTAGGCTTCTCACTCACAGTGATTTGCCCACAACCCGAGGCATGCTCATCCAAAGATTCATGTACATTTGCGACATAAAGGTTTGAAGATCCAGATGCATGCAAAGAGGCACTTGCTGCGTCTCCATTAAAAATTAGACTTGAACTGCCGTCTGTGACAGCATCCAAATGAGTCGTCCAACATGCAGCACCCAAGGTAGCTTCACTCGATCCAGATAAACTCAGCTTTGTCACCTGAATCGACTCCAATCCATTCAGACTCAGGCTACTCGCACCCGACAATTTAACATCGAGATCACCCTCCCTCACTTTGACAACATTACATCTACTCGAACCACTGCAAGTAATATTGCAATTACCAACTATTTGACTCGCATGCATCTCACAAGAACCTGAAAGATCTGCTTTAAATAAACCACCACTTAAACTACACATCTGCCAAGTTCCACCGACACCCTCCAACTCCATTACTACACTTGGAGGAACAAATACTTTGACTTTGGGAAGCTGCACACTTGCCGTGTCGGTTAGCGCACAAGATGAATCTAAAGAACAGTGGTCTACATCCGATTCGTTCCAAATCTCGACATCCCCCAAAAAAATAGGGCTGCCTCCCATGGACTCCAGGCTTTCTGAACTAACGCTAGGACTCCTCCCCCCACAAGTTGTGGGTAAACTCACCCCACTTCCAGAGTCATTTCGCGAGCCTAATTCAACAAAAGACCCCATATCTTCGACATATACTTGACCTGTCGTCTCATCACAAGTTTCAACAATGACTAAAATCTCATCTTGGCGACCTTGCTCAAATTCAACATGCGCACGTAAATTTCGAGCCACAAGCCGCGACACACCTAAGAAGTGAAATCGCGAAGTACAATCCTCTGAGCACCCCCCTGCTATAGACACCGATAATTCACTGTGCATAGCCAATCCTAGAGACGAAATCAATGTGGCAAGTGTAAAGATAACCATGACAAACCGCTTTGTTCCACGCATGCTTTTTCCTTTAAAAATGATTTCCAGCCCATAGACACTAAAGAGACCTAACAAAAACTTTAAATATTAAAATATGAGTTTCACTGCAATTTATTCCTCACTCACCTTGCGGCTACAACTAAAAGCACACCGCGTTCTTCAAAAGCAGCTCATTTTTTGACCTGCACAGGCAACAACTGTGGACGGCTTTGCATACACCCCCACTCAAAGCTTTCCTTTCAACTTAGCCCAAAATTAACCGAGAAGCATCTCCGAACAAAGATTTTCTGACAGAACAGAGCATATGACAATTCTCACCCCCACATCATTTTTCTTATTCTTTATATATCTAGCAGCAAGTTTAGGTCGGGCAGAACAAACAAACATGACACCACAACTGCCACATACCAAACCGACTTCTGCATCAGAAGCAAAAGGTCACTATCCGAACAGCAACACGAGCAAAGCTCGGCTTCACCCTAATAAGAATATCTGTACGCTAGCCTTTGAAGTAGGACCATGTAGAGCAGCCAGAAAGGTATACCAC
>JAPPOJ010000142.1 GCA_028817975.1 Zetaproteobacteria bacterium | reverse complement strand
TTAAAAAAGAGTGTCTGGAACATCCGAATTATGTTTTTAATACTCCGCGAGAAGTTGCGCTTCTAGAGGCGGAGTTGCAACAACCTCTCGGGGGGATTTTATTTAGCCATGAAGAGCGTTATCGCTGCCGTGTGAAGGGTGTCCGTGAGTTTTGGGAAGATCCAAATCCAGAGATTCAGTATACTTTGCAAGCTCTTAAAGATCTTACGGGTGCGGAAGACAAGGAAGAAGTTCATCAGAGATTGGCTGGCTTAGAAGTGGTGGATCTTCGAGGGTATCCTGAGATACATGATTTAAGTCCACTGACGAGTCTGACGATAAATACGACTCAAGTGTACTTACCTGAAGGGGCGAAGGTGCGTAGTTTGTGGGGATTGCAAAGTATGCGTGAATTACCTAAAGTTTTTGATGCACCTCAGGTGACGATTTTGGGCACTCGACCAGAGGACTGTCCAACAGCAGAATACGTGAGTATCAACAATGTAATTCAGGTATGGTATCCCCCTAGCGTCGTCAGCTTTTGTAAACGGCTCCACGCTTTGAATTAGGTGGGATCAGGTGGTGATGTGACGTATCCAGCTTAAAAACATTGTTGTGCGTCGGTGTCCCAAATTAAGGAATCAATCCGAACAGGCTCATCGTCAAAGATACCTTCAAAGACGCCTAGAACTGTCGAACATCCGTCCATATCTATGCCACGTATTTCGATACGAAAAATTTTTTGTGGGTTCAAGCCTGGCACTTTGACGGTCCAGTCCCCTTGTACCTGGTCGACGTTGAGGTGATAGAGCTGGAGTACAGGAGTCTGTTGCCACTGACTTTTGCCTGGTAACACTTGTGAAACACGCATTTCGAGTTCACTTCCGGCTAGAAAAGAAGCTGCGGCCACGGTGACGCTGACTGGGGTGGAACGACCTACGAGCTGTGCTTGAGGGGAAGAGCATTGAGACCTATCTTGTGTCCAGACCAGATCATGTACGTGCAAAATACCTTTTTGTAGTGTGGCGGTGGCCCGTTTGTGCTGGTCGGTAAAGCGATTTTGTAAGCTTCCTTCCTCTAAAAGAAAAGAGGCTTCGGCTTGCATGCGGGTGCAATCATCTTCTTTACTTACGCCATGTATATGTATTTCAAAAGGCTCATTTAAATATAAGCGGTTGGCCTGTACTACGAGTTGGGCTGCTTCACCCGTAAGTTGTTCGCGAAACTCTTCGGGGAAAATTTCTTCTTGAGTAATCAGGTCGGTGTTTTGACAGTCGCGATACTTTTGGGACCCGGGAGTGGAACGTGCGAGACAATCATGAATGATTTTTTTATTCTGTTCTATGATAAGCAGATCGGTATGATTTTTAAGGCGGACCTCAATTTCTGCTGCAGGGGCAAAAACACCTGCAATGTCAAAGATAACTTTGATCGCCTTGCGGCGAGAGCCTGCATTCTCGGAAAAACTTTCTTCTTTTACTTCTGAGCTATTGTCGAGCAGGTCGCCGGTGCATGCTGTGGTGAAGCTTAAAATTCCGAGGATATATATGGTTTGTATGTTGCGCATCTTTTCCTCTATCTTGTTGCGAGAATTTATCTAGCATTTCTAATCGCAGCTAAAAGGACTGATAAGCATTTCGATCGGGTCTGGTGTGGAAGCGTCTTCGGCCTTTTTGTTGCGAATATAATTACGGTCTGACTGTAAAATCAGCACCGGAAATGCTTTGAGTTGTTCTGTCGAGCGTGGCTGATAGCATGAGTTTTGGATTGAATTGTTGCCGTAAATACGTAACTGCCCTTTTAACACAGACTCGATATCATCCACATCCTGATCACTATCGAAAATTAAGCGGACTTCTTTGGCGTGCTCGAACCATTGGGGATTGACCTCGATAAACTCCACCCGCCCTGCATTGGGTCCGTTGCCACTGGGTGTGAGAGCTGCCTGAGTCAAACGATATTCTTGAGTGACTAACTCGGTGTTGTGCTCGACTAAATAACGAATAAAACTGGTGTCTGCTGTCATACCTGTCGTGGGCATAGAGTCGGAGCGCTCGGCAGCAATAGTGGCTGCCCCTAAATTGAGTAGTTGTAAAGGAACAAGGGTGCGCCCGTCCTGACGACAGCTGGCATGGCTTAGCAGTCGGGCTGTGAAGTAAGACCGTCCTGCGACTGATCTGCAACGGTCGACAATAGCATTGGCAAAGATCTCATCTTGCTCAAACCCTGTCCCTGGGCGGAAGAGGTAGCCAGATGCGGGGCTATAGCTGCGATTGCCGGAGATATCTTCGGCGACCACCCTGACGCGGAAAATAGGCGGGATTTGTTGTCCGACCCCGACTTTAAAGCGCACTTTGCCTTGATGTTCGCGCTTGCCAGCAATCATCTGAGTTTCACCCTCGATAAGGTGTAAATCCTTGATCCACGCAAATGTGTGTGGAGGAGCCGTGATTTTTTCTTCCAGATGGGGGAGCGGATACCACACGTAATCTTGTGGGGCGATGTTGAGCAGGGTAATAGGTCCAGCTTCCCTGCGCTCTCCGCGTGCGCGTGCTTCTGTCTGCTTGTTGAGAGCGTTGCCACGGGTATCATCTGCATGAAAATACTCCACGGACACCATGTGTAAAGGGGCACCTGTATAACGGTAGTGATATTCGACTTCCACAAAGCTAAGTCCAGCGGCACCTTTTTCGTGAGTACCTGCCTTACGTTGTCCGGGTAGAGCAAACTGAGCAGGGGTTTTACGGCTGAGTTTTGGGCCTTCGCTATCGGGATAGAGATGAATAGGGAGGTTTTGCAATATAGGGGAGTTTGGGGACTGGTAAAACTGGCGGGTCCCCTGAGCTAGAGGGGAAGTCCAAATGACGGAAACATGCAAGGTTTGTGGGCCACTCTCCCCCTCGGGGAGAGGCACTTGGATGGTGTGGGCGACCTTGCCTGTTTGGAGAATAGTCTTGCGTTGGCTCTTGAGGTCCTCTTGCATCCACTTGTCGAAGTCGCTGATCTCTTGGAGAGGAGTGCGGGAGATGACGTATTGCAAGAAGGCGGCATTGCGCTCGTAGAAGAGGGGCGCCAAAGGCTTACGCTCGGCAAACATCTCAAACTTGATCTGTAAGGGTGCTGGTTTATGTTTAGGGTTGGAGGGAAGGAAGAGCACAAAATCGTGAAGTTGGGTATGAGCGTGGTTACTTGCATCTTTTGCTGCGATCTGCAAGGCACCCTGTTTGATAAAATAAGGATAGCTACTCTCCTCATTTTTAGGGGCAGCCGCTTTGCTATTCGCGAGTGCTGGCTGAGAGTGATACTTATGTTGTGTGAGATCTTGGCTCCCCCGTGGCAAGGTGACTGTGAGGTCAAATTCAAAGGCTTCTTCGATGGTTTCTACAGGAAGTTCCACTTGGACTAGGTTTTCTTGGTGGTCTTGGCAGGTGGCAAATAAGAAAAAGTCTTTGACTTGGTCTCCGGGCAGCCCTTCCACCACAGGTGCGAGATACTGACGTGGTTCATCCCCTATGCCGCCATCCTCTTGCTTACGGTAGGCGTCTATAGGCTTGTATTGGCGGGCGAGTTCTTGGTGTGCCCGCTCAATCTCTGGATTAATCGTTATTTTTTTCAGGAGTGTTTTTTTGGCTCTATTTTCTAAAAGGAATTCACGGCAGCTATGCAGGTCCCCAGACCTAGAAATGAGTTGCGCATGGACTTCGGCTTTACCTGTATGCTTGTCTACCTTGGCAAAGCCGGCTAAGCTTATTTGAGGTGCTGTGGTATCTAAAGCTATCTCAAATGTGGTCCGTACGGAGTCTTGAGCGCCTTCTTTTAGGATTTTGCCTTCGGCGACAAATACATTTAGTCCTTCCACCAAGTGGACTTCGATGTCGCGGCTATATTCTTGAATGTTTTTGGTTTCGAACACCACTTCGTTATTCCCATCGAGTTGATAGAAGTCTAGCTCCCAATCAAACGAGTTCAGTTCGTACTTGCGTACGGTAAAGGGGTCTAAGTCAAGCTGTACGGTGAGCTTTTGCTGTGCTTGCCTGACGATTGCGCCGTTTGCGACTTCGCTGTGCAGCTTGGTGGTGATCGCCTTTGCGGTTGCGTTGCTCGTGTAGCGTAAGTTGGTGGTATCTTCGCTCTTGCGACAAGACTGCAGACCTGTGGCACTCATGGCAAGAGATAAACTTAAACAAAACACCCTGAGAGCAAAGACCATCGTGTAGCCCTTCGTTCTGACAACCTCTAACTTGATTCACTGTGGTAGTACCCACGCCACTATAGCCACAGCTACATCGGCTCCTGCGGGTAAGAAAGAGAGATTTTTGGTTAATGCGCGATTATGGCATGATTTTTTATCTTTTTTTGTGGGAGTAAACTTTATTTCGTGGGGAGACTTTGCCAGCGTTGCAAGGCTTCGCTGATGGAGAGGCGTTTTTTATAGTCAGGTTCGAGCATTTCTTCTAAAATCTCTCGTTCGGCTTTGGAAAAGCCAAAGAGGATTTTTTTGAGAAAGCTTACATTGGAAACACCTTTTCGGTTGTTTTCCGCCAGCTTGCGATTATTAAGCAAAAAGCTGCTGGGTGCTTTAGCTTCGAGCATGGCCATTGCCACGGCAAAGGTATGTACGCGGTCGGCGTATCCAGGCTCAATTGAACTTCCCTTGAATACTTCAGGAGGGATGGTGTAGGGGGTGCCGGCGGGGCTAAATTGGGTTGGGTGGCGTTGAGCAATGCCCCAATCGGCTATTTTGGGCTTGCCATCGGCGCCTATAAAAATGTTCTCTGGTTTTAGGTCCTTATGAATCATACCTTTGTCAGCAAGCTGTTTGGCTTGACGCATCAATTCGATAAACTGCTCGCGTTTGAAACTGCTTTTTATACCTTTGGGGACGAGAGTCCCTCCGGGAGCGTATTCGGAGGCAAGATAAATCTCGCCGCGCTTGAGAAAGGCACCATAATACTGGAGGCAGCCCGCACACGTCCCCTGGGTAAGAATAGCGACTTCACGCATGGCTTCTGGGTCACGGGTACTCATTTTTTTGATCACGTAGGGTTCCATATTGGGATTTTTGACGAGAAAGGCCTCACCGAAGGCGCCTCGGCCAATCACTTCTCCCAAAGAGAATGAGAATTGGCTGGCGAGTGTTTTTTCGAGGTCTTCTTTGACCTTATCCCATTGCTCGGCGCGTCGGGTGTCTTCTAAGTTAAACATCAGCACACGTTTGGAACGTAAATATTCTTCTGTGCGCTCGATCGACATGTCGGCGACTTCCACCCGTACTCTGTCGCTTCCATCTTTTGCCGTTGAAACAAGCTTATAGCTGCGATTTGGCGAGGGCGGGTTGGCGGCGTGTTTCTCTTCGAGGAGTTCATATTGTTTTTTTGACAAATCGATATAAATTTTCTCTCCCATCCCTACCTGTAAATCATCGATACTGTGGATCATGCGTACCGGGAGGGACATGCCTTGATTGGAATAGGCTTTTATCAGTTCAATTTCAGCTCCCTGACGGGGGGCGGCAGTGGGTTCTGTGAATGCCCCTTGACGTACAAGCTTGGAAGTTGGGATAGGGGTCGAGTCAAGCTGCTGGGTGCGCTTTAGCGAGCTGGGTGCAGCAGGAGCTTGGCGGTGTTTGAATGACTCGACGAGTGACTTGACCTGCCGTCCGGCTAGAGCGAATTCCGACGAAGCCTGGGCTGCATAGGTCTCGGCGCGCTCGACCAGTTCCTGTGTGGAGGCGTCTTCCCCGATAAGGTAAAGTGCCGAAGGCTGTTCGAAGCGTAGTCGCGGCTCGCGGAGGGTGGTTGCAGCGGAGCTATCGCCGGCCTCTATAGGGGCTTCGTGTGTGTGCTGTGAACGGTTGGTTTTACAGCCGAGGCTACCCCAAAGGGTAAGTAGTATGAGGCAGGAGCATATGTTCCGGAACCACTTGGATAATGGCAGCATTGTTTGTCTCCCTTTGCTTATCCGATGTCACTGGTGGTGCTGCTATCGGGGCTTTGTTCTGGAGACTTTATCTGTAATGTATTCTGCGCTCAAATTTGCAGTTGAGGTGTGGGAGTACCTACGTTGGCTCCTTTACGGAGGTTGTCAATTTCGATTTGGGGTACTGTGGGGTTATGTAGGCGAAAATAGCCTTCCAACCAGGCTTGGCTGCGAGTGAGGTTAGATGCTTGTGCGGCTTGTGCAAGACGTGGAATTTGGGCAACATCGTCCATTTCTACTTCGGGGAGGCAGTTGAGATTGAGGTAGTGGTGCCGATTGCCCATGAGATTACGGATAGTGGTGTTGGCTACCATTTCGCCCCCTTGAACGAGACTTTTGACGATAGAATTTTTCACCTTTTGTAGCTTTAAGAATCCTCCGTCTTCGTCTTCGGGAGGGTCGTACCAAAAGCCACCTCCATTCCCGAGTGTGAAAATCGCCAGGTTGTTGAAGTCGGCATGATCTTCATGATACCTATTGCATAATGCACTGATCGCTCCAAAAATGCCGGAGTTATCCATCATCCCGCCATCGCGATACGCGTACCAGCGGCCTTGGTGTTTAAAACGATGTTTCTGAAAGTACAGTGGCGCTGCAGCACTGCCGGTGACGAGGTCGGCGAGTCGAATCTCTTGATAGTCCTTTTTGAATTCGGAGCGGAAATTATGGGCAAATACGGGTGCTGCCAGCTCATAGGACCCGCGCCGCTCTTTTTGTGAGTATAGCGTAATGACGAGCTTTTTGGGACAATCTCCTAGGCGGGTGTCCGTACCGAGGTGGTGGCTGAGTACCTGGTGGAGTTTTTTGACGTCATATTCTGCTCCTGTATAGATCTGCCTTGCCCAGCTTGGAATCCAAGGGTAGCTACGGGAAAAAATTTGAGTGGCAAGCTCTTCAAAGAGTTCGACCAGGTCGTCGGGAGAGTAAGGCTGTGGTTTGGCCAATGCAGCGGCCAGAATTGCCCCGACGGAAACACCGGAGATGCAATCCACTTCGGTGAGGTCAATGTTGCTTGTTTTAAGCTCATGGTAAAGTGTTCGCAACCATACTGCGCTTACCATGCCGCGAACCCCTCCTCCTGCGATGGTTAACGCGCGCCGGTAGCGGTTTTTTGAATGAGCACTCATCTTCTCCTCCTATGTGGGTTCATCCCTTCAGCACATATTTTAAGTGACGCAAGAGCGTGTGGGTGAGCTGTCATGGATATTGCCGACATAATCGGCTTTTGGTATGGCTCATGTGTTCAGGTCGCGAATGCGGAGAGCGAGTTCGGTAAGTGAGTCTAAGACAAAAACGAGGTGGAAGCTGCCTTTGACTTTAAGTTTGGTGACCCGAAAGGTGGTAATGGCCACCATGTTGCGAATTTTACCTTTTTTGTGATTGGAAAATACATCCATAATATGTTCGGGGTAAAACTCCGGGGTTTGAAAATGTAGGCGTTGGTTAATCATGTTTGATAAAGAGCCTACGATACTGTTGACCGAGATATTTGTCACTTCATTAAGCGTGGTTTCCATCATTTCATCGTCTACGTCGCCAACTTCGACGTCATTGAGTACTGCCGTAAGTTGATAACCGCAGTCGCGGCTGAAGAGAATAGCGAC
Source organism: Zetaproteobacteria bacterium (assembly GCA_028817975.1). GTDB lineage: Bacteria > Bdellovibrionota_B > Oligoflexia > Oligoflexales > Bog-1112 > JAPPOJ01. The sequence continues at coordinate 6,063 of JAPPOJ010000142.1, read as the reverse complement.
CTTGCCGTCGATACCGCCTTGAAAGCCTAGACTGGATGCAACCATCTCTCCATTGCTGTCCAGCGTGCGGTAACGTTCCACATCATTCAAGGTGATGACGGGAATATCCCATGTAACTTGGCTGGAAAGCATGGCATTGAGAGAATCACAGGCTTTGCCTACTCCAATGTGTACCAGCTCTGCTAGGGTTTCGCGCTCTTCATCGCTTAAGTCATGTTCATCATTATCTAGCGACATGATCTAATTCGTTCTCCACGAGTTCTTAACAGGTCTATTCACGTAGTTCACAAAATGGACTCTAAAATTTCTTTCAGTTGCTTGCTGTCTACGGGTTTGGATAAAAACCCTCTAGCTCCCAAATCTTTCACTTCATTCACCACTTCTTTTTGAATATCTGCACTGAGAACGACCGATTTGATTTGAATTCCTTTGCTTTGAATCTCTTTAAGCAATTCAAACCCTGTCATGATGGGCATATGGAGGTCTGTGATCATCGCATCAAAACTCTCCTGCGCGAGTAGCTCAAGAGCGCTTTCCCCATTCACAGCTTCCATCGTTTCGTGTCCAAGTTTCTGAATTTCGGAGACTATTGCCCGCCGTTGAAACTTGCTATCATCGACCACGAGTATCTTCGACATCTTTGCATCTCCCCCGTTCGCATACATGGTTGACTGTAGCGTCAAAAAACACTTACTTTTGCTACCGCGGTTTGTCGGTGTTTCAACAGAAAACATTGAGTAAGTGCTTGTAAAAGTCTGTTAAATCGAAGAGTTAGATAAGCTTCTAGTCCTAGTTCTGCTCGTGTGTATGTGCTGTGTCGGTAAGGCAGGGATGAGTTGTTGCATATATTCACAAAGCAGAACCATGGCAAAAGTATCCAGCTCACAATAGCGCAGGAGTGCTTTCTGCACAGCCTCTCTCTCGGCTGCTGTAAGGGAGTCAAATTGAAGACGGGCATAGGCGGTCATGGCCGCTCCTCCATCGCGGATGATCAGCCCTTCGGCTAGTTCTGGGGTGGATGTCTGTGCATATTCGGCCAGCAGCTGGTAGGGGTCGCGCACATTACCCTGAGCGTCCAATTGTATCCAGGCGATGGCGTCAAAATTTAGGCTCGGAATAGTGCATTCATGGCCATAAATAGCATGTGCATATTTTTGCCTTAAGTAAGAGCTATCTTTTAAGATGGCGGGCAGCATGTATTTAATGCTCAGTGAGCCTTGAGCCTCGGCGAGGTAGATGGATTTTTTCACGACTTCCCACAAGTCGACCATATCGCGGTGTCCTTGGTGGATCTGGCGACCTTTGTGGTGACGGTGGGTAATCGTATCAATCCAGGTACATAGTTCTTCGCGGTCGGAGAGGTGACTCTCTCGGAGCTGTTGAGCAATGTCGCACAGTACCGTGTTTTCGTGGCTTGAATAACGAAAGATGGTGCCTTCGTCTGTGCTGAGTTGACGCTTTAGCTCGCGTACGAAGTCGAAGTTGGGAAAGAGACCCTTTTGGGAGTGGAGGTACTGGCCGCGATGCTCAATGTGGCCGCTGCGATGTAGTACGTGATGAGAAAACTGAAACGCGATTTGTTGATAAGGTCGGCCTCCGCGGTGAAAAGGGATGGCTACTCGTGTGGTTTCAAAGTCGATGAAGTGATAGGGGTACTGCCATGAACGAAACTGCTGGCTTAAAAAATTCTTCTCAACGTACTTGCGTGCGTTGGGGTGTCGCTCCGAGTTAATTTGGAGTTGTTGACGTTCACTCGGCAGAATGCCTGGACCCAGTCTGCGGCTTGGCCTGATATTTGTGCTGTCTAGGTCCGCCAAGCGCCAAATGCCTTGTTGAAGGTATTTATCTGTCTCCTTAAAGTTCCAGAGGTCAAAGATAAAGGGGCCTTGGATCTCGGTAGGTGCTCTTTGGAAGTATCTGGCCCAGCATTGATGAAATCCTGAACGTTGCTGCTGTTGGTCATCGCGAAATGCACAAGTCTTGCACTTGGAGCCGAGTGTACTTGGGATGTACTGCGCGGTCTTGATAGCTGCTGACAAATCGTTAAGCTGGCGCTGAAAAGCCGTACTCTGGTGCACTTGGGTTACTTCTTCGGTCACGTGATAGAGACCTAACAAGTCTGCTCCAAAGACTTCGGGGCTTAGCTTGTGATGTACCACCACGCGGGGTTGGCCCGTGGGAGTGCGTTTCAACTCAAAGTTTTGATTTAATCCTGTGACCTTTGCCGTCCCATGAGGGTTGGGAAGCATGAGCTTAGGGGTGACTTTCCAATCCGGGTGGGCCTGCTGTACGACATAGCTTTGAAAGGCGACATCTTCGAGGTAGGCGAGCCAATCTTTTTTAAGCTGATGGACGCCTTTACGTAGTCCTGCTGGGCGAAAGAATCGTCCAGGAGATTTGGGATCAAAAGACTTAGACTTGACCTCGATAAGTTGGATATGATGTTGATTTTTAATCAGAATGTCTACGCGAATGACGAACCCTGCAGCGCAAAAGGCGGCCTCGAATAGGGTCACTTCTGTATGCTGATGTAATGCTTGTCGGGTGGCTTTCACGGCGCTGGAAGTGTCTTTGTGTGCAATGAGGTGGCCTTGTGGGTAGTACAGCTTTGCTAGCTCGCCTACTTGAAAGCCTCCTTCTGCAAGGGCTGCTAAAAATGGATTCTCGCTTGTTTGGTTGGTATATTGTTCGGGGTTGCGGTGATAAAAAAGTTGGGTAGGGCACTGACGCACTCGCTTAAAGTCGGATTTGGTCATCAGTCGGGGCATCGTGCCGACCTCAACGTGTGTCTTGTTGCTGTTCGATGTAGGATTTGACACTCTCTAGGTCTTCTTGACACATTTTGGTCATATTTCCCTTTAACAGCCACCCTGTTAGTACGTCCATGACCTTGGCGAAGAGTGTGAGTGGCCTGCCTTTAAAATCCATTGAGAGTAGGGTGCCTTGCGCAGCGGCGCAGACTTTGAGTGTGGAAAGGTACTCACATCCATGATTCTCTCCGCGAATGACGTAGTGGGAGTTGGGTACAAATTCGATGATTGTCATCTCTTCCGAAGCTGCTTGACCGAAGATGATGCGGGTTTCTTTCCACTGGGTGCCGACTCCCACGGTGCCGTTGTCGTGGAGCATTTCGATGTGTTGAATTCCAGCGATAATCTCAGCCCCCCGAGGAATATCTGAAATAATCTTAAAGACTTGTTGCGGGCTGGCGTTAATTTGTGTCGAACACGAAATTTCGGTCATAGTGACACCTTGATAAGATTTACAGATAAATCTTATCAAAAAAGGCAGGCGGTTGTATGTGTACCAGACCTTTGTTATCCGGCAAAAAATGCTTTGAGGCCATCTAAGCCGTCAATATGCTGGCCATCGATAAAAATTTGTGGTGCCGTAGACTTACCCGTGAGGTTGCGCAAGGACATGTACGAAACGCCCCCAGACATTTCAATTTCTTCATAGCTGTAAGCTTTTTCATGCAGCAGCTGTTTAGCTTCTAGGCAGAAGTTACATCCGGGCTTGGTCATAATCGTCACTTCAGCAGGCATTTGGGCGTTTGGATTAATGTATTGCAGCATGGTGTCTGCGTCGGAAATTTCAAAAGGGTCGCCAGGCTTATCTGGTTCGATGAACATTTTCTCGATCGTACCATTTTTCACGAGCATGGAATAACGCCATGATCTTTTGCCAAAGCCCAGGTCGCGTTTATCCACGAGCATGCCGATGCCGTCGGTAAACTCGCCGTTGCCGTCAGGGAGCAGCACCACTTCGGTGACGTTTTGGTTTTGTCCCCAGGCTTCCATGACGAAGCCGTCATTCACGGAAATACATGCAATGTGATCGACGCCATTTTGATAAAAAGTCGCTGCCAGTTCTTCGTAACGTGGTAAATGGGTTGAAGAGCAGGTAGGTGTAAATGCCCCTGGAAGTGAAAAAACCACGACTGTTTTGTTCGTGAAAAAATCTTTCGCGTTCAGGGGGTGCCAGTCACCATCTTTACGGCATTTAAATGTTGTTTGTGGGACCTGTTTGCCTTCAGCTGTTTCCATGGGTCGACTCCTCGTTGTGGATGAGAGAGGACGAGGTGTAGTCGCGGAGGATTTTTTGTGCCAGTTGAACTCCGCTGAGGTAAGCACCCTCAACGCGTCCCCCGAGTAACCAGTCTCCGCAAAGTCCTAGCCCTACTTCCGGATAGTATAGCTCACCTAAGCTCTGACCTTCGATAAGGTCGGCATATAACCAACGGTGTGTAAAGTCTTGAGTCGGGTGAATGGTTTGCTCAGTGAGTGTGGCAAAAGCATCTATTAATGTTTTCTTAACTTCGGCGGCGGGTGTATCTACATTGGCTTGGCTGTAGGCTGCACTTGCATGGAGCACATAGGTATGCTGCTGATTAGAGCGCTGTGGTTTGGAATTTTCATATGCAAACCAGTTTAGGATACTTGAATGGATAAATCCGGCATGGAAGGGAAGTGAGAGCTGATGTGATGTCGTGAAGGCGACGACCCAAGTTGGTGTGTTTACTCCTGCCTTGCTAAGTTCTGTAGGGTTGCTGAGATAGCTCCCGAAAAGTTCTTTAGTTTGCGTGTAGGGCAGGGTACAAACCACTTGTTTGGCTTGCCATACCTGTCCATGGTCACTGTATAAGTGCCAAGAGGAGGAGTTATAAACGGCGCGGATGATTTTGTGTTGATAGTGTGTCGTGATGTTTCCTAAGAGCGACTTTGCAAGGTTGTTCATTTGTGGACATGCGACGTAGCGTGTAGGTTGGTCTTGCAGAGCTTGCCACCCTTGGTTGGGGTGATAGCTACCAAATGAGATATGCCAGGGCTTGACAGTACCTTGTGCCATCTGTGCTTGGATATACTTGGCGAAGGTAGGATCTTTGATGGTAAAGTAGCGCGCTCCTTGGTCAAAGACACCCCCTTCAAAGCGTTTGCCGGCGGTTCTTCCTCCGGTTCCACGACTTTTCTCTACCACTTCGAGAGTGATTCCAGCGTTGCTGAGTGTATGTGCACAAGCGGTTCCTGCGACTCCAGCCCCTAAAATCATCAGTTGCGGCAAGATAAAACTCCTTGGGCTTTCGGGTCGGACTGTACTTAAAGACAGATCGTTTCAATGAGGCGAGTGCATACCCTATAGGGGTCGGCATTGGCACCCGGACGTCTGTCTTCCAGATAACCATAGCCTTTTTGAGCGACTCTTAAGGGGACCCGTATCGATGCACTGCGATCTGCGGTACCTGACTTAAACTCGTTCAAGTTACAGGTTTCATGTAATCCAGTCAAACGTTCTTCAAGTCCAGCTCCATAGACCGCGATATGTTCTGTATGGGTTTTGGCCAGCTGTTGAATGGCTTGCTCGATGGCGCCTTTCCCCGAGTTGGGCTCACGCATGGCTGTGGTTGAAAAATTGGTATGGTTGCCGGCGCCGTTCCAGTCCCCTTTAATCGGCTTGTTCGCAAAGGAAGGTTCGATGCCGTATTCTTCGCCAATGCGGAAGAGGAACCAACGTGAGAGCCAAAGGTGATCTGAGACTGTCAGCGGATCCGCGACTTCTTCTGGAAAGCCACGATAGCCTACTTGGAATTCCCATTGGGAAGGCATGACTTCAGCGTTAGTGCCGAACACCATAAGCCCTGCTGCCAGACATACTTTGGTATGCATTTCGACCATGTCCCGCCCGTGTACTTTTTTAGCTCCTACTCCACAGTAGAAAGGGCCTTGGGGGGGTGGGAAGCCCCCTACGGGCCAACCTAGCGGGCTTGTGCCTTCGAAGAGTGTGTACTCTTGTTCGAAGCCCACCCAAGGGTCATGTTGCTCGCGTACCTTAGTGTAAAGCTGACGTAAGGGGGCCCGAGTATTGCTGAGATGGGGTTGTCCTTGTGCATCATACACTTCACATAACAGGCAGTAATTTCCTTTACCCCGTAAGGGGTCTGTGACACAGTAGACTGGTTTGAGCAATAAATCGGAGTTGTCCCCTGACGACTGTGATGTGGAAGACCCGTCAAACCCCCACTCGGGAAAAAAATCCATCTGTGGTTGCTCACAGTAAGGTAGGCCT
>JAPPOJ010000150.1 GCA_028817975.1 Zetaproteobacteria bacterium | reverse complement strand
CGGCAGCAGAACCCTCGAAGCTTACTTCAAAGCAGACGAAGTGGATCGCACCGCTTACATCGCAGGATTCGGTCTCGACAATCTCGGCAACTTAGCCCTCGGCATTGATAATGGTAAGTTTTTCTGCAAGCTTGAAGTGAATAAAGTCTTCGTCTACGAAGGTGAGGAAGTGGTGCCCGGCGTCAATTATCACGCGGCCGTGGCCATCAATCCTGACAGTGACACCTTTTCCTGCTACCTCAACGGCTTCTTAGTCGGCGATGGTTCTAACCCTAACAACAGCAACTTCGGCGCCAATGCTTCGGCCTCTATCCTCTCCATTGGGCAACCTTCAGACGCTACTCAGTTTTACTCCTTTGAAGAGAAAAATGGTACTAACGCTAAATTTAAAGGGGTGGTGGATGAAGTCGGACTCTATACCAGCGAACTCACAGGCGCACAACTCCTCACCCATTACAACCCCATCGACGGCGCCCAGTGCGGCACCCTGAACCCCTATGACGCGGGCGAGTGGGTACATATCGCCGCCGGCTACAAAAACAATCAGGGCGTCTTGTACATCAATGGCACCAAACAATGTACTTTTAACACCAACTCCAATGGTTTCACCAGCGGCAACACTACCCTCAATATCGGTGCTCACAGCGGCGACACCGACTTCTGGAAGGGCGCAATCGGTAACTTCACCCTCTATTCCACCAGCGCCAATTATGCTACCGTGATTGCCGATCACTATGAAAAAACCAAGGTGAAATATTCTCTCGACGCCATGCACCCCTACAAACCGCTGATGCTCGCTTGGCTCGACGCCTCCGACTTGGATGCCGATGGCAGCACCGCCGATCAGCCCAGTAATAACTCCGTAATCACCCAGTGGATCGACAAGACCAAATATGGCTCGGATGTGGATACCATCGGTGGCACTCCACGCTATATGACGTCGACCACTTCCGACTCCGTGCCTGCAGTACGGTTTACCAACGACGACACCAGCGGGGATGGAAACAGCGACGACGACTACGTCATGATCAACCAGGACGTTGGCACCGCAATCACCAAGTATGCCACCACCATCTTCGTCTTCCGCTCGCTGGTAGCTGGCAAAGCAGGTGCCTCCGCAGGTATGGCCAGCTGGTTCAGTCTCGGAGACGATGGCAACCGCCTATACCACTCGCTGTTCAATATCTATGAAACAGACACCACCTCCGTCATTGGTTCCTACACCTGGCAGGACGTGGTTCTGGCAACTACCGCATATACACCCTCATCCAGTAACGACGCTTCAATCCTCGTGATCCGTAAAAATGGCGGCACGCACTCGGTGCGGCTCGACGGAGTCAACAAGTCTTCGGACACGACCACCAACTACATTCATACCAATGCACGGGTGGGTAAAAACATCATCATTGGTTGTCGCGCCTACAGTGGCAACGCCGGCACCGGTGAATGCGCTAACATTGATGTCTACGAAGCTCAGTTTTACGACAGCTACCTCAGCGATAGCGAGCTGAGTGCCATCGAAACCGTCCTCAGCGCCAAGTGGCAGTAAAGACCAGCTCCAAAGTTCTGACGAGGGGGGTCTACACAAACCCCCTCTCCTTTTTGCCCGAGAGCGGGTGCTTGTTTCTTACCTAGCTCAAATTCTCAGCTTTCAAGTCATCATATCCGAGACAGCCATTTTCATAAAATTTATGCACAGAAAGGTAAGTTCGGCTATGGATGTTATGAATATTTTTCGCGCACAAGCTCCTGCAAAACGCGACCTTCTTCACTACGTGCACTTAGAGGAAGCAAACAAGGAAGATGATGTGGCACTGATCTACTTTTTGATCCACACCTTCGAAGAAGTCACCAACGCTCGCATAGCCAAAGGGTACGAAATGGTGCCCCAACGCCGCGCAGAACTAGCACTGACCCGGGAACGGCGTCAACAAGGCCTGGTCAAAGTCTTGAAGCTCGACACTCGTATTATCGGCACCTACTGTTTACTAGGTGCAGACCACTTTGCAGACGCTTGGGAGCCCAGCCTGCTTTATTTCAATAGTTTTGCCATACACCAGGATTTTCACGGCACACAGCTTTCCCAACTGCTGTTAGCAGACGCTCACGTCGAAGCCTTAAAGTCTGAAGCAAACGGCATTGGCATGACTGTTTTTAGTGAACTCACTGGGCTCATGCGCTTTTATGAAAAGTGGGACTTTGTCACCGACCCAGATGGGGATACCACCTCTGAGACCGGACACTTATTAGGCTATAGAAAATCTTTGAGTATTGAGAAAGTGAACGAGCTGCTCAAACTCTCCTAGAGCAGCTATTCCCCCTCCACATCCCCAAATAGCTCTCGCAACTGCTCTAACAAAGCCGGGTCTTGAGATAACTTCGTGGGAGATGCATTGACTTTTGCCACCTCATTGCCCTTCGCAGACAACAGGTTAAGCAGAGTGCCCCGGTGCATGTCTGCATGCGAGTACTTAACCTTTTCACTAAAGATAATATTTTCATCAGCTGCACGGTCAACACGATATTTCTGCAAAAACAAAGATTTGATATCACTGCCCAGTGCCTGAATAGGGTCCGACTTCGAGGAGTAATTACCCATCCACTGAATGGCACGATCCGCTTCCACCGACCTCCCCACTTCCCCATCCCGGTTGGGGCGAGCAATGGAATGAAATTGCGCAATGGACACCCCTTGTCCTTCCCCCTTAAACTTATTTAAGAAGCTTGCCGCATGCAAAACCACGTTCCCCCCATGGCTGTGGGAGACAATCCGCACCTGAGCACCCTCTTTAGACAACGCGCGAATCTTCTGCGAGAGGTATAGTCCGGCATCCTCCCGCGATTTGGCATCCTGCTTACCCGTCCACATAAACGAAAGCACATCGCCACCCCACACACATCGGATATGATCTGAAAACCAACCATCATGAATGGACA
>JAPPOJ010000190.1 GCA_028817975.1 Zetaproteobacteria bacterium | reverse complement strand
AAAAGAATGTGTCCCTGCAGGGGGTGTGGTTAAAGATAAAGCCCATGTGCGTGCAGCTTTAAACCGGGTGCAGGATTGTTTTTTGGAGCTAGGTTGGCGGACAGTGATTTGTGTCAAGTCTTCGGTACTGGGCCGAGATGGTAATCAAGAGTACTTTTGCCACTTTACCCGCACGGTATCCTCTCACCAGTAGAATAAGTTTGCGCCCCAGGTAAACCCTGCACCAAAAGCGACGCTGAGTACGCACTTCCCTTTCTGAAGTCGGCCATCCTGGCGTGCTGCCTCCATGGCAAGAGGAATGGTCGCAGCGGTCGTATTGCCTGTGTGTTGGATGTTGACCACCACTTTCTCGGCATCTATTCCAAGCTTTTGTCCCACAGCCTCAATGATACGGATATTAGCTTGGTGAGGGATGAGTAGATCGAGGTCTGCGACGTCCAGGTTGTTGCGCTGCAAAAGTTGTGTGGCAGCTTCACTCATGCGGGTGACGGCATGTTTAAACACTTGGCGTCCTTGCATACGTGGGCGGAAGTTTTTTGCTTCCAGGTCATCATGATTAATGAAGTCATCACGCCCTTGGCCCATCCCAGGGCGCTCCATAATGAGATGTGGGAGGCCCGAGCCATCACAGCCCACGAGGTTGTCTAAAATTCCTTGGCGTGGGGTGGTTTCAGGCTGTGCTTCGAGCACGATAGCTCCTGCGCCATCTCCGAAAAGTACGGAGACGTTGCGGTCGTCGTCATCCCAGCCGAAGACTGGGGAATGCCTTTCAGCCCCTACGACAAGCACTTTGCGCGCCATACCTGCGCGAAGATAGGCATTTGCTGTAGAAAAGGCCCAGGTGAACCCGCTGCATTGACCTCGTATGTCGATGGCGCCGATGTGCTTGGCTCCAAGTGCATTCTGAATTTGGACTCCGATGCCTGGAAAGTAGTGGTCGGGTGAAAGGGTGGCGGCAAAGATCATATCGATCTCTTCAATCGAAGTGCCTGCATCTTCGAGAGCTTTTTGACAGGCGAGTGTGCCAAGTACAGAGGTGGGTTCCTCTTTGCCAGCATAACGTCTCGACAAGATGCCTGAGCGTTCTCGAATCCATGCATCTGAGGTATTCATGTGTTGTGACATTTCATGGTTAGTGACCACTCGCTCAGGTAGGTAGGTTCCTAAACCAGAGATATGGGCTGAGTGTGTAGGCATATTACTTTTCCTCCGATATGAAATGTGGTCCGTGGATCAAACCCATGATGGGATGCGCATGAGGTGTGTCGAATCTTGGTTGAGTCTCAAGCAAATTCAGTACTTTTGTACTTCCGAAAAAGTGCATGAGGATGATGAGTGTGGCGTACAAATAAGGTTTGTTCAATCGCTTTCCGTTCACCTTGGTATTCTTTTTTATCGAGTAATGCTTCTAACCAGATGTCAGGGAGCGACTCTACACCTGAGAGAGATGTGTTGCCGACTTGCATGACGAGGTTGCAAAATCCCTCGGCAAGAAGGCGATATAAGTCGCGCGAAAGGGTATAACTTGAAGTGCCTACCTGAATGAGCCATCCACAAGCAACGCATTTACGCTGGAGATCCATCTGTGCATCTTGATTTTGCAACCATGGCAAGTACTCCCCGCAGGCTTGAAGCCATTGTTGCCTGGAGAAGATTCTACCTCCATTTACTAAGGAAATAAATACACTGCCTAAAGCACCGAAAGATTCTTCCACAAGACGTGCAAAGGTAGCTTGTTCAAGCTTGGAGAGGCCGTAGGTCGCGAGCCAAAAGCTACTTCCCCAAGTGGAGAAGTGGGGGTGGCTGGCAATGAAGTCAAATTCTTTTTGAATTTGCCCGTCGAGGCTATCGGGAATTTGTATTTGTGCCTGAGAGGAGGGGCTTTGGTTACTGCTTGTTGCGAGGAGTTGAATGCGTCGTAGGATGTCGATACCCAGACCAATGCGGTGTACAAAATCACCATCGAGGATCTTTTCGGCCATGACGGTGAGGATAATAAAACGGATAAAATGGCTACGATTGTTCGTGAAATATGCAATAGGTTCCTGGGGAACAATACTATCGATGTAATCTTGTAAGCCTTGCCACATGGTTTGAGCTTGAGCCTCACTCCATTGCCAGTTGAGGCGCCAGCGATGAAAGAGAAGCTCTTGGAGGAGCTGTTGGGACCACCACGCTCTATAGCGCAGCATAGGGTAGACACAGGAGTCGAGCAATAAAGGGATATGAGATTTTTTGGTCTGGTTGAGCATTGCCAGGTGGCCGAGTGTCGCATCTAAGGATGAAATTTCTTTCTGAGGAATATGTTTGTGAATTTCATCAACCACCCAGAGGTGTCGTGTGATGGCTCCCATGCGATTTATTCCCCCTTTTCGTAAGATGGTGCTTGAAGGGTAGGCAGGTGGACTCCATTTCTTATTGTCGCCTTCATTGCCGATCAGAGGTGTCATCTGTTGTTGGGAGATTTTTTCGTAGTAGATCTTGCCGGGTCTCTTGCCTAGAAGGCTTGTCTACATAGAGGTTAGCGAGCTGTGTATGGAATATCTTCATCTTCAAGTGTAACAGCAGGGTGCAGGGTGCGGAGGTTGTACTCTTGCTTCATGACTTCACCGTATGCACCGGTGTTGGCAATGAGGAAAATATCTCCGGGGTTAGGGGGTTGCACCCAACGTCGTGATCCCAGTACGTCACCTGTTTCGCAGATGGGACCGACAATGTCCACGCATTCAGGGGGAGTGTTTTGTTGCATTTGGGAAAGGTTGAGAATGGGGTGGTATGCTGCGTAGAGTGCGGGACGTAGGAGTGTGTGCATACCGGCATCGAGACCTATGTATTGCTTATCCTGCTTGGTTTTACTCTGGGTGAAGCGTGAGAGGAGTACCCCTGATTCTGCGACCAAATAGCGACCGGGCTCCATCCAGATTTCGAACTGGGGGTGAGCATTGCGGAAGTTGGTGAGAGCTTCTTGAAAGACCTGTATATTGAAGGCAGCCTCGCCTTCTTTGTCGGGAATGCCAATCCCTCCGCCGAGATTGAGGATGCGTACACTCGGGATGGTTTGAGCGATAGGTTGTAGCAATTCCGCCAGTCGGCTCCAAGTATCTGCCGTGAGGATGCCGCTGCCAATATGGGCATGCAGACCGATGATTTCCCCTTCTAGCTCATGGACCTTGTTGCAAAATGGACCCAGTTGCTCCATGGAAAGTCCGAACTTGGATTGTGCTCCCCCAGTGCGTACACTTGGGTGATGGCCTCCGCTCAAGCCGATATCCAAGCGCGCCAGTAGCTGCTTGCCACGAAAGACTTCGGGGTATGCTTCGAGTAACCACAGATTATCTACGGTGACCCATACCCCTAGCTCATAAGCTTTCACATACTCTGTGATGGGGGCAAAGTTGGGAGTGAACACAATGTTGCTTGGGTGAAGGTCGGGGATGCAGTCGCGCAAGTAATCTATTTCTGCACTAGACACACAGTCAAAGCTGTGCCCTTCAGCCGCGATGCAGCGTAAGATTTGTGGGTTGATGTTCGCCTTTACCGCAAAGTGAATTTTGTCGATAACTTGGGTTGCTTGTAAGTTACGCAGCTGTTGGCGCACTTGAGGGAGGCTGTATACATAAACAGGAGTTTGTTGTTCTCCAATTTGTTGCAGCCGTCTTGCTTCTTTGCGCCACCATGGGAGTGGGGCTAGGTCTTGGAGGGTGTTATCTGCAAACATCGACTTCCAGCTAGAGCCAAATATTTGTGGGTCAGCACATTTGGTGAAAAACAGCTCGTGGAGGGTTTGTACGAGTGTATCGAGCTGCTGGCTGTCCACGGTGAGGGCAAAGTTGAGATCGCTGGATGCTTGAGAAATCAGGTAGACTTTGATTTGTTCGAAGACCTTAAGCGCATTGCTCAACTCTGCTGCGAGTTTCCGCACTTTGCGTCCCACAAGATAGATCGTTGCAAGTCCTTCGGTGTGTGTCGGACGGCAGTATTGCTGTAGCTCGTCCATGAGTGCCTGCATTTTGTGAGCAGTATAAGGCAGGTTCTCACGGTCTAGAGTCACTGTGACGTTGGATTGGGAAGTTCCTACTAAATCAATCGAAAATCCGTGCTTTTCAAAGATCGGGAACACCCGTGCGAGAAAGCCGACGCTGCCTACCATTTGCATGGTTTCCATACTGATAAGTTGCACGTTTTCTTTGACCGCAATGGCTTTTAAAACGGGGCGCGTCGCTTGTGTGCTTTGTCCAATACGAATTCCATGATCGTTTGGTTTTTGGGTCCATTTGATGTGTAAGGGTATCTCCTGTGCTTTGAGGGGAGCAATGCAACGTGGGTGTAATATTTTGGCCCCGCATGCAGCGAGCTCTTCCGCTTCGTCGTACTCGATTTGACGGATGAGTCGCGCTGAAGATAAGCGGCGTGGGTCAGCTGTAAAGATACCAGGTACATCTGTCCAGATTTCCGCACAGTCTGCTTGAAATACAGCGGCGATGTATGCGGCGGAAGTATCTGAGCCACCGCGACCTAAGAGCACGGTTTCTTGATTTTCATTCGCTGCCACAAATCCCCCCGTGAGATACACGTCAGCTGGGTGACGCTTGTGGAAGTCTTGACTCTGGCGTTTGGATTTGTTGAGGTCGACACTGGCACTGAGAAAAGAGCGATCATCTTCCCCCTGGAGAGGAGTCACAAGCAGGTCTCTAGGGTCTACCCAGTGTATGTTCGCGTCGAGTTGGCTGCTTAGCCAGATATGTAGGAGCCGTGTGAGTAGGATTTCTCCCTGAGATAAGACACGCGCATGGACGCGTGGAGAACATTGATTCAAGAGTTCAATTCCACGTAAGAGCTTTTCAAGGAGTGTCCATTCCGTGGCCACAAGAGTGCGAAAATCTGTGGCGAGCTGCAGATCCTGGCATAGTTGTTGATGAGGCTTAGCGACTGCTGCCAGTGTTTTTTCACAGGAAAGTTCTTGAGGTTGGCGACAAAATTTTTCCAAGGTGTTGGAAACCCCTGCAGCAGCAGAGCAAACAATCCAGAGTAGGGGTTGGCTGTTACCCGAATCTCGGCGACAGAGCTTATGTGCGATGATCGAGCGAATATTTTGCCAGGATGTTGCGCAGCCCACGCTGGTGCCGCCAAACTTTAAGACCTCTACTCTTCTTTGCATGATGTATATCCTACCCTTTTACCTAGAGTATCTATGTGTTTGTGATGCGTCCAAACTGTGGGCATTGTATGCGCTCATGTAATGAAGATCAAGAGGATGTATTTCGCAAGCTGATTTTGCTAAATCCTCTGGTGTACGAAAAAGCGGTGAAATACGATGTATTTCGATAGGATCACGATCTTGTGCATGGTATAATGGGACGCGATGAGCGCTTCTAAAAAAGGGTAAATTCATGATTCGACGTGTGGTATTTAACCAAAAAGGTGGTGTGGGTAAAACCTCGATTACTTGTAACCTGGCGGCGACTTTCGCCGAGCAAGGTAAGAAAACTTTGGTCATTGATTTAGATGCTCAAGGCAACACAACTCACTACCTTTTAGGGGGTGCACCATCCGAGCCTGGTAAGTCGATTACTCATTTTTTTGAAGAGACACTGCGATTTAAGTTTGTAAACCCTAAACTGGATCCATTAGTGAGAGAGACTCCTTACCCTCATTTACATGTGATTGCAGCAGATCAAGGGCTTATTGATCTGCAGGGGAGGTTAGAAACTCGTTATAAAATTTTGAAATTGAAGCAAGCGGTTGAGGTCTTGTGTAATGAGTTTGATTATGATCATGTATTGTTTGACCCCCCTCCTGCACTCAATTTTTTTAGTATGAGTGCGCTGTTAGCTGCCGACAGAATTCTGATTCCTTTTGATTGTGATACTTTTAGTGGGCAAGCCTTGCTACAGGTGATTGAGTTGGTACAGGAAATTCAGAGTGATCATGACTGTGCTTTAAAAGTCGAGGGCGCGGTGGTCAATCACTTTCAGAAGCAGGCTCGACTGCCACAAAGCGCTGTAGATGAGGTGATAGCTTCAGGTATCCATGTGTTTGAACCTTACCTCTCTTCTTCAGTAGCCTTAAAAGAGAGTCATCGCCGTTGTAAGCCTCTTGTCTACTCCCACTCTTCGCATAAACTCACCGAACAGTTTCGCCAGCTATCCCTAAGTATTGAAGAAAGATTGCAGGCGGAAGTTAAATCCCTTAGGCCACGAAAAAAAAGAACGAAGGCTAAGGATGCAGAGATTTAAAGTATGGAACGTATTGAAATCTTATCGGGTCGAGTGATTGTTTATCGTATCTTTGATATTGGCAACATGGTTCGTATGGATCAGGCTGTGACGATCCTTGAAGGCTTGTCGCCTGTACGTAAGATACGTTTGAGTCGTAAGACACGTTCTATTCTGATTTCGGAAGATCCTATCCAGTTGAGCTTAGGTAGTTGGAAACAGGATTTGCTCGGCTGTGAGTATGAAGTGCGTTGTGAGGCCACCTTATATAGTTTTGGTTCTTTATCTTTAGCTATGCAGTTTCCTATTGGACGGGGATGTGCACTCGAATCGTTGTGTGCGTTAAGTCATTATATTGAAAATGAAGATCCTCTTCATGCAGTTGCTTTACAGAAAGCACGCAACCTCTTGGAGATGATTGCGATTGCGGTTGAAGGGCCAAGTATTTGGGAAGAGTTCGAGGATTACACTATTTTTGATATTCATGCTTTTGAGCAGCGCGGGAATCTGCCTCTCAAAACTTTTTTTGCGGATGCACGCTTTGCGGCTTTGGTGCTTGCTGAAAAGCCCGATACTTTTTCCTCCGGCGTCGGCCAGTCTTTAGAGTCAAACATGCGGCAGTATTCTGCGGATGACCTTGTTTTAATTCATTGGAATGCAGCATTGATTTATGATCAAGATGACTCTCAGGACATCGCCTATACGCTCGAATTTGCGCTGTGTCAGATGTTGGTCTTGCGTTATTATGACAATCTGCTCGATCAACAGCTTCAGACTCTTTATCATCAGATTGAGCACACCAAAACGAGTGTTTGGTCGAATCCTTACGGTGAGTTGTCTAAAAAAGCAGCCTTGGAGTACATCGATATTTCCGAGGTTGTGGATCGGGTCGAGAATGCTTACAAGGTAATTGGTGAGTTTTACCATGCGATGATCTATAACTTGGCAACGGAAAAGTTTAATCTGTCGACTTGGAAACACAGTGTTAACCATAAGTTGGAAAACTTAGCAGAGGTTTCTAAGCTGTTTCAAGGTGAGGTGCACGAAAAACGCGCCCAGGTCATGGAGTTGACGATTGTGATCTTGATTGCAATTGAAGTGATTCCCCTCTTATACAGCTTGTTGCCTAAGTAGAGTATCGCTGTGTGGGCGCTACTTTTTGGATAGGCTGCTTTTGATAATCTCCACCAGGTTGGCTGCGGATTCTCGAAAGGGTTTGTCGTTTTGAAACAGCAGCGCGTCTTCTGCTTTGATCAGAGGGGCAACGTCACGTTCAGAGTCGCGCATGTCGCGTTGTTCGATTTTGGTTAGGAGAGATTCGAGTTCGAGCGGGTAGTTATCGGGGTTCCCCTCTAAATGAGGATACTCGTCGCGAAACCGCCGTTCGGCGCGGACTTTAGCGCTGAGGTCGACGTATATTTTTAAGGCTGCACCTGGAAAAATCTCTGTGCCGATGTCACGTCCTTCCATAATGGTCCCATGAGGGTCCATGCAGCCGTGTCGGCGGAACACTTCTTTGAGCGCCTGACGAACATGGGTATTTTGTGCGGCTTGACTTGCGAGTTTTCCCATACGCTCAGAGTTCAATTGTTTAAGACATATTTGTCCTTCCCATAGTGGATTCCCTGTGGTGGAGTCCCAGTGAAATTTTTCTTCAATCTCATGGCAAACGCTTTGAACTTCCTCTTGTGTCCAGCTGAACCCCGGACGTAGACTGATTTGCCAAGCAATGACTCGGTAATAGGAACCGGTGTTAATGTGTGTCATGCCAAGGCGGCGCGCAGTTTCGCGGCACAGGCTTGATTTCCCTGACCCTGAAGGGCCGTCTACTGCGATGACAAAAGTATCCTTTTTCTGATTCATGTTGTTAGCCTTACTTGCTTTGGTTTTTGGGCGCCTTCTTATGGCTAGAAGACCCTTTTTCTGTATACTTGCCTATCTTTAAAAACTTCTCTTGACGGTGACTTTCAAGCTCGTGTGGAGTGAGTTTTTTGAGTTTTTTAACTTCAGCTTTTATGGTGTCACGAATCACTTTACCCAGCAAGGCGGGGTCTCGGTGCGCTCCTCCTAAAGGCTCCGGAATCACTTGATCTGCAATTCCTAGAGATTGTGCATGTTGTGCTGTGAGTTTAAGCGCATTGGCTGCTTTATCCGCGTGTTTAGAGTCTTTAAATAATATCGAAGCGCAGCCTTCTGGGGAAATCACAGAATAGGTGGAGTTTTGTAACATGCAGATTACATTGGCAACCCCGAGTGCGAGTGCACCTCCACTACCTCCCTCTCCCACGACGAAGGAAAGAATGGGTACTTTGAGTCGTGACATCACCATAATATTCTTCCCAATCGCTTCACTTTGTCCGCGTTCTTCCGCGCCTACTCCGGGATAGGCTCCGGGGGTGTCGATGAAAGTGATGATAGGCAATCCCATGCGTTCTGCCAAGGACATGAGGCGCAGTGCTTTCCGGTAGCCTTCGGGTCTCGGCATGCCAAAATTACGGTGGATATTTTCTTTCGTACCGCGGCCTTTTTGGTGCCCGAGGATGACGTAGCCTGCGCCATCGATTTGAGCAAGACCTCCAACGATGGCTGGGTCGTCAAAAAAATTGCGGTCTCCATGGCACTCGATAAAGGAATCGGCCACGTATTGGATAAGTTCCAGAGTGTTTGGCCGCCGGGGGTGACGGGATACTTGCACCATTTGATAGGGGGTGAGGTTATCAAAAATGTCATGTAGTTTGTCTTTGAGGCTCTTTTCCAACTTAGAAATTTCGCTTGAGTTATCAATAGCTTGAGTTGCAGAGGTGTTTTTGAGTTCCGCAATTTTCATTTCGAGTTCGACAAGCGGTTTTTCCAGGGGGATGAAGTCCATGAGTGCCTCTTTGGGATGGTGAACATGATTAGGGCCTTCTGTAGACCCTGTCAATATAACACGGGCCTGATGAATGACGTTTACCTAAGTTAAATGATATTTTCAACCTTTGCTTTGATTTAGGCAAGCTGTTTAGCGATCTCTCTGTTGTCTTTTGTCTTGACATCCGCAAGTTACGGATTACATTAGGTGTGCTTGTTGGATCTCAATCACACACCCTATGACCCTTTAGATCCAGATTTAAGATATAACCCGGCTGTTGTCGTAAGCCATGGAGAATAAAAATGCCTCTGTACGAATTTATCTGTCGAGAATGTGATGCTCACGAAGAACATCTTATGAGAATCTCTGACCCTAACCCTACAGATTGCTCTGTTTGTGGCAAGTCTACTCTTGAGAAAATGCTGAGCCGTACTCACTTTGTGCTTAAAGGTAGTGGTTGGTACGAAACTGATTTTAAAGAGAAACCACAACGTTCTTCTTCTGCAGATGCTGGAAAGACACCAGAGAAGCCAGCAGAGAACTCCACACCAAAGCCGGAGGCATCTGCACCGTCGGACGGAAAAGCTGCTGCTACAGAGTCTACCAAGCCAGCAGCGACCGTGTAAGCTCCCGTTTTAGATCCCTCGATGTAACCTGTATAAGCTACTCCATTTAAAGGGTTATTTACAAGGATTGTTGGCAGGGTTACATTCGGTGAGATGTGTGGTTTTGGCGATCTCCTTTTACTTATGCAAACGAAATTTTTTTCCGATGCGGGCTTTGCGTAGGTTTCTCCTTGCTGTGAGGTGCATATTGTCCATAGGAACCCGAAAAAGAGGGCTTATTGCTAAGTTAAGATCTTTGCTACACAGAATAAGGCCTTCTCGATCGGAGAGCGCTTCCTTTGATCCATTTATATACCGCTCCATTATTGACTTCAGTCCTTTTGCCATTGTTTGTACGGGAATGGACCGTCATATTTGTATGGTAAATCGTTCTTTCTTAAATCTTTTTGGTTATCAACAGCAAGATATTGTGGGCTGCAAGATTTCGACCATTTACGCCCGAGAAAAAGATTTTGCCAATGCGGTACAAGGACGTTTTGCTCCCACTGCAGACCCGAGTCGGCGTTCATACTTAATGAGATATAAACGTGGGGATGGTTCGGAGTTTTGGGGCTTGACGGTTGGAGGTCCGATGTTGGGTCATCGCGGAGAAACCATTGGATTTATTGGCAATATTATAGATTACTCGAAGGAGGTCGAGACTAAACAGGAGTTTGAGACGGTGCGCCATCGTTTGGAAGTCGCCTTGGAAGCTTCGCAAATCGGGGTATGGGAATATAGTGTCCCTGATCAAGGGCTGATTTGGGATACGCAGATGTATCGTATCTATGGGGTCACCCCTGAGCAGTTTTCGGGAGCTTATGAAGCTTGGGCCAAAGGTCTTCACCCTGAAGATGCTGAATCAGCACAAAAAAACCTTGCGGATGCCATTGCTGGAGTTCGTCCTTTTGATTGTGAGTTTCGGGTTCTTTGTCCAGATGGTACGGTGCGCTATGTGCGCGCGAAAGCCAAGGTTGTGCGTGATGCTCAAGGGAAACCACTCAAAATGTTTGGAGTAAATTGGGATGTTACCAAGGAAAGGGAACAAGAGCTGAAGCTTATTGAGGCCAAAGCGCAAGCGGATCGAGCCAATCATGCGAAAAGCCAGTTTTTATCTAACATGAGCCACGAAATTCGTACTCCGATGAACGGTGTGTTAGGGATGGCTGAGGTCCTTATGGCAGAGGATTTGAACGTAGTGCAAACGAAATGTGTCTCGACCATTGTTTCTTCGGGGCGCTCGATGATGAATGTTTTAAATGATATTTTAGACTATTCCAAGATAGAGATGGGTCATCTTAAAATAGAACTCCATGATTTTGATCTGCATGAGTTGTTGCGGAGTACTATTTCCCTGTTTGAAACGATTGCTTCCGAAAAAAGTCTTAGTTTTGAGCTAGATATGGAGGATCGTATCCCTCAATGGGTGAACTCGGACTCTACTCGTTTGCGTCAGGTGCTCTCCAATCTTATTTCAAACGCTATCAAGTTCACGGAAAAAGGCCGTGTTTTGCTTTCGGTAAAAGTGGATTCTCAACCGCAAAATCAAGGGTATCGTGTGCTGTTTTGTGTGCAAGACACAGGCTTGGGGATTGACCAAGAAATTCATGACTTAATATTTGCTAGCTTTACGCAGGCGGATGAGTCCACTACCCGCAAGTTTGGAGGAACAGGTCTTGGCTTGGCCATCAGTCGACAGTTGGTCAACCTTTTGGGAGGAGAGCTGCGTTTGACAAGTGAACTGGGTAAAGGAAGTTGTTTCTACTTTTCCCTTCCCTTGGGGGAAGCTACCAAGCATTCTCCTCAAGAAAAAAGAGTTGAGACAGCCTTTGCAAAAGAGATTAAGATTTTGCTGGCAGAAGACAACCATGTCAATCGTGAAGTGGTCATGCTTTTTTTGCAACAATTGGGTCTTTCAGCAGATACGGTGGTCGATGGAGAGCAAGCTTGTGCGAAAGCTTGTAAGCAGAGCTATGACCTTATTTTTATGGATTGTCAAATGCCTAAAATGGATGGCTTTGTGGCGACTCGTAAGATTCGTGAGTGTATTCATGGCAAATCTTCCGTGATTATTGCACTCACAGCCCATGCGATGGAGACGGAACGGCAAAAGTGTTTGGCGGCTGGAATGGACGACTTTATAACGAAGCCCTTGTCTAAGTCGAGGCTAGAAGAAAAGCTGGCGCACTGGTTTCCCTTGGGAGGTGCCTCTCCTACAAGTAATACTCGTGAGGCTTAGTGTAGCGGGTTTGCGAGAAGCTGTTTGGGCCCATATAGGCCGATGATCTTCGCTAAGGTAATCTGTCCGGTTGCGAGATCTGTTCTGTTTTCTGGAGCTACCACGGGGAGGTAGTTGGTGGTTTTGCCAACCCAGCGTCCTTTGTGACTCCTCTCCCAAAGTACCGGCAGCTCCAAGCTGTAAAAGTTTTGAGCGTAGTTTGACCAGAGTTCGGTGGCCAAGCCGCGTAGTTCGGCGGCTCTTGTGCGAATGATCTCAGGGCTGAGGTGTTCGGGCATTTTGACTGCAGCTGTATTGGGACGCTTCGAGTAGGGAAACACATGTAAATCGGCAATTTGCTGCTGCTTGATGAAGTCGACAGACCGCTGATGCGCTTCTTGGCTTTCTCCAGGAAATCCAGGGATAATGTCTGCGCTGATTTGTGCGTAGGGAAAAAAGGTGCGGATGCGTTTTAAAGTATTCGCGTATTCTTCCGTCGTGTACACCCGGCGCATGCGCTTGAGGGTTTCTCCACACCCTGACTGCAGAGGTAAGTGAAAGTGATCACAAAAGCGGTCCGCATGCTCGTGGAGGACTTCAAGTAACTCTGCGGATACCTCTGAGGGCTCTAAAGAAGAAATACGCAGCCTGGGTAATTTGGTTTCTTCGAAAATACGGCGCACAAAGCTGGCAAAATTGACTTTATCTGCCAGGTCTTCCCCATAGTCGCCAAGGTGAATGCCTGTAAGTACGATTTCAGCCGTTTGTGCTGCGATTTTCTTGACTTCGGCGAGTGCTTGCTCGGGTGCAACAGAAGTACTGGCACCACGTGCGTACGGTATTTGACAGTAAGCGCAAAAACCGTTGCAGCCATCCTGAATTTTTAAAAAAGCACGTGCTCGATTGACTTGGGGGGTGTCGAATAGAGTATGCGATACCTTGAAGTGACCTTGACGGTTGTCGGCCACCGCTTTTAATCCTTCAGGAAGTTTTTGTTTTAACTCAACACCTGTTTCTCTTGCATGGATTACATTTTTTACGAGAGGCTCAATGAGAGTCTTGGCTTCGTTGGGGACGACAAAGTCAACCTCTCGCATTTTTTCTAAATTCGCGGACTGAATTTGGGCATAGCATCCGGTGACCACATTCAGTCCGGCCGGGTTTTCCCGGCGGTAGCGACGCAGCAAATAACGGGCTTCTTTCTCTGCAGTCGCTGTAACAGAGCAGGTGTTGATAATATGTACATCTGCAGTTAAATGCGATTCTGTGAGTGTATAGCCAGCTTGATGGAGCTGATTGGCGATAGCCTGTGAATCAAAGGTATTCACTTTGCAGCCAAGGGTTTTGACAAAAACTTTTTTGGTATTTTTTTCGACACTTACCATAACAGGGTTTTCTATGGCGCCCTTCATTTGAAGTGGCGGAGAGCGCATTATGTTGGGATTGATTTCCGTAAACCGAAATATGATAACGGACCTGTTTTAAAAAGCCAACTTTTTTTTTAAGTGTTTTTTTTTACTCTATTTTTTATGACTTATCTTTCTGAGCTGGAGTTGTAAACAAAGCTATTTTAGGCTTTATCTTGGCCTTGTCTTCTGCGGCATTTGGCACTGGTCTTTTTGCTGTATTCATTGTAGTATGAGCCCTCGTCGCGCCCTTATCCTTCCTGCTTATTGCGGAGTGTATAGCTTTGAAAGTAAATAAAATATCCCGAACTTGTTTTCTCCGTGGTTATCGTTATCGCCCGGTGTCTGCGCGGAGAGTGAA
>JAPPOJ010000231.1 GCA_028817975.1 Zetaproteobacteria bacterium | reverse complement strand
TCGTAACAAGGTAGCCGTAGGGGAACCTGCGGCTGGATCACCTCCTTTCTAAGGAATGGATTTAGCTTCTTTGGAAGTTAACATTTCTAGGTTAACCTCGAAGATTTGGTTTATTGATTATCGCTATTCAGCTTTGAGAGAGGGATCTCTCAAGCTCTTTGACAACTGAATATGAGCATATGAAATGATAGAAAATCAATTCGTAGCCTGAATACTTTTTACAATCTCATTCGTAACAGTAATTAGCCTTACTGGAATGAGGTGTTCAAATGACTTGGTTTTTCCAAGTGAAGAGAGCATAGAAAAAAGCTACAAAGGGCGCACGGCGGATGCCTTGGCACCAAGAGGCGATGAAGGACGTGGTTAGCTGCGAAAAGCTTCGGTGAGCTGCTTAGCAAGCTTTGACCCGGAGATGTCCGAATGGGGAAACCCCCTCTTAGGAGGATGCCTAAGTGAATACATAGCTTAGGTAGGCGAACGCAGGGAACTGAAACATCTAAGTACCTGCAGGAATAGAAATCAAATCAGAGATACCGGTAGTAGCGGCGAGCGAACCCGGTTCAGCCTAAACCGTAAGGAATTTCTTTACGGGGTCGTGGGGCTGCTCACCACGGAGTGGAAAGTTAGACGAACGGTATGGAAAGGCCGGTCAAAGAGGGTGACAACCCCGTAGTCGAAAACTAGAAACTTCAGAGCAGTACCCGAGTAGGGCGGGACACGTGTTATCCTGTCTGAATCTGGGAGGACCATCTTCCAAGGCTAAATACTCCTTGGTGACCGATAGCGTACTAGTACCGTGAGGGAAAGGTGAAAAGAACCCCGTCGAGGGGAGTGAAATAGAACTGAAACCGTGTGCCTACAAGCAGTTGGAGCATCCTCGTGATGTGACAGCGTGCCTTTTGCATAATGAGCTAGCGAGTTTGTCTTACGAGCAAGGTTAAGTTGCGCAGCAACGAAGCCGTAGTGAGAGCGAGCCTGAATAGGGCGTTAAGTTCGTAGGATAAGACCCGAAACCCGGTGATCTATCCATGGCCAGGTTGAAGCTGAGGTAACACTTAGTGGAGGACCGAACCCGTTGACGTTGAAAAGTCTTGGGATGAGCTGTGGATCGGAGTGAAAGGCTAATCAAACTGGGTGATAGCTGGTTCTCGTCGAAATATATTTAGGTATAGCCTCATGCGTTTCTTAACGGGGGTAGAGCACTGATTGGGCTAGGGGTCCTACCAGATTACCAAACCCACTCAAACTCCGAATACCGTTACAGTTATAAAATGGGAGTCAGACTGCGGGAGATAAGTTCCGTAGTCAAGAGGGAAAGAGCCCAGACCATCAGCTAAGGTCCCCAAGACAACACTAAGTGGAAAACGATGTGGAGATGCACAGACAGCCAGGAGGTTGGCTTAGAAGCAGCCATCCTTTAAAGAAAGCGTAACAGCTCACTGGTCAAGTGTTTTTGCGCGGAAGATTTAACGGGGCTTAAGTGTTGCACCGAAGCTATGGGCTCAGACGTAAGTCTGAGCGGTAGACGAGTATTGTCGCAACCGTTGAAGGCGTCTGGTGATGGACGTTGGAGGAACGACAAGAGCTTATGCTAGCATTAGTAGCGATAAAGCATGTGAAAAACATGCTCGCCGAAAACCTAAGGTTTCCTGGGAAAGGGTTTTCCACCCAGGGTAAGTCGGCACCTAAGGCGAGGCCGAAAGGCGTAGTCGATGGACAACAGGTTTATATTCCTGTACCAAACAGTGGAGTGATGCAGGGGTGAAGAAAGATAGCCATGCTGGATATTGGATATTCCAGTCTAAGCGTGTAGGGAGTCAAATTTGGCAAATCCGGTTTGACAATCCTGAGACGTGATGGGGAGGGCCTCGGCCCAGAAGATGGTGACTCTCTGCTTACAAGAAAAGCTGCTAAGCGTTGAAGCTGTTTGACCGTACCCGAAACCGACACAGGTAGGTAAGAAGAGTATTCTAAGGCGTATGAGTGAAACATGGTTAAGGAACTCGGCAAAATGACACCGTAACTTCGGGATAAGGTGTGCCAGGCTGGTGAAAACCCTCGCGGTTGGAGCTGGTTCTGGTTGCAGAGAAGAGAGGGTAGCGACTGTTTACCAAAAACATAGCACTACGCAAAGTCGCAAGACGACGTATGTGGTGTGACGCCTGCCCAGTGCTGGAAGGTTAAAGGGAGGAGTCAGCGTAAGCGAAGCTTCGAACTGAAGCCCCAGTAAACGGCGGCCGTAACTATAACGGTCCTAAGGTAGCGAAATTCCTTGTCGGGTAAGTTCCGACCTGCACGAATGGCGTAACGACTTCCCTGCTGTCTCAACCATGTGCTCAGCGAATTTGAAAACCGCGTGCAGATGCGCGGTACCCGCAGCAAGACGGAAAGACCCCGTGAACCTTTACTATAGCTTGACACTGTTATTTTGAACATTTTGTGTAGCATAGGTGGGAGACGTTGATATAGCGCCGCTAGGTGCTATGGAGTCGTCAGTGAAATACCACCCTGAATGTTTGAGATATCTAACCTAGCTCCGTGATCCGGAGCAGGGACCGTGTCTGGTGGGTAGTTTGACTGGGGCGGTCGCCTCCTAAAGTGTAACGGAGGCGCGCAAAGGTTCCCTCAGGCCGGATGGAAATCGGTCGTAGAGTGCAAAGGCATAAGGGAGCTTAACTGCGAGACCGACAGGTCAAGCAGATACGAAAGTAGGCCTTAGTGACCCGGTGGCTCCGAATGGAAGGGCCATCGCTCAACGGATAAAAGGTACTCCGGGGATAACAGGCTGATCTCCTCCAAGAGTTCACATCGACGAGGAGGTTTGGCACCTCGATGTCGGCTCATCACATCCTGGGGCTGAAGCAGGTCCCAAGGGTTTGGCTGTTCGCCAATTAAAGTGGTACGCGAGCTGGGTTCAGAACGTCGTGAGACAGTTCGGTCCCTATCTGCTGTGGGCGCAAGAAATTTGACGGGATCTGTCCTTAGTACGAGAGGACCGGGATGGACATACCGCTGGTGTACCAGTTGTTTCGCCAGAAGCACCGCTGGGTAGCTACGTATGGAACGGATAACCGCTGAAAGCATCTAAGTGGGAAGCCGACCCAAAGATAAGATTTCTCTGGCTTTACGCCCTAAAGACCCGTTCGAGACGAGGACGTTGATAGGCGCGAGGTGGAAGTGCAGTAATGCATGGAGCTGACGCGTACTAATCGGTCGTGAGGCTTTTTTCGCCTCTCTTCACTTGGAAAGTCCAAGTGACAGGTTACGAAGTATGCTCATAGAAGTTGACAAAAAGAGTAAGCTGAGGTAAACTCAGCCATCCAATACAGCAAATCGCTAGATTTGGCTGTGTCTATGGCGGTGGGGAAACACCCGTTTCCATTCCGAACACGGAAGTTAAGCCCACCAGCGGCGATGATACTGCAGCCTTAGCTGTGGGAAAGTAGCTCGACGCAGCCTTAAAATATTATAAAAAAAGCCCCGCGACCCTCAAAGGTCGTGGGGCTTTTTTTCGTGAAGTTAAAAAATAGAGAAGCTATTCCTAGATTCCTCTATTTAGCTGGTATATACTGCGCTTTTAGGCATTTTAGCAAAATTTTCAAAGAATACGTAATAAGAGGTTTGCATGAGCGGTGACTGGACGGTAAAGCGCGCGCTAGAAGTACAGATTGGCAGAGATGCTGTCATGGTTACCATCCAAGGGTGGGTGCGGACGCGTAGGGTTTCGAAAAATGTAGGCTTCCTCGCGCTTAATGATGGCTCGTGTCTAGATCATTTGCAAGTTGTTTGTGATAAGGATAATCCTTCGTATAATTTGCTTGCGGAAATTCATACGGGCGCTAGTGTTCAGGTTCACGGTGAGCTGCAGCAGTCTATGGGAAAAGGTCAAGCGGTGGAGATGCTTGCTCACTCCATTGAATTGGTGGGGGCTTCGGATGCGGAGCGCTACCCTTTGCAAAAAAAAGGTCATACTCTAGAGTATTTACGTGAAATTGCTCATCTTAGGCCGCGTACAAACACTTTTGGGGCGGTTTTCCGCTTAAAAAATTTGATCTCACGGGCCATACATCATTATTTACAAGAGCAAGACTTTATATGGGTTCATACCCCCATTTTGACGGCTTCCGACTGTGAAGGTGCGGGAGAAATGTTTTCTGTGAGCACCACAAGTATGAAATCTCTGCATAAAAACCCTAAAAAGCTGGAAGAGCTAGCTGAGAGGCCTTATTTTGGCTCAGAGGCCTATCTAACGGTGAGTGGTCAACTTGAGGCTGAGGCTGTTGCTTTGAGTCATAAAAAATCTTATACCTTTGGCCCAACCTTTCGTGCTGAAAACTCAAATACAGCTCGCCATCTTTCGGAGTTTTGGATGGTGGAGCCGGAGCTTGCTTTTGCAGATTATCACGACTCGATGAGGTGTGGTGATGAGTTATTTCGCGCAGTGGTTTCTCACTGCTTAGCCTTTGGGCGTAAAGATATTGCTTTTTTAGATAAAATTTATAAAAATCAAACCCTTGAAGAGCTTGAACACTTTTTGGCAACCCCAACAGAAAAAATAAGTTACACCGAAGCGATTGAAATTCTTAAGCAGTCTGGGCGTAGTTTTGAGTATTCCGTAGATTGGGGAATGGATCTTCAAACGGAGCACGAGCGTTATTTATGTGAGACGCATGTCAAAGGACCAGTTTGGGTTTACGATTATCCGAAGGATATTAAAGCTTTTTACATGTACTTAAATGAAGACCAAAAAACAGTGCGTGGAACAGATTTGTTAGTTCCAAGGATTGGTGAGATATGTGGGGGATCACAAAGAGAAGACCGATTAGACGTTCTGGAAGCCCGTATGCAGGAGTGTGGAGTAGATAAAGCTCATCTGGATTGGTATTTAGATTTGAGGCGTTATGGCACCGTCCCACATGCGGGCTTTGGTGTTGGTCTCGAGAGGCTCGTGATGTGGATAACAGGGATGAGTAATATACGAGACGCGATCTTTGCCCCTCGTGCTCCTCGTTTGTTAGACTTTTAGAGCTGTTATGGGTGTGAGTTGTATGCTTTCAAAAAGAGAGTAGGAATAGAACAAATAACGTTGACAATATTTGGCTTTTGAGTTACCATACTGCTCTTGAATAGGTTGTGGGCTTCCCGTTGCCGTCCTCGTATGGTGTCCCGTTGCTATAACGATGGTAAGCGTTGGAAATATATGACTTTTTATTGCTTTGTATTTGAGATAAGCGGAGATTATAATGAAAACCTGCAGCATTACACCTGCTCACATCAGTAAAAAGTGGGTGACTGTGGATGCCTCTGGCATGCCTTTGGGACGCTTGGCGAGTGAAATTGCACGAGTTCTTCGTGGTAAGAATAAACCTTATTTTGTGCCCCACCTTGATTGTGGCGACAATGTTATTGTGACAAATGCTGACAAAGTAAGCCTTTCTGGTGGAAAGTGGGACAAAAAGCTTTACTATCGTCATACAGGTTATATTGGCGGTATTCGTGAGATCAGCGCACGAGATCTGCTTGCTCGTAACCCTGAGCGCCTTGTGGAATATGCTGTGAAAGGCATGTTGCCGAAAACAAAACTTGGACGCAAAGTTATTAAGAATATGCGTGTCTTTGCTGGTCCTGAGCACAATATGTCTGCTCAAGCACCTGTGGAAATGGCGCCTCGTACGAAGAAGGTTGAGGAGAAATAATAATGAGTGTTACTTATTTGCAGCATACTGTTGGAAAACGTAAGACCTCTATTGCGCGTCTGTACCTAAAAGAAGGTGAGGGGCGTATTACTATTAATAAAAAGCCTATGGATGAGTATTATCTAAGACCAACTTCTAAGATGCTTATCTCTCAGCCTTTGGAGCTTACCGGTACAGTTGGTAAGTATGACTTGACTGTAAATGTAGTTGGTGGAGGTCTTCAAGGGCAGGCTGGTGCGATTCGTCATGCTATTTCTAGAGCACTAGCTGACATGGACCCTAAGCACCGTGAAGTCCTGAAGCGTGCTGGCTTGCTTACGCGTGATGCTCGTAAGAAAGAGAGAAAGCTTCCAGGTCAGCCAGGTGCGCGTAGGAAGTTCCAGTTCTCTAAGCGTTAGTCTGTTTTTGGTCGAATCGAGAAATCAAAAAGACGACTGCAAAAGCCTCTTGTTTTGTTACAAGGGGCTTTTTTATTGTAGATCCTGTGCGTGGACTTTGAGAACAGAAAGCCATTCACCCGTTTTTGCTGTGGGCATAATGGATTTGAAGGGAGACCAAAGTTTGTGTTCATGGGAATGTATCGAGCTTTGTTCAAGACACTGTCTAATTAAGTACTTATTTTGACACGAGACAGGTATTATATATATCTGGTCTGTGATTCTGTAATGAAAGCAACGTAACAGCCAAGCTGCCATGCTAAAGTAACACTTCGTAAAAACTCGTTTGTTCTCTGTAAATGTAGCAAGGTGTAAAAGTCCTGTATTAAAGCGTCCATAGAAAATTTGTAGTCGGAGCCAGCCCAAGTATTGTGTGGGCAGCTGTTGTTTGGACGAGTGAAGAAGCCAAAAGTACTCCCCTGCCTGAGTGAGTGGTCGTGTCAAGGTAGAAAGACTGTGTTGCAGGCTCACACGGTAACTGTATGAGCAATTCACCTGATATTCGTGAAATAGACTCTTTTCTATGTCTGACCATATGGGCTCTCCGCTCAAGGTAGTTTCTGCCGCTGCAATGGTGCCCATTTTCTCCCATACTTTGGGGTGCCCTTGCTCATGATAGGATGATCTCGAGGAACGATTACAATACGGACTCATGATTAGCCTGGTACTCCTAAGCGAGTTCGTGGTCATATTTGTTATCTATTGTAACAACACAACTTTTTGCCAGGAGATAAGTTCAAGAGGGTTCTTGGGGCTGAGTTCTGGTTTTTGGGTGGATAACTTTGGAGGGAATATGATTTTTTCGGATAAGGGGTCGAACAAAAGCGGGCGTCGTTCAGGTGGTGTAGGAGACTCTGGAGTTACGATACTTACTCCAGGCTGTCACTTCAAGGGAAAATTACACTGTCGTGGGGCAAGCCGTATTGGAGGTAAAATAGAGGGAGAAGTCATTTCTGAGGGCTTGTTGATTATTGAAGAAGAAGCTGAAATTAAGGCAAAAATAACGGCTGATGAAGCAATTGTGCAAGGGAAAGTTCTTGGCTCTTTGGTGTCTTACAAAAGGGTTAAGCTTACGGAGACATGTGTTTTTCAGGGGGATATCCAGACTCCTAGTCTTGTTGTAAACGACGGGGCTATTTTTAATGGTAATTCACAAATGCATACAGAGCCTACAGAAGGGCTTGAAGCTGGGAAGCAGAGCGTGAGTAACCAGCCAGTAATGGGAGCTGTTACAGAGAGTTTTGATGCTTCTGAGTGTAAGATCGAGGACTTAGATTCAACCGGTCATAAGATGAAGGATGATGAACCACATGAGGTGTCGTTAAGCTGATTTCTTGAGAGTGGGCTTAGCGGGAGTGCTCTTTTATTGTACTTTCTTTCCTTTTCATAGCTGCTTGTTTTTCTTCGCGGTACCTTTTCCGCTATAGTGTTTTGTCTTTTTGGGCAAAAGTTGCCCGTAGCCTATACCCTACGTACGTGGATTGCCGGGTGTTTGCATTGATTTTGAATGCAATTAGTGAGAGTATCTCCGTGAAGTGCAAAAAACTTTATGACTAAGGGGCGGGATCTCGCACCTGTACAAAAATGCCTATTATGGATCATGAGTGTAAACCGAGAGGTGGTGATAAGAGGGGTGGTGGGAGTCCGTTGTTTCTCTACTCAATTTTTATTGAAGGTGTGTCGGTATGGCCGTAGAAGTCAAAGTTCCAGCAGTCGGGGAGTCTGTCCAAGAAGGCATGATAGAGTCCTGGCATAAAGAAAATGGTGAGTGGGTAGAGCAGGATGAAATTTTACTTGAGTTAGAAACAGATAAGGCTACGGTGGAGATCGTTGCCGAGTCTGCGGGCAAGCTGAGTATTTTGCAAGAAGCTGGGACGGTGGTTCAGATCGGGGATGTGATCGGAACTCTAGAGCCTTCTGCGGAAAGAGAAGTGAGCTCTATTGGAGGGAGTCCAGATCCAGCGACTGCTTCACCCCAGGTAGCTGTACCCGTAGCTGAAGAGAAAGATCCGGGCCCGGCAGCACGCAAGGTTTTGTCGGATGCAGGTGTTTCTGCTGCAGGTCACGTGGGCCATGGTAAAGATGGCCGGCTGACCAAAGAGGATGCGGTGAAGTTGGTTCAATCTCAGGGGAATGTGCAATCTTCTCCAAATAGTTCCCCCCAGGCGCCAGTTTCTGCAGCAGCTGCTTCTTCGTTGCTAGAGCGTCAAGATCAACGTAAGCCCATGTCGATGATGAGACGCCGTATTGCGGAAAGATTGTTGCAAGCTCAGGAGCAAGCGGCGATTCTTACTACTTTTAACGAGGTTGATATGACAGAGGTCATGGCCTTGAGGTCTCGTTATAAAGAAGACTTTGTGAAAAAATTTGATATGAAGCTCGGGTTTATGGGGTTCTTCCTGCGAGCTAGTGTGAGTGCATTGAAAGCTTTTCCTGCAGTGAATGCTTATATTGAAGGCACAGATGTTATCTATCATAACTACTGTGACATAGGGGTTGCAGTTTCCACTCCAAAAGGTTTGATGGTGCCAGTTGTACGTGATGTAGATAAAAGAACTATTGCTGGTATTGAAAAAGAAATTGCCCGTTATGCAAGCAAAGCGCGTGAGAATAAGATCAGTTTAGATGACCTAGAAGGTGGAACATTTACGGTCTCAAACGGTGGTGTCTTTGGCTCGTTACTATCGACTCCTATTTTGAACCCTCCTCAGAGTGCGATTCTTGGGATGCATAAAACTCAGATGCGGCCTATGGTAATGCCAGATGGAAGTATTGCAGCACGTCCGATGATGTATCTTGCTTTGTCTTACGATCATAGAATTGTGGATGGTAAGGAGGCTGTCGGCTTTCTCGTAAAAATAAAAGAGGCGATCGAAGATCCAAGTCGCTTATTACTTGAGGTTTAAATGATGGCAGAGTCATATGATGTTGTCGTAGTTGGTGCGGGGCCTGGGGGCTATGTGTGCGCAATTCGTTGCGCACAATTGGGTCTTAAAGTGGTGTGTGTGGAGTCTCGTGCTACTTTAGGGGGAACATGCTTGAATGTTGGCTGCATTCCCAGCAAAGCTATGTTGGAGTCAAGTCACCATTATCACCGTGCGGTATCTGGTGAACTTGATACACATGGAGTGGCTGTATCGGGCGTACAGCTTGACTTGGCGAAGTTACTGCAACGTAAGCGTCAGGTGGTTGAAAAAATTACGGGCGGTGTGGAATTTTTGTTTAAAAAAAATAAAGTACATCGTGTGTTGGGACATGGGTGCCTGAGGCCTGGTGGTGAGGTGGATGTTTTAGATGAAAACCAACAGCTTGTACAGCAGCTGCAGGCTAAGCATGTGGTGTTGGCAATGGGGAGTGTCCCTGTCGATATCCCTGTCGCAAAAATGGATCATCAATATATTCTTGATTCTACGGATATTCTGGAATTAACCGAGGTCCCTGAGCGTTTGGTCGTTGTTGGAGGGGGGGTTATTGGCCTAGAGCTTGGTAGTGTTTGGGCTAGGTTGGGGGCGCAAGTCACTGTGCTGGAAGCACAACCGAATATTCTTCCCACGATGGATGGGGCTATACAAAAAGAGATGATGAAGATTCTTAAGAAGCAAGGCCTACAGATTTTGACGGGCTCTACTTTACAGTCGTCCCAGGTGAATCAGCAACAAGGTTTTGTGACCCTAGCATATACAGACAAAAAAGGTGATCAGGTTCTTGAAGCGGACAAAGTGCTGGTTGCAGTTGGTCGTCGTGCTTGCACCCAAAATTGTGGTCTCGAAGAAAGTGGAGTTCAGCTGACTTCACGCGGGCTTATACAAGTAGATGAACGGTTTCGGACTTCGAAGTCGAACGTTTATGCGATCGGTGACTTGATTGCGGGTCCAATGTTAGCACATAAAGCTGAAGAAGAGGGTGTCGCACTTGCTGAAATGCTGGTGGGTCAAAGTGGCCATGTACCTTACGATTATATCCCGAGTGTTGTTTATACTTGGCCGGAAGTCGCGAGTGTAGGGAAGACGGAAGAAGAGCTGAAACAATCAGGTGTGAGCTACAAGGTTGGTAAATTTTTATTTCGTGCGAATGGACGAGCGCAGGCTGCGGGAGAGCCGGATGGTTTTGTCAAGTTTTTAGCGGATAAAAAAACAGATAAGCTATTAGGGGCTCACATAGTTGGAGCAAGTGCATCGGAGTTAGTTGCTGAGATTGCTACTGCATTTGAGTACGGAGCAAGTGCAGAGGACATTGCTCGTACAATTCATGCGCACCCAACTCTGGCAGAGGTACTTAAGGAAGCAGCCCTTGATGTGGATGACCGAGCTATTCATGCGTGATTATTTTTGGGCAGGGAGATAAACATTTCCAAGCTTTTCAGAGCAGGCCGAATGCGGGTGCAACATTATTTGGAAGAGAGGAAAATCATGGTTAAATCTCATCAACACTCTTATCTAAATCAAGCCAGTTCTGAGTACTTGGAGGAAATGCTAGAGATTTATCGTCATAGCCCAGAGCAACTGGAACCTACCTGGAAGTATTTTTTTGATGGCTTTGAGCTTGCTCAAAGTCAGATGGCATCTGAACAGTCTCTTGCACAGACAGACCGCTCCATGGGCAATGTACGTGTGTCGGGTCACGAGCATGCTGGAGTAGAAGCTTTTATTAATTTGTATCGTACTCTGGGGCATTTGTGTGCCCATACCAGCCCGCTTAGCCTTGCTCCTGAAATAGAGACAAAGATGTTGCCAGCAGCTCATGGGCTTGGAGACATTTCTGCAGAGGCTAAGTTTTCCCCTGCCAACTTTGGCCGGGGGAACATGACTTTCACGGATATTTGGAGCAAGCTCAAACAAACTTATTGTGGCCGTATTGGTGCGGATTACCGTGACATTCAAAATATTGAAGCCGTTGTGTGGTTGCAACAGCAAATGGAGCAAGTGAGCAATACTCCCCAGTTTTCCGTCGACAAAAAAATGAGAATGCTCAAAAAATTGGGGCAAGCAGAAGGTTTAGAGAAATACCTACAGAATCGTTACTTGGGTCAGAAAAGGTTTTCGCTAGAAGGCCTTGATGCTTTGATCCCCCTTTTAGACCATATTTTGGATGATGGTTCGAATATGGGGATTGAAGAGGTGAACATTGGCATGGCGCACCGAGGGCGGTTGAATGTTTTGGCGAATATTATGGAAAAGCCCCTAGAAAAAATCTTGGTGGAGTTTGAAGGTAGCCATGCAAATCCCTTCGATATTGATGGAGATGTCAAATACCATATGGGCTATGCTTCTGAAGTTAAGACAGCTTCGGGAGGAACTGTAGCGCTTTTCTTATGTCCGAATCCCAGCCATTTAGAGGCTGTAAACCCGGTATTGGAAGGTTTTACCCGTCGGCGTCAAGAGGAAATAGGTGAGCATGGGCGAAAGAAGATTGTGCCTGTCCTCTTACATGGTGATGCTGCTTTTATTGGCCAGGGAATTGTCGCAGAAACGCTCAATTTATCTAAATTAGGGGGTTATACGACAGGTGGTACGATTCACATTATTACGAATAATCAAATTGGTTTTACCACGAACCCGTTTGACTCCCGTTCCTGCTTTTATAGCTCTGATATTAGTAAGATGGTGCGTGCGCCGGTGTTTCATGTGAATGCAGATGATGTAGAAGCTGTATGTTGGGTAGGGCACTTGGCTTTAGAGTATCGTCAGCGTTACGGTGAAGATGTGGTTATTGACTTGATTGGTTATCGTAGGCATGGCCACAATGAAACAGATGAACCTAGTTTCACGCAACCACAGATGTATAAGTTGATTAAGAAGCAGCAGACAGCATTTAAAAAGTACGGTGCTCAGCTTGTCTCTGCGGGCGTAGCCTCTGCGGAGCAGCTAAAAGAGTTGGAGTTGGCATGTAAACAAAGGTTGCAAGATGCATATGCACGTATTCATGCCCCTGGGTATGCTGGGCCACAGCTGCCTCAGCCTCCACAACGTTATACGGATATTTTGAGCTATGCCAAGCCATCTCGTCGTGAGGTTATGTCTGTGCCAACGACCGCAATTACGGAACTGGAAGTGAAAGCTCTCGCGCAACAAATGCTTGCGATTCCCGATGGGTTTCACGCAAATGCGAAAATTATGAAGTTATTTGAAACACGTCGTAACATGTTAGAAGGAGCAGGTTCGATAGATTGGGGGTTTGGAGAGCTGCTCGCATTTGCGAGCCTTGTGGCCGAAGGTCACCGTGTGCGTCTTTCTGGGCAAGACTGTAAGCGTGGGACTTTCTCTAGTCGACATGGTGTGATTTTTGATCAGGAATCAGGCACAGAACACCCTTATTTGCGTGGTATTGGGAAGGGCGATATTGATATTCTGAATAGCCCTCTTTCAGAACAAGGGTGTCTTGGGTTTGAGTTTGGTTATTCAGTGGCTTGCCCAGGTGGTTTAGTTATTTGGGAAGCTCAGTTTGGGGATTTTGTAAATGGCGCCCAGATTATTATTGATCAGTTTTTAGCTGCTTCTGAGGCTAAGTGGGCTCAAACAAGCCGCTTGGTGCTGATGCTTCCTCATGGTTTTGAAGGAATGGGACCTGAGCACTCGAGTGCACGGGTTGAGCGTTTTCTTCAGTTGTGTGGCAATTTAAATATGATTGTGTGTAATGTCACGACTCCTGCACAGATATTTCATCTGCTTCGTTGTCAGGTCAAAAGGGAGGTGCGTAAGCCTTTGGTGTTATTTACTCCTAAAAGCTTACTGCGTCACCCAAAGGTGCGTAGCCCTCTGCTGGATTTTACTTCGATGGATTTTCAGCCCTTATTTGTGCAGGGTGAGCAGCAGCTCTTAGCTAAGGCGGGCAAGATTATTTTCTGTAGTGGTAAGGTCTATTATGAGCTATTAGAAATGCGTGATCAACATCAGGAATACCAAGATGTTCCGATTGTAAGGTTGGAGCAGCTTTACCCTTTTCCTTTTGAACTTTTAGGAGAGAAGGTGCTTGCCAAAATGCCACACTTGAAAAGTGTGATTTGGGTTCAGGAAGAACCCCAAAATATGGGTTATTGGAGCTTTGTACGCCCTCGCTTGGTCGCTTTAACTGAAAATCGGGCTGTTGTTTCTTATGTTGGGCGTAAGCACTCGGGAACCACCGCTGAAGGTTCACCGAAAGCACATCAATTGGAGCAGCAAAGAATTCTAACCGAAGCTTTTGGTTCGGCGTGTGCTTGGGCACCTGGTCAGAACCTGAATGAGCAATCAACTTATCGTAAGCTTTGAGCTGCTTTGATACATTTATCCACTTACCTTCCTTAAATAGTTTCTCTGATGCTCTACTTAAGCAATATGTTAGATAATAAAAAAGTTTTATCTATTGTTGCGGGGTGTCTTGCTTACAAACATTAAAAGCTTCTCGAAGTGAGCTATTCATTTCTTTGAGAATGTCGTACTCTGAACCGGAGCCAACACGACCGTAGTACTCGGTTATTTGTAATGCTGCATCAGCAGGCATATTTTCGAGTATGCGAGTGACTTGTTTTTCCTGAAGTACATTAAAAAG
>JAPPOJ010000088.1:2622-2965 GCA_028817975.1 Zetaproteobacteria bacterium | reverse complement strand
AAAATGACCCTGTCGCTCAACAGATTCAAGATTCTCCTAAGAAGCGATCTGCTCTTGAATCTGCGGCCCAGCAAGTAGGGGCAAACCCAGAAATGAAACAAGGAATGGCGAAAGCCGCTACACAAGTCCCTCAAGCAGAGCCAGCTTCAGCTCCACAAGCCCCTAAAATGCAAGCGCAAACAACTGAGCCAAGCTCAGCAGAGCCGAAACCGCCCACAGCAACACCTGCTCAGAAAGAACAGGCTGCATCAGCACCAGCGGGGTCAAAAGCCGCAAAAAAAGCCGCCAAAGAAGCATAAAAAGAAGAGGCAAAGCGCAAAAAAGAAGAGGCCACGCAAAAAAA
>JAPPOJ010000088.1:0-2612 GCA_028817975.1 Zetaproteobacteria bacterium | reverse complement strand
AAGGAAACAAAGCAAGCAGCGAAACAACTAAAAGCAAATAAAGCTGGCGCAGAAAAGAAGGGAGCCAAAGAAGCAGAAGCTAAGGGAAAGAAGAAAAAGAAAAAAACAAGCATCAATCTTTTCACGCGCATCCCCTTACAAGAGAAGGTGATGTTTGCGCGCCATCTTGCAGTAGGGCTTAAGGCAGGAATGACTATGCAGAAAAGCTTGCAGATGATCTCCGATCAGACCAAAAGCACTGTCTTCAAGAAAATGCTTGCAAAGTTCATCAACGACACCAGTGAGGGTCTCTTTCTCTCTGACGCAATGGAAAGATATAAGGGCGTTTTTGGCGAGCTCTATGTCAACATTATCCGCGTTGGAGAGAACAGTGGAACACTCATAGACAACTTGAGTTATCTGGCAGTGGAAATGAAGAAAAAGAAGGCGCTTAAAAGCAAAGTGCGTGGAGCTCTTATATATCCAATGGTGATTATGACGGCAACAGTTGGTATCGTTGCGACGTTGATGATCGGAGTATTTCCCAAAATTCTTCCTGTTTTCTCCAACCTAAACATTGATTTGCCGCTCACAACTCGCATCCTTATTACAGTCAGTAACTTCAGCAGTCAATATACATGGCAACTTATCGCAGGATTTTTCGGCTTCATTATTTTCATGTGGTATATCTCGCATTACCTATGGTACAAGCGAATTTGGCACAGAATACTTTTGCGTCTGCCAATTATTGGAAAAATTGCTGTGAAAGTGAACGTAGCAAACATTTCTCGAATCTTCTGATTGCTTTTAAGTTCAGGTGTGCAAATCATTGAAGCGGTAACTATTACCGCCGAAGCGCTGGATAACGTCATATACAGGAAGGAGCTGGGAGCCAGCGCAGATGAGCTGCGCAAAGGAGAGTTTCTGTCGAAATATCTTAAGACCCTACCGAACATGTTCCCGGTTACCTTCGTAAACATGTTTGAGGTAGGTGAAAATACAGGAAATCTTACAGGCAGTCTGGAATATCTATCAGAGTTTTATGAAGGCGAAGTAGATGAGACACTTAAAAACTTGAGCAGCATTATCGAGCCGATTTTGCTCCTTGTTATGGGACTCATGGTCGGATTTATCGCTCTTTCAGTTATTACTCCAATTTACTCAATCAGCCAATCTCTCACGCTCTAGAACGTATATGTCGATTCAGCTCACTAGATCGAAAGAAAAAGGCGCAACTCTCATGGAGGTTCTTATTGCCGCAACGATATTTACCATATTGACGCTGTCAATTTTCTTTACCTATAGAAATATCCTTGAAATTGTAGGAAGGAGCGAACACACCACGCTAGCCACCACTCTGTTAAACAGGGAAATCGAACTGATTCGCAATTTAAACTTTGATGATGTGGGAATTGAAGGAGGGTATCCGCCAGGAGTCATTCCGCAGGTAATTACCCGAAATTTCCAAGGAGTAGATTTTCAAATCCACGCTTTCGTGCGAAACATCGACCATCATTTCGATGGAACAGTTACAACCACACCAAAAGACACAGCTCCAGCTGATTATCGATTGGTAGAGTTGCGCGCTGAGTGTGACGATTGTGTGAACTATAAGCCAATTTCAGTAACCACATTGGTAGCAGCAGCTGCACTTGAAGCGGCAAGCAGTAACGGATCCATTTTTATCGACGTTTTTGATGCCAATGGGCAGCCAGTTTCTTTTGCAGACGTTACAGTAATTAACACTATCGCAAGCCCAACCATTAACATCGTTGACACCACAGACGTAAGCGGATCGCTACAACTTGTTGATGTGCCAACGAGCACAGAGGGGTACGAGATTTTAGTTTCAAAATCAGGATACTCGACAAGTGGAACCTACAGTTCAAGCACAGAAAACCCGAATCCTTCACCTCCACATGCAACTGTCGCCAGCCAAGAGCTTACTAGTATTAGTTTTGCCATCGATGTACTTTCAAGGGTGCAAACTCGGGCTTTAGATCCGTTTTGTTCTCCGGTAGAAAATATTCATTTCAATATCGACGGTTCAAAAATAATTGGGACTGATCCAAACGTATTAAAGTTCTCAACCACCTCTTTAAGCACAGACAGCAACGGGGCTCTAGATGACCTTTTACTTGAATGGGATACTTACACCTTCACCAATGCCAGCAGCACAAACTACGACATTCTTGGCTCAACACCAATAAATCCTCTAATTCTGAATCCAGATTTAATCGTGAACTTTGATTTTGTTTTTGTCCCGGCTTCAACCAGGTCACTACTCGTAACGGTACTAGATGCGGCAAGTAGTACGCCAATCACCGACGCGACAGTAAGTGTTGGCCAATCAGGAACAACCACAACTAAACCCGTTGGTTATTGGCAGGCCGAAAACACTGATTGGTCAGCAGGCTCTCCAGCTGATTATTCAAGCCAGTCTGGAAGTATAGAGGACAGCACTGCAGGTGAATTAACCCTTGTCGATCAAGGGGGAGGAACTTATACCACTACAACCCAAACACTCACCTCGAACAGTTTCGACCTCGGAACCAGCACGACTGAATTTAGAGAGCTGAGCATATTACCAGGAAGCTTACCTCCAAATACTGATGTGAATTTGCAAATTGAGT
>JAPPOJ010000027.1 GCA_028817975.1 Zetaproteobacteria bacterium | reverse complement strand
CGTCGTTACCTTATTCACGATGCTACAGCACGAGAGGTGGACCAGAATACCTTCTATCGGACAAAACAAAGCGGGGGTACGCTGATTAGTTCCGCCTATAAACTAGCTTTGCAGACGATTGAAAAGTTTTACCCTCCGAGTGAGTGGAATATTTATCTTTTTCATTTTTCGGATGGGGACAACTGGTCGGGTAATGATACCGCCGAATGTATGCGCCTTTTAGAGGGCAGCTTGTTACCCGCATCGAACTTGTTTTGCTATGGACAGGTGGAGTCGCGTTATGGATCAGGACAGTTTTTGCGTGACTTAGTTAAGAACTTTGGGAATGAACACCAAAAAGTAACATTGGCGCAGATAAAAGACCGTGATGCCATCATGGATTCCTTAAAAGCGTTTCTAGGGAAGGGTAAATAAACCATGATTGGGGATACAGCTCTGACAACCCAGCTACAAGAAATAGCTTGTCGTATCGAACAGCGTGCGAAGGAAGTGGGCCTTGACTTTTTTACGACTGTATTTGAAGTGGTCGACTATCAGCAGTTGAACGAAATTGCTGCGTACGGTGGGTTTCCCACGCGCTATCCTCATTGGCGTTGGGGAATGAACTATGAGAAGCTCTCCAAGAGTTATACATATGGTTTGAGTGTTATTTATGAGATGGTGATTAATAACGATCCCTGTTATGCTTACCTACTGCATTCCAACAGTTTGGTACATCAGAAGACCGTTATGGCACATGTATATGGGCATTGTGACTTTTTTAAAAATAACTACTGGTTTTCTAAAACAAACCGTAAGATGCTGGATAAAATGGCCAACCATGCGACTATGGTACGTCGTCTTATTGATGAGGTTGGTCACGACGAGGTCGAAAGCTTTATTGATGTTTGTTTGTCTCTTGAAAACCTCATTGACCTTCATGACCCCTTTAAAAAGGAAACCCCTGGGCTGGATGAACAGCAGATTACGCGTATGACACGTGGCCCTGTGGCGAAGTTAGCTTCTAAGACATACATGGATGACTATGTGAATCCAAAGGATTTCTTAGATCAGCAGCGGCAAAAATCCTTGAGTTTAGCGAATCAAAGTCGTGCTTTTCCTGCCGAACCTGTGCGTGATGTGCTGAAGTTCCTGTTGAACCATGCGCCTATTTCTAGCTGGCAGAAGAAAATTTTGGCGATGATTCGTGATGAGGCCTATTACTTTGCTCCACAAGGACAGACCAAGATTCTCAACGAAGGTTGGGCCACTTACTGGCATTCGAAGATGATGACAGAGATGGATACACGTTTAAGTGCCTCCGAAATTGTGGACTATTGCGATCATTATGCTGGAGTGGTGGCGAACCATCCTGGACAGCTCAATCCTTATCGCCTGGGGGTGGAGTTGCTGCGCCATGTTGAGCGTCGCTGGGATCGAGGGCAGTTTGGGTTGGAATACCTCGACTGTGATGATCCGAAGGTCCGTGCGGAGTGGGATACAGGAGCAGGCCAGGGGCGTGAGAAGCTCTTTGAAGTCCGGAGGTTCCATAATGATGTCACGTTTATTGATGACTTTTTAGATGAAGACTTTTGTCATGCTACCAAAATGTTTCTCTATGACATGGACCCCCGTACGGGCAAGTATGTGATCACTTCGCGTGACTTTAAGTCGATCAAGCAGCAGCTTATGGCGCAAATCAGTAACTTTGGCCAACCTATTATTGAGGTGCAGGACGCGAACTTCCGTAATCGGGGCGAGTTGCTCTTGGTTCATAATCATGAAGGAGTGGATCTGCAGCAAAGCTTTGCGAACGAGGTTATTAAAAATATTTATCAAATATGGAAGAGGCCCGTGTATGTGACGACGCTGGTCGAAGGGTCACGTAGGCGACTTGGTTTTGATGGAAGTAATCACTCCGTGGACAAGATATAGGTTGAACATGGGTTGTTCTTGGCGGCTCCAGGTGATATGGGGCATTTTTTGTTGTATGTTTGCTCGGTATGGCTGGGCGCAGGGTGAACAAACAGAGCGCCCCTTACAAGTACCTTATATGAAACGGATAGGCCTTGTTTCTATTCAGGTCGCAGATAAAGTCAGTGAGCAGATGGCTGCACGTTGGCCAGATCGTGTGGCGCATATGTACGACGTGATTGAAAAGTCGGTAGACGAGAGTGGGCGCTTTGAGGTGCTGCACCGTGCATTGATAGCCTCCCGCTGGAACAGTGTCAACGGACGCAAATTTTTGCGGGATGATTTTGAGTGTGATGTCTTGATGGTGCCTCATCTCTCGATTCGGGAGCAACATTTATTCATGACTTTACAGTTGGTGAGTTGTGAGCAAGAACCTATTGTGGAAGAGACCCGAGAATTAGGTGTCATGGTTGTCGGAAAAAATCAGAGTTTTCCTGACTACGACCAGACCTTGTTGGAGTTGGTGTACACTAT
The DNA here is from genome assembly GCA_028817975.1 of Zetaproteobacteria bacterium. GTDB lineage: Bacteria > Bdellovibrionota_B > Oligoflexia > Oligoflexales > Bog-1112 > JAPPOJ01. Next base: position 11,250 of record JAPPOJ010000027.1, on the reverse strand, counting down.
TTTGAATCGTTTGCCTTTGGACGTGACGGTGACCTCGATTCAGCAAGATTTTCTAACTTTAAGTGCTGGATCTGGTCTTGGCTTGCATCTTGGGGAAGAGTTAAAGTTAGAGCGTGTCAGTGTCGTGGAAAAGCACCCTGCGTTGGGTACGTGGCGTACTTTCAAGCGCCAGTATTTAGGTGTTGTCAAAGTTGTGGAGCTGAGTCAGCACACTGCAGTGGCACATATCCTTAGTCTGGTGGAGCCTGATATTTTGCGCTTTGGAGATGGCGCGCGCAGTAACGGGGTGTATTCGCGGCGTTACTTTAAGCCTTTGCCGCCCCCGCAGCCTGTAGCTGTGGAGGTGCAGGAACCACAGGGTGTTGTGCAACCGCGAAAGATGGAACCAGCTGCCGTGGTAATGACCGACACACCATCCGTCGAGAAGGAAGCACAGCCGCTAGAAAAAGCAGTGCCATCCTCATCAGAATCAGTCTCGGCTCCGTTAGGGGCAGCGCCAGCCCTGAGTCCTTGGTCCAATTTGCGAGGCCTCACGGAGATCCATAAATTTGCTCATGTGGATATGCGCTTGGGACACTGGAGTTGGAAGTTTGCCACCCCTGGGGTCTCTTCTTCTTCGGCACAAAGCCTGACCTCGTTACTGAACTTTTTTGAAGCGTCCTCAAGCCGTTCCTTTACTCAGGATACTCTCGTCGATGCCAATCTATGGGTGGGGCAGGGAAAAATGAATGAAGGCTCCTTTGTTGGGTTTGGTCTTTCTACAAAAATTTTGTGGTCTCTTCCGGCTGGGCAGCAAAGTGGAGAAGGTAGTGTCCGTTGGAGGCTGGGGCCTTATGCAATTGCAGAGGGTTTGGGTACCCAGGGTAATCGTTTTGGTGGTTACGATATGCTTAGTGTTGGGGGTACTGTTGTGAGTGAGGGGTCGTTTGCATCGTTGGGGTGGCGCGATAGTCGCTGGACGGTCAGCTTTCAGTTTCAACCCTTCAGCTTAGGAATGATTGGTTTTTTAAGTTCGAAACGGCTTATCAAGTCCCACAGTGGCTTCGGCATGGAGTGGATGTTGGGACAGCATAAGCAAGAGTACTCCTGGGGAGGAGGAATGAGATTTCGTGAGCTTCACTTCTTTGACGTGTCTGGGGATAATTCTTCATTCTTTGATACTCGGCTGTTTGCCCAGTTGACGTATTTGCTCTAATTTTTGTGTTTCCCCTTTTCTAGGGTGACTCACGTTCTCTGCGATATACGCTTTCCATAGCTTTGTTGTGCGTGGATGAGGTAAGGTAACCTGTGTTTAGGGTTGGTCTCCCTTTTGTGTAGGAATAAATATGTCGTTTCAAAGCATGGTCATGATCGGTTTTTTGAGCGTGTTTGTCCTTTCTTTGTCAGCCTATTTTTATCGTGATCAGACAGCTTCTTTGGAAACACTTGTGGGTGATTCGTCCACAGCTCCTCCGCGTATTCGAGCAGAGAACTTTGTTGTGCGTCGGTACATAGGTCTGCAACAGGTCGCCCAGTTGTCGGCCATGCAAGCAGCTTTGCAGCCCCCACGTACTCTGGTGATGCGTGGTCAGGTAAAGGGTTGGCAGTTGAATCAGGAGGAGCATAAAGAAGTTTGGCGTGCGGAGAATTTTGAAGGGGAACTCAATTCGGGTCAGCTTGAGGTTTTGAGTCGTGAGGGTGAGTTGGAGTTTGTTGAGCTGTCTGAGCGTGTCGTCATTGCGCGTTCACGCTATACTTTATATACGGATCGGGCATACTACTCGGTCGGTAAAAAAGTTTATGGTTCAGACCCTATTCGTGTGGTGAGTGCGATGCGCTGGCTTACCGCGGAGAATGGCTTTGATGTCAATCTAGAAAATGACAGTTTTAGGTTATATGGGCAGGTGAAAGGTGTACTTTATCCGGATGAGTAATATAAAAGGTCTAATTGGTGCTTTCTCCATGATGATGATCGTAGAGGTCACCATGCCTGTCTATGCTGATTTGATTGATGTGGATGTACTTGAGTCGGATGAAGGTGTCCAAACAAAGCCTGCTCGGCAAGGTCACGTTACGCAAGAAAATAAAATGCAGCCGTCGATTCGTCCACAGCGCCCTAAAGTTGTGCCAACTCCAGCGGAGAAACAGCCAACAGCGACGGCAACAGCTGCAGAAAAATCGAATCCTAATCAGCCCCGTAAATCGCCTTCTAAATCCAGGAAAAAGCAACGGTTACCGGTGAAGTTTGAAGGTGAAACAATGATCGGCCAGCAGCAGGAGGGCGTCCTGGATCTGGATGAAAAAGTATGGATTCGTCAGGGGGAGATGGAGATCAAGGCAGATCATGCCAAACTTTTTTTTGAGGACATAACCCGTGAAGTAGAACACGTCGAAGCGCGAGGAAATGTTAAGCTCTTGAATCGCGATGAAGAGCGAGGTGAATATGTACGTGCTTTTGGAGACAAAGTGACTTATAGTGCCAAATCTGAAAAAGCTGTGCTCATGGGGAACGCTACCTTGTATCGAGGAGCAGATATTGTACGTGGAGATCGCATTGACTATGACCTTAAAACGGGAATTTTTAAGGCGACTCGTGTCAAAGGTGTGGTGAAGCCGGAAACCAAGGTGAATGCGCAACCCAGTGAATAAACAACAAGAGTGCACTGTGCTTTTGCAATAGTTTGGGATAACATCATGGTCATGCTAGCAGCTCAAGAGTTGTGTAAGTCTTTTAAAAGGCGTCAAGTGGTACGCTCGGTCTCCTTTTCTGTAGAGATGGGGGAAGTGGTCGGTTTGCTGGGGCCAAATGGTGCAGGCAAGACCACCAGCTTTTATATGGTCGTAGGCTTGCTACTCCCTGGCTCGGGTAAGGTCTTTTTTGGGGAAGATGAGATTACACATTTTCCCATGCATGAGCGTGCTAAAAAAGGTATCAGTTATCTACCACAAAATATGTCTATTTTCCGCAAGTTGAGTGTGGAAGATAACTTGTTGGCGGTAATGGAGTTGACGGGCATTGATAGTGGAAGGCGTCGCTCTTATATGCGTGAGCTGTTACAAAAGTTTCAAATTGAGCATATTGCCAAGTCCATGGGTGCTGCTCTATCTGGAGGAGAGAGAAGAAGAGTTGAGATTGCGCGTTCCCTTATTATTCAGCCCAAATTTTTATTGTTAGATGAACCTTTTGCTGGGGTAGACCCTGTGACAGTACAAGAGATTCAAGCAATTATTGATAATCTTAAGCAAGAGGGTTTGGGTGTTTTGATTACAGATCATAATGTTCGAGAAACTTTAGGTAGCTGTGATCGTGCTTATGTGCTTTCTGGAGGGAGTATCATTGCGCATGGCTCGCCTGGAGAAATTGCAGCTGATCCTGGGGTACGGCAGTCCTATCTAGGTGAGCAATTTCGCCTGTAGCTTTTTGATCTTTACTAAAAGTGAGGAGGTTGAGCATGGCTATTGAACTGCGCCAGCAGGGAGAGTTAGCACTTGAGCAGCGTATTTCGTTGCAGTTGCAACAAGCCATAAAACTGCTCCGCCTTTCTCGGCTTGAGTTACAGGAATACCTTGCGAATGAAATTCTGGAAAATCCTTTCTTAGAGGAGTTGGCAGTCTCGGTAGATGACGCTACGGTAGAGGTAACAGGTGAGGAGTTTACGCAGCAAGAGCTTGTGGAGCATCTCCATACGCAAGGGGATTCTTGGGTCGATCATCAGTTGCTTGATCTGGAGAAGTATCAAGGTGGCCAAGAGTCTATCGACTTTACCAAGCCTAAAGGAAATGTCAGTGGGGAATCGAGTGATGTTGTTTTGGAGCAGACAGCTATTTATCATGTGAGTGCTTGGGATCACTTGCTCGCCCAATTTTCATTATTGAATTGGACTGCGAAAGAGCGTCGGATTGCCAATGAGATTGGTGGTAATCTTGATAGTCGTGGTTATCTCGTTCTCTCTGTTGAGGACTTGGCTTTTGGCCTGCAAGAGGAGGTTGCAGAGGTTGAAAAAGTACGGCAAGAGATCCAACGTTTAGAACCACTCGGCTTGGCATCGATGAACTTAGCGGACTGTCTGATCTGTCAGTTAGATGAAATGCATATTGAGGATGATCTGGCCCGTACTCTGCTTACCTCCCACATAGATTTGTTAGAAAACCGCCGCTATAAGGTATTGATGAAGTTATGTGGTGTCTCCCGTGATGAGTTGATGCAAAGCATCACAACTTTGCGTCAACTAGACCCCTTTCCTGGTAAACGTTTTCATATACATCCGCAAGAAGGGGTCATTGTAGATTTGGTGTTGAAAAAAGTAGGTGCGGATTGGGTAGTGATTCTCAATGAGGAGGGCTTGCCACAGCTTTCGATTAATGCTTATTATCGTGATCATCATGTGGGAGATCGTGACCGCTCCACTAAAAAGTATTTTGGTCAGAAGCTGCGTGCGGCAAAATGGGTCGTGAGTTCGGTCATGGAAAGACAGAAGCTTCTCCTGCGTGTTGGACAAGAAATTATGCGTAGTCAGGTGGACTTCCTTGAACAAGGGGTCAAGCACATGAAGCCGCTACGTTTAAAAGATGTAGCCGAGCAAGTAGGATGTGACCCTTCTACGGTGAGCCGGCTCACGACTCAGAAGTATGCGCAGACCCCTCGGGGTACCTTTGAGCTGAAATATTTTTTTACGAATGCCTTACAAAATACAGATGGTAATATGGTAACGACCAAGAGCATTCGTGCGCGTATCCGTGAGTTAATTGACCAAGAAGACCCTGCTAAACCTTACTCAGATCACGCAATTACGAAGCTTTTGCTCGCAGAGGGTTTGCAAATTGCCCGGCGTACAGTTGCTAAATACCGTGAGTCGCTGGGTTTTCCTTCTTCCAGTCAACGTGCGCATCGTGATCAAGCAGGTTAAAAAACATATTTGGTGTTCACATGGACAGCTCGCTGTGCTCAAGATCCCTTGGTTTGTGTTTGACTTCCCTTCTCCTGATACTCTTCTCAACTTGAGATGTTAGCGATGTAAGATAAATGCTAAACTGGCTGCATCTGGTAAGCTGCTTGTGGACAAGACTTGTCTACTTTTTGTACATATGTTGCTTAGTATGGGGTGCATCTTGTGTCGCGTAAAATAATTCTTATTTCAGGTATGTCTGGAGCTGGTTTAAAGTCAGCAGTAAGTATTTGTGAGGACTCTGGTGCCGATTGTGTCGACAACTTGCCCGTTGAAATGGTGGAAAGTGCTGCAGAACTTATGGATTCTCGCAGCCATGATCGTGAGTTACCCCTCGTTTTTGCTCTGAGAATGAGAGATGCTTTAGATATTGACTTACTGCTCCAATGTATTCGTGCCTTAGAGAGCAAATATCGTGTGGATCATCTCTTTTTATATGCTCAGAGTGAATCTTTAGTGCATCGTTTTCGTACCAATCGACGCAAGCATCCTCTGCAGGTGAATACGAAGCTTACTCTAGAGCAGGCGATTGCTCAGGAGGCACGTTTGTTGGCACCTGTACGAGAATGTGCTGCAGATGTGATTGATACGTCACTATGGGCGCCACAGCAACTGGTAAAGTACATTGAAAATCGCTACAGCCGTTCTTTTAAAGTACGTCAACTGGTTGTGGAGTTGGTGAGCTTTGGTTTTAAATATGGAGTTCCTCCACAGGTGGATGGAGTGTATGACGTACGTTTTCTAAAAAACCCCCATTTTGATATGAACTTACGCCATAAAACGGGGTTAGAGACGGATGTACAAGAATATGTGATGAAAGATGGGCGTGCCGTTGAGTTTATGGAAATGTTGTGTACATGGTTACAGTGGGTGTTGCCGCACATTTATGAAGAAGGGCGTCGTCACTACCGCTTGGCAATTGGTTGTACGGGGGGCCAACATCGTAGTGTGACAATTGTCGAAAAAATGATGGATGTGTCCAAGAATTTGGATTGTAAATTTGTTTTTAGTCGTTCTCATTATGGCTTGTCTTCCCGTTCGTTGTCTGTGGCGGCTAAGGCCTGAGAACAGTGTTGTGGTGTGTAGCTTGTCCCATGTGGGAAAGGATTCGTATGCAAGAAAAATACAAAGAAAGTTATGATTATACGTCCCGTCACATAGGTCTAGATGCGGAAGATGTAGAAAAGATGTTGCAAGCACTGGGTTGTGCCTCTTTAACTCAATGTATTGAAGAAAGTATCCCAAAATCGGTACGTACAGATCATCCACTGGATTTGCCTGACGCATGTTCTGAAGTCGAAGTCTATGAGCGTATGTGCAAGTTAGCGGAGAAGAATAGCTTATGGAAAAATTGGATTGGGCGGGGCTACTATAATTCGATTACTCCTGCACCGATACGTCGTCATGTTATGCAGAATCCGAATTGGTATACTTCTTATACCCCTTATCAAGCAGAAATTTCTCAGGGCCGCTTGGAAGCTTTGCTGAACTACCAGACGATGGTGACCGAGTTGACGGGGTTACCTTTAGCCAATGCTTCTATGTTGGACGACGCTACAGCTACTGCGGAAGCTTTGATTATGTGCTGTGCGGCCACTAAAAAAGCTTATGCGGCATGTTTTGTGTTGTTGGATCAAAATACCTACTCGCACGTGCTTGAGGTTTGTAAAGGACGCCTACAAGCATTAGGTATTTCGTTTTGTGTTTGTGAGCTGGAGAGTTGTGATGCGGAGATGTTCCAACGAGCCGACGTTTGCTTGTTGTCTTATCCATATGCATCAGGAAGTGTTCCGTCTTTGCAACAACTTTGTGCGCGTATTGCAGCCCATCACTGTCGTATTGCGGTGCATGCTGACTTACTTGCGTTGGCATTACTACTCCCACCAGGTTCTTGTGCTGTAGATGTTTGTGTGGGCAGTAGTCAAGAGTTTGGTATTCCTCCAGGGTACGGTGGTCCTTACGCTGCTTTCTTTGCGGCAAAGCAAGAGTACCAGCGCTTAATGCCTGGACGTATTGTCGGAGTCTCTAAGGATGCCTTGGGGAAACAGGCCTTTCGCTTGACTTTGCAAACACGCGAGCAACATATTCGCCGCGAAAAGGCCACGAGTAATATTTGTACGGCGCAGGCACTTTTGGCTTCGATGGCAGGTTTTTTTGGCGTTTATTTTGGACAGTCTGGACTGCAAACCTATGCGCGTCAGGTCCATGGTCATGCGATAGACCTAGCGACGGGTTTGCTTGAAAAAGGCTACCAGCTGAACTCTAGTGTGTTCTTTCGCACGGTTGAGGTGACTTGTCATGCGACGCAACGTACGCAGATCCAACAAGCTGCGGAGCAGGCGCAGATAAACTTAGCTATCTTCGATCATGCGGTACAGGTGAGTTTTGATGTGACAACCACGACAAAAGATGTTGTTGAAGTCCTGAACTTATTTCCTTTGTGTGAAAATTCACCCACCCAAGCTTGTATTTCGAGTCAGCTCTTAGATTCTCCAGAACTTATGCGTCAAGATATGTTTATGCAACAGTCTTGCTTTCGTAAGTTTCGTACGGAAACAGAGCTGATGCGCTATATTTGTCGGCTTGGTCAGAAGGATTATTCTTTGGTGAGTGGGATGATTCCGCTCGGTTCTTGTACGATGAAGCTGAATGCGGTGGCTACGTTAGAGCCCTTACAGCATGAGAAGATTGCGGCACTGACCCCTTGGGTTCCGCGTGATCAAGCTCTTGGTTACCAGGAAATGGTGAGAGAGTTGGAGGGGATGCTATGTGAGATTACTGGTTTTACCAGAATTAGTTTTCAACCTAACTCTGGGGCTCAGGGAGAGTATGCGGGTTTGCAAACGATTTGTGCTTATCACCAGGAAAGTGGCCAGACTCGACGTGATATTTGTCTGATCCCTGCTTCTGCGCATGGGACGAATCCTGCGAGTGCGCGCTTAGCTGGTCTGCAAGTTATCACTTTAAAATGTGATGGCTACGGCAATATTTGTTGGGATGACTTTTGTGGGCGTTTAAAGGACTATGGAGAACGTTTAGCTGTACTGATGATTACCTACCCTTCCACACATGGAGTGTTTGAAGATCAAGTGACACGGGTGTGTAAGGCTGTACACCAATGTGGTGGCTTAGTCTACATGGATGGAGCTAACCTCAATGCGATGGTGGGCTTGTGTCGTCCTGCAGAGATTGGCGCGGATGTGATGCATATGAATTTACATAAAACGTTTGCAATTCCACATGGAGGAGGAGGTCCTGGAATGGGGCCTATTGGGGTGGTAGAGAAGTTGGTTCCTTATTTGCCTCGCGAGAACCATTGGAAGCGACAACCCTTGGAAGGTGCGATAGGGGTCGCTCCTGTGAGTGCGGCTCCTTTAGGAAGTGCGAGCATTTTGTGGATTTCATGGTCGTATCTTAAGTTGTTGGGCAAGCATGGCTTGCGGCGTGCGAGTGAGATGTCTATTTTAAGTGCGAACTATGTCGCAATCCGGCTACAGAAATTTTTTCCTATTTTGTATACCAATGAGAATGGCCGTGTAGCCCACGAATGTATTTTAGATTTACGCAACTTTCGCAAGACCGCTAAGGTGCAAGCGATGGATGTTGCAAAACGTTTGATGGACTATGGTTTTCATGCCCCGACAGTTGCCTTTCCGGTGCCGGGTACGTTGATGATCGAACCCACAGAAAGTGAGAACTTGGCAGAGTTAGATCGTTTTTGCACAGCCATGGAGTCTATTCGAGCTGAGATCGCGGATATTGAGGAGGGAAGGGTTGCCTACGTGGAGAGTCCTTTAGCACATGCCCCACATCCGTATGAAATCTTAGCTGAGGAGAAGTGGCAATATACTTATTCGCGAGCGACAGCCTGTTTTCCAGCTGGTATGGGAGAAAAGTATTGGCCCACGGTTGCGCGTATTGATGAGGCTTATGGTGACCGTAACCTGATGTGTACCTGTTCTTAAACTATCGTGTTGTGGAGTGCTCCCAGTAACGATGCTGTTTTTTGGGCCCTTTAAAGGTGCATGGCCTGGCTACTTTGGTCCGCATCCAGGCTGGCCGACTTCCTAAACCTACAGGGTAGTATTTTTGGTAAAGCAAGTAGACGATGATTGAGCGCTTGCAGCTGTTAATTTTACCTTCATGTAGGGGAGTGTCGATGTATTTTGTAGGATCAAAGCCGCGATTGATTAAAGTTGTACGGATCAATTCGGCATCCAATTGGTATTTGTTCGCCGCACAGCTAATATTAGCCTCGCTGTTGAGTCGGATACGTTGTGTGGGGGCTTTCGGGTGAGCGTAATTGTGTGAGATACCTGCCAACTGTGCATAGCGGTTGCGGCGTGACTGAAGTCGATAAACCCAACTTTTTTGCACGAAATCGGGCTGCTGACTCAGGGCAACGGCCTCTTGGAGGCGTGTGTTGGTGAATTGAGAGACAATTTTGCGGGTCATCCAAAAGATATCTGCTGCAGTAGCCTTGCGGTTAGCTTTGGGTTCGTGCGCCATAAGTTCTGTATAGATGTAGCGCCCACCTCGGTGGAAGGGGTCCCAAACGTGTAAGGAGCCGTTCGGACGATAGCCATTGATGCCTTTTGTGCGCGTAAAAGAGCCGCGAAAGCCTCCTCCTAAGTCTGTGGGGGCCTCATAGTATTGTAGCTCTTGATCACCAATACGTGACAGTAGTCCTTCTCCATTGGAGTCTTTTGCGTCAAAGTTATCGAGAAACATGTGAAAGACAGAGAGTCCGCGTATGGCTCGGTCATTTTCTGCTCCTAAGGTACTTTGGGCCATGGATCCCATACGATTAAAGATGCCTTCTCTCTCGCGCAGTTCTAGAGAGGCTTGTGAAAATAATACGTATGACTTGCCGATTAAGTCTGCATGATGGCTTTCACTGTAGCTACTGTTGTCTGTGAACATTTCTAAGATATCTTGTGCTGTGAGCACTCCTTTAGCGATGATAAAAGGTTCTAATGTGGTGTGGTATTGCGAACCTTGAAAACATGTATTAAGTGTGTCGGCATTGGTGACCCGCTTACAAGGGTCTTGGTGGTGGTAGTCAATGCCTTCGTCATGGAAGATCATCAGAATGGGATTGTTGTGGCCAATAGAAAAGTTGATATCTTGATGCTTTCCACCGAGTACTAGGTAAAGATAATTCGCGACAGATTCCGTATAGCTTTCTGCACCCCATTTGAGTTTCCATCTTACCCCATAGGTATCTAGTACTTTAGCTTTTGGGTTGCGCCCGTGTGTTTTACCGAGAGAAGCTTTGTCAAAAAAAACAACTCTTTGTGCCTTGGCGAAAGTAAAGGGATTTTCGAGGGAGGCTCGTCCGGTGGCGAGGAGCTGTGTTTGGATCTTATTTTCTGCAGCTTGAATAAAGTTGTGATAAGGATCTGCGATCGTTTCGATTTCTTGTTGAGTGTGCCAGATGTGGTGTCCTTGAGGGATGTCGAGCATGGCAACCTCATAGGCATTCATGGTCTTTATTTCTGCGGGGGATAAAATTTGAGTCGGTTTTTCCGGTCTGACCAGTGGAAATGCTTCGTCTTTAGATGGACGGATTTGATGTAACTGTTTTTCGGTAGCGTGAGGCATGATTGTTATAAACCGGCCTAAGATGCGTATATACTCGTCTAAGTGTAGGCGACGCCCAGCATAGAAGTCTGCGAATAGGTTGTATAGCATTTGCCGCCCAATATGATATCTTTTCTCCTGTTCAAGGCTTTCTTCACTGAGGCTGTTATGTTTCAGCTGTTGCAAGCCGAAGCTTAACCATTGGTGAGCGTTTTTTAACTCCGATTTTTTTTTGATTATTTCAGTAGGGGATGAAAGTTGGTGCTTTTCGTCAATTTCCTCTAGTAAAGACTCATAAAGCTTGACGAGGTTTATATAAGAGTTTGCGTTATATGTGTCCTCAATGCCTAATGGGTAAAGGTAGTCACTTTGCATATTTCTCCATGTGACATCTCCTTTACCATATGTGAGCTGTGCAGTTGAAACCAAAGCAATACCAGTGATCCAGGCTTTTAATAAGAGGCGCATTTTTATTTCCCTTCGATATCACGAATTCACTCACGGAAGTTAAGCCATGGATTCATGGTAGGGTAGCTTGCGTCTAGGAGCAATCTCCTCTTTGTGAAATATGCGTGCGAGAGTCAGCGGCTCAAATAGATTGGTATAGCCTTTTATTGAAGTGAAGCATGTAGAGTTGCACGGCTTCGTCGCGGATTTGTTGATAGTGATGGATGTATCCTGTCAGGTGGGCGTCTTTCAAGGGTTCTTCTTCTTCGAGAACTTGGTTGGCAGTGTCGATGAG
>JAPPOJ010000226.1 GCA_028817975.1 Zetaproteobacteria bacterium | reverse complement strand
GAGTCTATTTATGTCACTGTAGACAGTGGTGGAAGCAAGGTCAAAGCAAGTCATTACGATACCTTGAGATCGGAGGTCAAATTAGAGGTCAGCAGCACACCAGGGTATTTTAACTTAGCTTTTCACGATAAATTAAATCAAGAATTTAACCGCTATTTGACTTATTGGCGTATGAAGCCTTCATGGCTGAAAGTAAAGGAAGGTGCGGATGAGAGAACCATGTTTAAGTTGGTTGAGGTCGAAGTGGATAAAAATTCACAGGCGTCTCAACAATATAATAAGCTTAAAAAAGAGCTAAAAAAGTATACTACTCCAAAGAAATTTTTTCGTGTTCAAAATAGTAGTTTAAACCTTTCCAATTATCCGGCATCTTTTTTGGCGGTGGATGTTGCTACGATGACATTACATCATACTGAGACAAGTCGTGGGGAGTCGTTGGAGGCAGCGCATTTGACCAAGATGGACGACATTAAGTATGGCGCGGACCTTTGGTATCTTGCTCCTGCACCGGGCCACCCTGGTGATTATGCTTTGAAAAACGTAGCTACGGATTTACACGTTGCGATTGACGCAAAGGGTTACCTTTACTTAGATCACAAATGGACCCCTGCGAGCTACATTGCACTGGGAGATGGGTTTGATCCAGATCAAGGTCTATCCAATTCTACAATTAAATTTAAAGGTACGGAAGATGCGCAAAAAGCATATCATCTTACTTATTCCTCGAAGAATTACAGACAGCTGACGACACGAGCCAAGGCAGGAACTTGGGCCCATTACAATATCCTACCCGCAAAAGATTTTGATCACGTCAGGCAACGTTATACGGAGCTTTTGTACGAGCGCCAGTTGCCTTCTTCGCTGGTTGAGCGTTACCATGCTTATGCAAATGTTACGGATAAGTTGATGGACTTGGCGAAATCCTATCAACATGCGACTCGCCAGCTTAAAAAAGCAAATGTCTCTGGAGCGGCAATTGGGAGTGCGGGGGCAATTACCAGTACAGTTGCAGCGATTTTAGTAGTGGCCAGTGGCCCTGCTGCACCTGTTGTTGCCGGTGTTGGTGTCACTGTAAGTCTTGCGGGCTCTGTTATAGGGGGGGTTACAAAAATACGGCAAGGTACAGTGGATAGTTGTCGTCATGGAGAGGTTCAACAAGCTCTTACTCAGATCAATCTGCATGACCAGCGTTTCAAGGACCATTTTAACTTGCTCTTGAGTAAAGATTTGCGTTATCCGCATGATCTTACCGGATTTAAAAATTTTGCTCTTGATATGTATAAACTTTTTACCACTGCTCGTAAACTGTTGCAGGCGATCCCAGGTGTGATTAACACTTATCAAGCATGGGTGCAAGATGCCCAAGCAAATGCATCTCCAAATGTGATTGGAGCTACCGCTAAAGGAGCTGAAGAAGTGGCTGTGGAAACGGTTGCAGGAGCAGCCGCAGAAGCCACTGCAGAAACGGCTGCAGGAGCAGCAACAGAAACAGCGGCGGGAACGGTTGTGCAAACAGCGGCTGTAGAGGGACTTGCAGAGCGTATTGCGGAAAGTGCCTCTGAGGGACTCAAAGGACTGGGTGTGTCTGATGTGGCTTCTGAAAGTGTGGGCGATGCGGTGCAGAGTGTTTTAGGCAAGGTAGGGGAAACGTCTCTCCAAGTAGCTGGAGATATTGCCGGAGCGGGCCTCTCAACGGTCTTTATGGGGGTGCGTATTTATGCGCTTGTTAAAGCTTCTGCAGACCTAATGGATAAAGACCCGGATGCTGCAACTGCAGTGATCTATAATATACTGACATGTTTACGTATGACACTTGCCCAGATGGAAGAAGCTCTTTTGGTCTGTGACATACAAGATTCGTGTGCTCCAGAAGCATCTGAGATGTTTGCAAAAACTCAGGCCATGGTCCACTCTGACAAGTGGACAAAGGAACTTGAAGCCATTTCGGCTCATTTGAGCAAGCAAGAGCGTGATCGTACTGCGGATTAAACTCCTTAGGCAGGGCTTAAGTTGAACCCTGGTTTAAGCAACGCTTGGAGAGTACCTTCAACACATAGTTCCCCGCAGCATAACTTGCTATAGATGTCGCCATTAGGCAGGTTCCATATATATGGCGATGTTTGCAGATGGCTTCAATGAGGCCCGCCCCTCCATAAATACCTGTGGCAAATCTCAAGGTGAATTGAGTCGTGCCTAAACTCATACTCGTAATCGTTTCAAGAACACGACGTCTGCGATCCTTGGCAAGATGTGATTTAACGGAGTCGTTTGATGTTTCTTCACAGTAGTTAGAACCTTCTTTGTGGATGAGCCGCGTAGAGCTGTGGACATCCTGGCGACAGTAAGGGCACTGTAACTGCTTTTTATCTTCTTGTTGGACTTCTCTGCCGGTGAGTAAATTAAAAAATCTGTCTTCCGAGTCTTCGAGGGTACGATCTCGTCTTGCTTGGTCGGTATTTTCTCTGTGATTTGAAAGGATTTTGTTATTGCACTCTGCACAGATCAGGTGTTCACAAGGGTATTTAATAAGTGCTGGGTGATTGTCTTCTAAACAGATCGCGCAATAAGTATCGGATACTTCTAGATGGATCACTGTATCTGTATTGTGTGGTTGCTGTTTTGCAGGTGGTTGGCTCAAGCCTAGTTGGGACTGACTGAAGCAGTGAAAAAGTAAACACATGGCGGTTTGGGTGACTCGTTTCATGTTTTTCTCATTTTTTCTACGTAGTGTGTTCGCAGTCTGTTAGTGCGCCATGCATTGGCAGTTATAAAAGAGTGTTGGTGTGTTCTGGAATCTAATCTTGCACGTAGCAAGCTAGAACTCAGTGAGTATCAGCGTTTTTATAGAAGGTGTTTTTGCCAACTTGCCCGAAAGTCTGTTTCACGGAAGACTTAAACACAAAAAAGTCCAGAAAATTTTTATTCTTTTCTGAACTTCCCTTAGCCAATTAATGGGCTCTAAAAGACTTGATGT
>JAPPOJ010000228.1 GCA_028817975.1 Zetaproteobacteria bacterium | reverse complement strand
TTTTTTGATGTGAGATAAAGTAAATTCATATGTCAAATATTCTCGTGTTGTTTGATTCCTCTACAGGTCATACGGAAAAAATGGCGACTTTGGTCGCCGAAGGTGCCGCAAGCGTATCCAAAACGGAGGTACGTATGCGACACATTCAAGAAGCTCTACCCCAAGACGTCATTTGGGCCGATGGAATCGCATTGGGTACCCCTACTCAACTTGGATGCATGTCTTCGGGTATGAAAGCTTGGTGGGATGAGCATAGCCGTGAGCTGTGGAGTCGCATTGATGGCAAGATTGGGACCGCGTTTACTTCAGCAGGCTCTTGGGGAGGTGGTGGAGAGCTTGCTCTCATGAACTGTGTCTCTATGATGATGAACTTTGGTTTTCTCGTGTTTGGCACAACTGACTATTCGGGGCCGAAAACCTCTTATCACTATGGAGCGGTCAGTGCGGGTGCTCCACAGGAAGACGCAGTACGTGACGCATGTCTTCAACTAGGACAGCGCCTCTCCAGTTGGGTCGCTGTATATAAAGATGGCCGGGAAGAGCTACACCCTCATCATCTGGACCGGGCCAAACGGTTTCCCCATTTGGGCACGAATCCATGATAATCGTATACACAATCGAAAGTAGCCGTATACTGTTTCTCTGCTTGGAAGAACCTGTTGGCATAGACGTCTAAGCCCCCATCACTCACTCCTCAAACGCCAACACCCGACGGGTAAACGACACCTCCCTGTGGGTCACCCGTTCTGCCTGCCCGTCCAAACGCGCCCCCAGAAGATTGGCGCCACGCAAATCCACATCCTCTAATAAAGCATCGCGCAGATCCGCCCGCCGCAGGTCCGCGCCCCGTAAGTCGCTATCCCGCAGGTCCGCGCTCTGAAAATCGGCACCACGAAAGTCTGCCTCACGTAAATCCATCTGTCGCAAGTCACGCTGCATGAGATCGACCCCACGAAAGCTACGCTGCCCCGCTTCATAGAGGACCAAGAGTTGCGTTCTCCCAAGGATCGCACCCCGGAAATTCGCCCCTGCCGTGTTCACTCCCACCAGCCGCGCCTCAGACAAGTTCGCTTCGGTGAGATCCGCATGCCGTAAATCCGCACCGGTCAAGTCGTATCCTCCGAGGAATTGCCGCGACAAATTGATCCCCACCAGGCTCGCACCGTGCGCCAACAAAGTCACCGCCTGGGATGCCATCATCCGCGTCCCCGCAAAAGAGCGCCCGCGCAGATCGATCCCACGTAAATCGAGCTGGGCATCGACAATATTCACCCCTTGCCAAGACCCCCCCGCACGTAAAATGTCTTGCAACTGCAGGCTATCCAGCCAACACCCGGCAAAATGGAGACTCGCCAAATCCAAGCCTTCCAAATCAATGCCACGCAAGTTCGCTCCCGCGAGGGGCAAGCCCGCAGCTAAACGCGCATCCAACTGCGTCCGCGTCAATCTCTGCCCCACCACTAAGATAGGTGCATGGGCCTGAGCATCCGTCGCCACCCGTACCTTGTGAGCATGACGCGTGCTCCAGGCGGGGTCATGTTGCTGCAAGTACTGTCCCAAGGTGACCCGCTCACCCCAGCTGAACGCACGCCCACAGCCCACGACAGGGGCACCCCGATACACCGCGCTCCCTGCATCCTGTACGGCCTGCGCAAGCTGAGAAGCCCGCGTAAACGGAATCCGCACCTTGTCCTCCGCATTTTGACCACACACCATCGCCTCGCAGCCATCCTTAAACTCGGTGAGGGTCATGCAATGAGGGCAAAAGCCAAACACGGCCATCTGGCTGGCGGACACCAGCTCGCGCACAAACAAAATCTGTGCTTGCTGCGTATCTTCCACCTGTTCGCAGGGGATTTCCGCATGGGGGGGCTTGCCACAGGCAAAGCAGCTGGCCTGCTGGCAGGCACTACAGGTGGTGCTATAGCCATGCTCCACCGTAGGTAACACAAACTGGTCGCCACAACGCGGACAGAACTGAGCACCCACCCCTGCCTGGCGAATCAGATATTTAAGCGCCGCCTGCAACAGCTTGACCTCCCCGTGGCGTCCCAAGTAGGTACCTAAAGCCAGCAAAGACAAGGGCAGGCGACAGCCCGGATGCCAGCACAGAAAAAAAGCCAGCGCCCCCTGATGCACCTGCAAACGCCGCAAGGTGCAGCTCTCACACAGCTCATGCCCACACGCGGTCTCTAAGGTCGTCGGCAGCACACACGCTTCATGACACGCGGGACAAGGAGAAGACGCTTGGCCCCCCTCTTCGGCTGAGGGGGCAGACATAAGGGACCCGCTATCCTGAGCTTGCTGATAGGCCTGCAACAGTTCACAGCACTTGCTATGGACCTCCGCAAGTCCTGGATCTTGGGGGCGCTGCTGGCGCTCGTGGGCGAGCTGCCTCACCAGCTCCTCAGAAGGAGACGCCGCGCGCAAAGAGCCTAGCTCCAACCCAAGCGCGGCGCTCATCCATAAAAGACACCTCATCACCACAGAAATCACCATTGCTGCACCTCATCTAGATCTAAGTCCATATTTGTGACAAAACGCGGCGTATTATGCCTTAAAACACCTGCAAAAACAACTTCTTATCCTGAAAACCCTTTTAAGCCACACTATCCACCGTAGCTAAGATCCGTGCATCGATGTGATACGCCCGTAGTCTGGCCATGCCTTTGCAACTCACTTCCTTGCTGTAGCCCTTCGTGCTGCGCTGCAAGAAACCCAGCTGGTGCAACAACGTCAGGCCTTTACGCCATGACACGCCTTTGCAGATCTCTTCGCGGAAGGTGTCGATCATCACATAAAACTCGGCTTCCCCGGCTGCGTTGACCTTGCGGAAGCCCGACATCTTGCCCTGGAAATTGCCTGCGGCTACGGTCTCTAACAACGGAAACTGGCTCATGCTGTAACGGCTGATAAAGTTACGGGTACGCTCGATAATATCGGCACTCTCTAAATCCTGCTGCTTGGGCTGGTTTT
>JAPPOJ010000198.1 GCA_028817975.1 Zetaproteobacteria bacterium | reverse complement strand
CCCTAAGAGTATGCAACTGCTTATGATGATACTTTGGACAGATAGGGGGGAATACAGTGTCATTATGCTGGTCGTCATGTGAAATCTCATGTCGCGAACCCCATCTCCAAAACGTTCGCAGCCTTGTCGGATCATTTTTAAGATAAAGTGAATTCATTTAAATAATATTTAGATATTCATAGGTTAAATATTTTTATTTCGAGTATGTATTGTGTTGTGCTGCGTATGTTTTGATCCTTTGTAAATGAATATCGCTCAAGCCTTTGTTTATAAATGTGTTTGCGTTATGCTGCGTCCAGTATCTTTTGGTTTTGATAGGTTTGTCTTACATGTCCGGACGAAGTGTTCTGTGCAAGCTTGATAGGTAAGGGAGTTCGTATGAGTGGTCACGACTGGCTTGCTGGAAAACAGGCCCCACGAATATTGTTGATTCAGTTGCGCCAGCTAGGAGATATTCTACTGACGACTCCGTGTATTCGCGAAATGAAGGACGCTTTACCGGGTGCGCAACTTACTTTTTGTGCGCACCGCATGGCGGAACCGATTCTGGGGCTCAACCCTTACCTGGACCAGTGTTTATTCTACGACGATAAGATGTCGTTAACAGACAAGTGGAGGTTGTTGCGTACCATTCGGCAGCAGAAATTTGATTTGGTGTTAGACTTTATGGCAAATCCGCGCAGTGCATTATTTACTCTGGCGGCGAGAGCTGGTAAGACCTTGAGTTTTCACACCAGCCGTCACTTTGTTTATCACGCGTGTGTCCCACGACATAGTGCAGGACGTTATATTGTGGATGCTAAGTTCGACCTCTTGCGTTATATCGGACTGCAGCCGCAAAACCATCAAACGGAACTTCCTTTTGCACGCCAAGATTTGCAGGTGTGGCAGGCATATGCGCAACAGCACTTCTCTACTCTTAAGTCAGCACCCTTGAAGATTTATATTGCACCCACTCATCGGCGCGCGGCTCGGCGTTGGCCTCTGGCTCGCTATGCTGCACTTGCGGACTGGCTGGTGGAGCAATGGAGTGCTCATGTTCTTTGGGGCTGGGGACCTGGTGAAAAAGAAGTCGCTTTATCTGTACAGCGCTTGTGTCAGCGCCCGACCTATCTTGTTCCCCCCACTTCCTTGCGCCAACTCACTGCGTTTATGAGTCGGATGGACTTATTCATAGGCAATTCGAATGGACCGAGTCATATTGCTGTTGCGGTAGGAACCTCAAGTGTACAGATACATGGGCCCACCCAGTTGGAATCTTGGTCTCCATTAAATGCGGTACATGGTGGAGTTGGTGCTGCGGATGGGGATGTTGCGAGTGTCACTGTAGAACAAGTTAAGGAGCGGGTGCGGCGGCGCTTGCCTGATCCTGGTTTGGCTCCAGAGTCCGCATTGCGATAATTTGACAAGGAATCGTTTTATGGATCGACAACATCAACACGTAAATGCGCAGCTGAAGCAAACTTGGTTGAGACAAATTTATCTTGAGTTTCGACGTATTCAGCAGCACAAGCCACACTTGAACTTACCCAAGCTCGTTTTTCGTCTGGCAAAGGCGCAGCAGGTGTTAGGCTGTTTTCGTGCACATGAACGTACAGTGGAGATTTCCGAGCATCTGCTCCTAAAATACCCGTGGCATGTTGTGTTGGAAGTGCTCAAACATGAGCTGGCTCATGTGTGTGACTATCACCGTGGGGGAACATGTGAGCGTGAAAAGCATCGTCCTCACGGTCGTGGTTTTCAGTACTTTGCGGAGCAGCTAGAGCTACAGCCTTGGGCGCGGCAGGCTTGTATAGACCTCACCCAGGTATCTACGCTCTTAGGTGAGCAGCCTGTGGTAGGGGAAGCTGCACGTATCTTGCGCCGCGTCGAGCGTTTGCTGCAGTTAGCTTCTTCAGATAATGCACACGAGGCCAGTGCAGCGACGGCAAAAGCTCAGCAACTGATGCGAGATTATCATTTTAATCAGTTGCAGCAGGGTTTTCCCACTCCTTATGTTCGCCGTCAAGTTAGAGTAGGAGCTTGTCGGGTACCACGCTACTTACAACGGATAGCGGCTCTTTTGACGGAATATTTTTTTGTAGATGTCATTAGTGAGACAGACTTTGATGTTTATCAAGGTAGGGAAGTGGCTAGTTTTGCGATCATTGGTCGTAAAGAGCACGCTAAAATTGCTGAATATGTGTATATTTATTTAAGTCGACATCTCCTTGCAGAGTGGCAGCAGGAAAAGAAGCGGCGTAATTGGAAAGGCTTGGCAGCGCGAAATTCTTTTCTAGATGGTGCCGTGGCAGGGTTTGAAAATCAGCTTCAAACAGCAGCTTGTGAAAAAAAATCTATGTCTGACCCAAGGTCTTCATTGAAATCTAGGCAACAATCGCTTATCTTTCGAGAAACCGAATCCCTACGTCACTTTGTTAAGAGTTGTTTTCCTCAGCTGAGAGTGGTGAGGAGTTCGGCCTTTTGTAGTGTGGATCGTGAAATCTATGCGCATGGATTCGAAGAGGGGAAAAAGCTAAGGTTGCGTCCTGGGGTTGCGCAGCAAAAGAAACAATCTCCTCGACGTATCCAAGAGCTGTCGTGAGCGCCACTCAGATGTGAAAAAGTGGTTAATGTAGTGAGGAGTGCAGTTAGTGTTGTTTAAAAAGTGGATGATTCAGTACGGAAAGCTTGCGTTGTGTTCAGGGTGTACGCTGATGTTGGGCTTTTGGATGGGGCGTGTTCCGTGGACAGACATGGAAGCGTTGTTGGGGAACTTGACCTTTTCCGAAGAAGAAAACCCTCAAGTGGTAGCGGCTTTAGAAGATCTTGCGCTTGAAAGTACCTCGCAGTTAGAGTCGCAGATGGATAATACGCTGGAACCTCAAGTTTATGAAGAGACTCTAGAGCTTAGTCATAATGACAGTGTTTACACTACCTTACGCAATCTGGGGTTGACTCCTTTGTTAATTCAGAATCTGGTGAAGGCTGCGAGTAAATATGTTGATTTAGGCAGGGTTCCGCGTGGATTTAAGCTTACATTGAAGCGAGTTGGAGAAGATGCGGAGCCAGTTGAGATTATCTTCCATTTGAATGTCCGGGAGAATCTTCATTTTGAAAAAAATCCACATGACTCGGACTGGACCGTACGCAAGGTGACTCAAGATGTGTTGATGGAAACAGGTGTATATGAGGGGGTGGTCAAAAATAGTTTATGGCAGTCGGCTTACGATGCGGGTCTAGATGGGGCTGCCATTGCAATGTTAGCCGATGTTTTTGCTTGGCAGGTGGACTTTGAGCGGCAGATTCGGCCTGGAGATGCTTGGAAAGTGGTGATTGAAAAGGAAGTGCTGGAAAATGGCAAGTTTTATGGTTGGGGTCATGTCATCGCAGCTCAATTTCATGGTAATGCAGGTAATTACGACGCTTATCGGTTTGTGAGCGGGAATCAAAGTGCGGGGTACTATGATCTAAATGGCGATAATATGAAAGGTAAGTTTTTGAAATCACCACTAAAGTACAGTAGGATCAGTTCCCCCTTTCAACGCAAAAGATATCACCCTATCTTGAAGGTTAATCGCCCCCATTTAGGGGTGGATTATGCCGCGAGTGCGGGGACTCCGGTGCGTACAGTAGGGGATGGAGTGATTTCTATACTGGGCCGCCGTGGGGGCAACGGTAACATGATTAAAATTCGCCATAATTCTAAATACCAGACTGCTTACAAGCATTTAAGTGGCTTTGCTCGTGGTCTGCGTTCTGGGAGCCGGGTACGTCAGGGGCAAGTTATCGGCTATGTTGGCTCGACAGGTCTTGCCACGGGGCCTCATTTGCACTTTGAGTTTTATGAGAACGGGCAGTATACAGACCCTCTTGGAGTAAAGTTTCCGAAACAAGACTCTATTTTGGCCTCTGATCGTGGTAAATTTGACCAGGCAGTCATGCGTGCAAATCAACTTCTTAAGGGCGCAGCGTTGCGCTCATAGTATGATTCAGGAGAACTTACATGAGTCCAGCTGGGGGTCCACAAAAAGATATAAAAGACTATTTTCAAGTCTATTCGCTTGGGGAAGCAAACCTTCCTAACCCGGTTGATATCCCTAATGGTCAGTATATAGATCCCTCGGTTAGGATTCCTCTGGACCCATTTCGTAAGATAAGCTCTCATAAGCACCCCATTATTCAAGATAAACGTACTTTTGAGCTTGCGGGACCTCGCCAGCTTATTTACTTCCAGCCTGAGCAAACCCGTGCAGCTATTGTCAGCTGTGGTGGGCTATGTCCAGGTATTAACACTGTAATTCGTACCTTAGTGATGCAACTCCACTACCGTTATGGCTGTCGTGACATCTGGGGAATCCGCTACGGCTATCAGGGGTTACGTCATGAAGCCGAAGATAGTTTTGTACGCCTCAACCCTGAAAATGTAAGTGGTATCCAAGATGCCGGGGGCAGTATTTTGGGGTCTTCCCGTGGCCACCCCTCTTGTGAGGAGATGGTTGAACGTCTCATTAAGCATGAAGTGCAGATTCTGTTTACAATTGGAGGGGATGGCACCCAACGTGGTGCGGAAGAAATATTTGACATTTCAAGGAAAAAAGGTTATAAGCTATCTGTAGTTGGAATACCTAAAACGATTGATAATGACATTGCTTACGTACGTAAGTCTTTTGGCTACGAAACCGCGGTGAGTATTGCTGCAGAGGCAATTCGTTCAGCCCACAATGAAGCTGTGGGCTATCGGAATGGGATCTCTTTAGTCAAGTTGATGGGGCGGCACTCAGGATACATTGCGGCTTCTGCGACCGTAGCGGCGGGGCATGCAAACTTCTGTCTGGTGCCTGAAGTGCCCTTCTCTCTCTATGGACGCGGGGGGCTGCTGGAGCAGCTCGCGAAACGTTTAGAAGAGCGTAAGCATGCTGTCATTGTGGTTGCAGAAGGTGCTGGGCAAAACTTGTTTGAAGACAATCAAAGAAGTTACGACGACTCTGGAAATGTAAAACTGGAAAATATTGGTGAATACTTGAGGCATACCATTGTGGAATATTTTAAGTCTACATGTGGGATAAACGTGCCACTCAAGTACATTGATCCGAGTTATTTGATTCGCTCAGCCCCAGCAGGTTCTGGGGATCAGCTTTTTTGTAATAAGCTCGCAGGTGCTGCCGCTCATGCGGCTATGGCGGGGAAGTCAGGTATTGCGATTGGCTATTGGCATGGCTGTCTCACGCATGTGCCTTTTGTACGCTTGCGTGATTATCGGCAGATGATTAGCCCTGGAGGCTCGCTTTGGTTTAATGTCATTGAGATTACAGGGCAGCCAGCGCAAATGTTGGCAACCTGAATTTTTTAGAATAATGTGTCGAAGAATATGGTCGTATTAAAAATTGAGAACTTAGCTTTTTCCTGGTCACCTACACATGCTACCCGTATTCAAATACCTCATTTTGAAGTAAAAACCGGTGAGTCGGTATGCCTTTATGGAACGAGCGGCTCTGGCAAGTCCACCTTGCTACAACTTTTGTCTGGAGCCCTGTTACCGCAACAAGGTAAAATTACAGTGGTTGGGCAGGAAATATCTGCTCTGAGTGAAGGAGAGCGTAACCGTTTGCGTTCATGTAAGATGGGAATCATCTTTCAACAGTTTAACTTAGTGCCTTACTTGAGCGTATTGGATAATATTATCTTGCCGCTGCGGTTTAGTAACCATGTGCTGCTGCGTGATCGCCGTGCCCTGCATGAGAGGGTGTGCTCTTTACTCAAGCGTTTAGGCTTGAGTCCTCAAGAACTTTTGGATCAGCCCGTCGATCAACTCAGTGTTGGCCAACAACAGCGTGTGGCGGCTGCGCGTGCTTTTGTGGCGGGTGCAGAGCTTATCCTAGCTGATGAACCGACCTCAGCCCTTGATCCCGATTCGGCGCATTTATTCTTTGATCTCATGTTTGCAGAAGCTCGGTCCAGTGGTGCCTCGATTGTATGCGTCAGTCATGATCCGTCTGTCCGCTCTTTGTTTTCCAAGTCAGTTCCTGTAAGTGACCTGACTTGTTCTTCTCTTTAGTTGTTTGTAATCAAGGAATTTTATATTCATGTGGAATATTTTGCGTTTAGCATGGGCTAGCATGCGTTACCGTGTGTCTTCAGTGCTATTTCAGGGGGTAGCGATCACCTTAGCGTTGCTCCTTGTTTTTTCGGTTTACCGTGTTCATGACTGTCTTGAGGACAGTGTGGCTCGTGCTTTGGGGCCTGCGGATCTTATTGTTGCGCCACGTGACAGTGAGCTTAATATCGTGTTGTATGCGACATTGTTTGTGGGAACCCCACGTCATGTGCTTTCGCCCAAACTGTATGAACAATTGCGTACCCATCCGGACTTAGATTGGGTGGTACCTGTAAGTTTGGGAGACTCTTTGCGTGGATTTCGAGTGGTGGCTACAGAACCAAGCTATTTTGCCCACCTTGGGCGTGGTTCGCTGCCCATTGTACCTGCTTTGGGACAAGCTACTTTGCAGCATAATCGTGCTGTATTGGGAGCCAATGTGGCGCGTAAGCTGCACCTACAACCAGGTGCTGAAGTGGTGGTGAGTCATGGGGTGGCAGAGGACTCCTCTCACCTTCACGATCGTCACCCTTTGGTGGTAGAGGGGGTGCTAGAGAAAACTTTGACTCCCGTAGATGATCTTGTTTTTATCGGCATGGATGCTCAAGCAGCTCTGCATAAGGGTGATGATCACCATGATCACCACGATCACCACGATCACCACGATCACCACGATCACCACGATCACCATCACGACGAGCCTTCCTATTCAGCTTTTTTTGTCGGTTTGAAGGATCAGGCCAAGTTGTTTCAGCTTTCCCGCCAGATTCAAGAGCAAGCTTTGGAACCTGTTTCAGCTGCGATACCAGGGTTGGCGGTTAAGCAGCTCTGGAAAATTTTTGGTTTTGTGGAGAAGGTTCTCTTCTGGGTGGCTTTGGCAGTGGCTTTGGTTTGTGGCTCCTCTATTCTGGCCTTTATGATCGCGGGCTTGCATCAACGCCGGCAGGAAGCTGCTGTTTTGCGGGCTGCAGGGGGTGCCTTGTGGCAGGTGAGTGCGGTCTTTTTGTGTGAATCGTTGTTGCTTGGGTTCGGTTGCTTGATCTTAGCTTGGAGTGGTGGGCAAGCCCTGCTCCTTGCATTTGCCCCTTTTTTAGAGAAAAAGATGGGGGTCTATCTCCACCTTGGCTGGATGCATCACGTGGATCTGCCGATTTTCTTGGGCGCATTGCTGGTCTTTGTACTTTCAGGATTGATCCCTGCTTTGATGCAGTATTTAAAGTCGCAGCGTGCTGGCCTGGGGGTTTCCTCCTAGGACTCAAGTGAGGCAAAACCTGCGCTTGAGGTCTTTACTGAGCGGGTCGATGTTCTCTATAAGGCTTCTGCCTTGGGGGAACAATTCTTTGCATCTCGTCTATGTGTTCATTTTTTTGGCGGTAAGTTGTCGTGAGGCCCGTCAATTACCAAGGGTCGCACCTGCAGCGTCCCCTATCGAGCAGCCAGCTGGGCTTGAATCCTCTAAAGTAGCTCCATCTCTACCACCTTCTCTAGATACAGACTTACCGGAACCACAGGTTGTTGCTCCTGAAGTGGAGGTAGTGCCTTCCTCTCCGAGAGCGGTTGTCCCCTTGAGCCTTTTGGCGTCAAGGGTGTTCTCGCATATGACGCGTGCTCCCCAACAGTTTGCGGAAGTTGCCACTGATTTTTTGAGTTCGCGTCACTCTCATTTGCATGACTTTATCTTTACTCAAAATGCTTTGGAAGCACGGGTACGTCAGATAATTGCTGCAGCTCAGCATGAAATTATTTTAGTGGCCCCACAGTGGAAAGGACAGCAAGGGGGGCTTGTGGATGCAGTTGTAGATGGTTTGGGAGAAGCTAGCCGTAAGCTAGGGCCTACGCAAAAGTTAGAGGTAAAAATTTTACTGAATGGTCAGTCGTTTAGCTCCTTGAGCAGTCCTGCAGACCTTTTAACCGATGTGAATGCAACCTTCTTTGCGCGCTTTGAAAAACGAGCTTTGGACTTGCGTAAGGTCGTGGTGAAGTTTTCGACAACTGCTGTTTACCCGTCGGGATATTCCTCTTTGCGTGCTTTGATTGTGGATGGTCGCCATGCGTTGATCGCTCCCGTTGGTGTCTATGGTAGCATGCCTCCTCCTGTGAATTGGTCCCATGTTTTAGGGGTGCACGTTGAAGGTCCAGCGGTTCTCGGGTTGATGCATATCGTAGATCATATTTGGCATCATGATGGTGTCTTTTGGAAGTGTAAGGCAAGCTGTGTCAAAAGTTTAAAGACTCCCAAAGATGCTGGGCGCAACTGGCTGTATCATGGTATTCAGCAGCAAAAGTGGTCTGTACCCGTGCCCTTAGTACCTGTGTTGATGCTCCCTTATTCCTCCGTCCAGTCTAAGTTGGGTGAAACCACTGTGGCGGATGACGTTTTTATCTGGAGTAAGGTATTGCAAGAGGCTCGTCAGTCGTTGCTTATCCAAGTACAAATGTTGCGAAATAGTAGCATGCTGCCTTCAGTAGTCGATGCTGTACAGCGTGGTGTGAAAGTGCAGCTGTTGTTGGCTCAACCAGACCCCAGCTTGCGTGATGAGTTGCAGTCGCAGTTGCAGCGCCGTGGAATGGATTTAGATCAGGCTCGGCGCCATTTGAGCATGCTTGCTGTGCGTTTTGATTCTTTGCAGGTAAACCCTAAACAGGATTTTTTTTCCACTCAGATGGCTATTGTAGACGGGCAAATGGTGATGGTGATGGATCGCTCTTTTGGACAACAGCTCTCGGTAGGGTCCAATGGTGGTGTGGTGGTATTGATGGATAGTGCTGCACATGCGAGCCATTTACGAGAACAGTTCTGGGATGTGAACTGGCAGCAAGGGCGACAGCAATAAGTGTGTTGCAGGCTCTCGGAGTTTGAGGAGCTTGAGGAAGGCTGAGTAAATGACAGGCTCTTTAAGATATACGGTGCTCGCCTTGATGTTGCTTAGTAGTTGTGCTTCGAGACGGGCGACACCGTTGGTGCGTTCGGCGACCCCTGCGGCACAAGAGTTGCGTACCTACAACTCTAGATATGATGCGGTCCAACGTAGCCCTTTAATCAGTCGGCAAGTCGCGCAGGTAGCTGTGTTAGCCCGGCGTATGTCTGCACAAATTGTCACTTTAAGTCGTGAAATATATCCACAACAACCCAAATTTTCTCTGGCAGCTATGGACGGTGATCTCGAAGATAAAAATGTGATTACCTATGCAAGTCAGTTGCAAGAGAATGACTTGGTCCATTTTGTCTTTTCAGATGAATTTGATGCGGTCATGATTAATGAAAAAATAGGTTCCAGCTATACCTTTGTCCCAGGTGACGAAAGCTCCACCGGCACGAGTTTTATTGGTGATCCGGATTTAGCTTCGCGAGCACTGATGATTGGAGGAGGCTTGGCTGTGGCTCAATCTGTGCTCATATTTGGGCAGCCTTTTGGATACGCCAAAGTACGTGCGACTGCGCAGCTCGTACTTGGAGCGATTCTTTTTTGGTACGGTGTGCGTACAGCCGATGGTGCCTATAGCTCTGAGGATGTGCAAGCAGTGCCGATCGTGCTGGTGTTAACGGCGTTGGTTAAGTCGGTTAACTTAGGCTATGGTATTCACCGCTCCTTGAATATGATCCGCGATCGCTACGATCCAGACACCGTCGAATCGGTTCGTAGGCGGGCAAATGGCCAGTTGGCGCCGGAACAGCTTGAGTCGAAAAATGTGGGAAATTTTCTGAATGTGCACAATCTCAAAAAGCAATATCAACATGATCCACAGCTTTTACAGCGTCATCAAAGGCGTTTTGATGTGATGGTTGCGGATGATACGATCCGGAGTAACTATCAAAATGGTAGCTGGCGTCACTTGGAAAAAATAGGAGTCACTCCACCGAAGTTGAAAAAAATGGTGGGTGGCATAGGTCTTATTTCAGCCCTTATTGGATCAGGCTATACATTTCAACAGTTATATTCAGGTTCTCAAGCCCTATCTTTGACTGAGGAAAGTAAGCGTCAGCGTGTGCAAGCACTATGGCGTCAGCTTGAGCAGACCGCGCGGGCTTTGATTGTGCAAAAGCATCAGTTGATTGGCCTGGTTGCACGGGCAAGTGCAGGCTGAGTTGCCCTTGTCCAGGCTAAGGCCTTGTTTGGTTTTGTAATGCCCAGACTTTGGTGCCAATGCGACGTAAATGCTCTACCAGAGGTTTGACGAACTGGTAGCGGTATTGGTAGATCTCGTCGGACATGGGGGTGGGGCCTCTTGCTCCGAGGATGCTACTTTTGCCAAAGTGCTTTGCGATATTGGCCTCTAAACTTTGCACACAGGCGAACCAATCTTCGTTGGCAGGCTCCCACTCCAGGAGGGTTGGATGGGTATAGGCAGCATGGTAGGCTTGCTCTAGTGCTTGCCTTTCAGGATCGAGAAAGACGATCCAGCTACTTGTTTCTGCAATATGATAATGGGTTGTACCGGTATGGAGAGCTTGCATATCTGTCCAAGCCGCATGGTAGGCAGCATGATACGTGGCATGCCCGATCGCGTCTTTGACAGGGTAGTAAGCTAGTTGATATCCGGTCGCATTTTTTATAGCATTCTTGGCGACATATCGGGCTGCTTTCCAAGCTGTGTGGTAAGCGCTTTCTCCAGCAGCTTGGTAGCTGGCATCTTGTGCTGCATCGCAGGCTGTCTCCCAGTTAACACTGACGGCCAGTAGAGTTGCGAGACCATGCCTGGTCCAGTCCACGGTTGTGACCAGGGACTTTTCTTTCTCGGTAAGTAAGCGCGTAAGTAAAGAGTCTTCAAAGTCAATAAGCTGCTGCAGATGTTTGAGTTCGTGACCGTGCACACTGGCTACGATCGCTTGTTCAAGCCACGCTTTTTTCTGCTGGAGCACCTTGGAGATATAGGGCACCTCCTGCAAGCTTTCTTGTACCAAAGGTAGGTATTGAGAGTTGAGCTGCAATAGGGGTAAAGCATTTTTGCGGCTTTTAGCGATGGCTTTGGCAAAAATGCCGATTTTTAATTCTTTGGGAAGGTCCGTCAGTCGCAATTTGTCGGTTTGAGTGGTTTTGGGGCCCGTTTTAGGGCCAGCATGCAGTTGTGTAGACTGCAAGCATAGCAAAAGTAAACTGAGGAATTTATGTTTCATGGTGTTGTCCTTCCTTGTGTTTGGAGTTCATCAAAGCTCTCTGTCGTGCAAAGCAAATGCAGGGTAAGAGTTTAGACCTCTTGGCTTTCGAGTTGCCAAATTTGAGTGCCGATGCGGCGTAAATGTTTGAGTAAAGGTGCGACAAATTGATAGCGCAGTTGATACTCTTGCGCCGAAACAAGTTCTTCTTCTTGCTTGCCCAAACTACTTTCTTTGCCAAAATATTTTTCTACGTTATTTTCGAAGTCTTGTGGAGAGTCAAACCATGAGTGTGCATCAAGTGGGAGTTGATTCTCGGTCAGGTGATGATAGGCAGTTTCATAAGCTTTGTTTAAAACTTGCTTTTCAGGGTCGAGAAAGACAATCCACGCGTTGGTCTCGGCGATACGATAGGCTATTTTGCCAATGTTGTCCGAGGAATCGTGGTCTTTGACCATGTTGTGAGCGATGCGATAGGCTTGATTGGAAGCAACGGGATGATTGAAGTCGTAAGCAGCTAGCCATGCCTGGTGTTTAGAAGCATTGTAGTTTTCGATGAGATCTGTTGCGTTCACTGCACTTTGGGCAGCTCGCCAGGCACTTTGGATGATAACCGCCCGTGCAGCGCGATATGCATGGTATTTTTCAATGCCTTGAGTTGCATCTCTCGCTGCATCGACACCGGCATCTTCACTGGCTTGGAGTGCGCTGTACCATAAAGCATTCATTGCGAAAAAGGCTGCGAGACCATGAGTTTTCCAATCCGTGGCATGGATTAAGGCTTTCTCTTTGTGTGCGAGTAAGGTGCTGAACAAAGAAGCTTCAAAATGGATGAGGTGTTGGAGGTGCTCAGGTTCTTGGCTGTTGAGTGCTGCGGTTGCTGCAAGTTGGGTCCAATCATGTTTGTGGGTGAGTACTTCTGCAATGTAAGGTACTTCCTTTAAGCTAGCTTCCACGAGGGCAGGCCACTGGGAGTGAACTTGACGCAGGGATGGCAAACTTTTGCGGTGCTTACGGATCACTTTAGCAAAGATGCCGATTTTTAAGTCGTTTGGCAGATCGTTGAAACGTAGTGTAGAGTGACCAGTCGAAAGGGCTGTTTTTGTTGGGGTTGTAGGTTTCGCATAGGCGTAAAAAGCATGCGAGTATAACAAACATAAGCAAAGGAGTTTGCTGTACATATTTATATCCTTATTTTTAGACGAGAAAAATATTTTTTAACACAAAATTGTTTTTAAGTAAATAAAATAATAATGATTGAGCATTTAAAAACCTGTAATTAAAAGGCTTTTTATAGTTTGAATACACTGTTTTTGAATGCTTAGGTCTAAAGAGAGGAGTATGTGAGGCCTGGCTGCAGAGGGAAAGTTGCTACAGCCCTTGAGCCTCCAGTTCCCAGGCTTTGGCTGCAATGCGTTTCAAGTGCTCTATGAGGGGTTTTACCCATGTGTAACGGTGTGCATACTCTTCCGCAGAAACCTCCGTTCCTCTGCCTTGGCCTAAAAGGCTACTCTTTCCAAAGTATTGGCTGATTTTGTCTTCTAACTTTTCTGTCGAATTGAACCACTGTGTGGTATTTGGAGATAGCTCGCTTTCGAAGAGGCGTTGGTAAGCAACCTCGTAAGCCTTCGCAAATGTCTTTTGCTCTGGGTCTAAGATTTTGATCCAAGTGATTGTTTCTGCAGCTCGGTAGGCAATCTTGCCCATCTTATCACCATCTTGCTGACCTGCAGCTGCGGCGACAACTGCTTCGGTGATGGCTTCCTTAAGTGTAGTGGTGGCAAGGTTATAGGCAGCGTTGTATGTTGCGGAGTAGTCATCGAAACGTGCTGCAGAATAGGTTCTATATTGGATGGCGGTACGTGCAGGGCACCTTGCTGCGGACCTTGCTGCGGCCTTGGCTGCACGGCAGGCGGCGTCCATCCTTGCGGTAAGATACGTTGTGGTGACGCTATCTTGAGCTATTTGCCAGGTTTCGCGGTAGTTTGAGTGGTCATCGGTGACTTCTTTGCTCACGGTTTTGGTGGCATCCATGGCGGCTTCTACGGCTATCTCACGCAGAGCCTCGTGCGTTGCACTGGTGGCCAAAAGTGTTGCAAGAGCATGCTTTTTCCAATCGATAGAGCTAACGAGAGCTTGCTCTTTATCGGTGAGGAGGGTGTTCAGTAAAGAAGCTTCAAACTCTAGCAGTTTTGATAAATGTGTAGGCTCTTGGTTGGCGAGTGCAGTATCTGCGATTGGCAGTATCCAGTGGTTCTTGTGGGCAAGTATCTCAGCAATATAAGGAATTTCTGTGAAGCTGGTGTGCAAGAGTGCAGGAAACGTGGAGTGGACTTGAAGTAGGGGGGGGATATTGCGCCGACTCTTCGCAATCACTTTGGTAAAGATACCGATTTTGACTTCATTGGGGAGGTCGAGCAAACTTGGCTTGGTTGAACGGGGTTGTGCATGCAGCTGTATGACAGGCACGGATAAGAGGAGTAAATAGAGCCACTTATTTTTCATTTTGAGATCCTTCGTTTTCAATATAAGAGTTGTGTTATCTAACATAGAAATACTTGAAAGTAAAGAATATAGCTATAATTAGGTAAACTT
>JAPPOJ010000015.1 GCA_028817975.1 Zetaproteobacteria bacterium | reverse complement strand
GTTTAAATAAAAGTTTCAGCTACAGTTGATTCTAACCTAACAATGACATCAATGCCCATTTCGTTTTTGGCTGAAGAAAAAATATAGGTTCTCAAAGTGGTGTGGATGGTGTAACTCGTATCCAATATCGTGGGATCAACCCCCCAAATAATCAGTCCGTCGAATTTCACTTTAATACTCAAACTAAAACTGTAGAAACAGCCTATCCCATAAGGTAATGATATGAAAATCTATTACGAAATCGACAAAGATTCTATTCTCTATGACCACAACAAAGGTAGAGTAGAGGCATTTAAGATCTGGTTCGACTTTGATGACAAAGCTTACCCCTGCGAAGGATGGTATGACAATGGGCTCGTGCTACTAAGCTGGTGGGTCACATCCTGGGAATCCATGACCAACGGCCTTACCAATCAAGGACTAGCCTTTATGGAAGGTCCATATAAACTGAATATGGAGCAGAATGGAACCGACCTACTCCTTATAGATCCAGCGAATGATATAAAGATTACTTGCAATCTATTAGAACTAGGAAAAGAGCTAAAACATGCTGTCAACGGTGTTTTACGCCATTTCAAGAACATAGGCATAGATTCTCACAATATTCACAACTTGATGAAATGCCTAACCATATTGGAAAAAAACTTACACAAGATCAAAGAATAATCGAAACTGCTCCTAATAGCACGAGGCTCCACTACACTCGTCACCAGCCGCTGGCCCTGTAGGGGCCATTGCAGGGTCTGCTGTCCGTACCCTAACGATTGGTGAGATGAATGCGAGTTGTACCGCTGCGGTCGCGATTTGTGGTGGTGCATTAAACCAGTTACATGGTGATATGCGTCATGACCTGAACGTGAATAAGAAAGAAATAGAGGAGAAAGCAGGGCAAGAAGTTGGGGCAACAAAGTTAGTTAAAGGTCTTCCTGGCCCGAAAGTCAAAGCCCAATGGGGTGTGAGCCGTTACAAACATGGTGGAGAGATGACGGGGGTGGAGCACGTCATATATAAACATGGTGCGAATACCACTTTTAAGAATAGTAAATATTTGCCAGGGACTAAGGCTAGAGACATCAAGTCTTATACAGATGAAGCATTGCAACATGGTAATGTCATACCGAATGGGCCTAATAAGTTCAAGATAGAGTACGACACGGGGAAAATCATAGGCAAGAATGTTAATGGCAAACCAACCAGTAAAATTCGCATTCTGATTCGGGACGAAGTGATTCAAACAGCATTTCCGTACTAGACTAGGGTGATTATCAAATGAAAGAAAACATGTTACAGGACTTCATTGACGAAGAATGTACCGACTCTGCTAAAAATTTAGTTTTGGATACGATAGAACGGTGGAAAGGTAAAGATTATAGAGAGGAGTTTTGCTTCAATCGTTTTAATCTATATTTGGATTTTAAAGTGGACTCTGCAACACTTCAAGATGAGCTTGATTTTTACGAGCAAGAAGAAATCATGATGAGTATAGGTGAGTTTGAGTCCTTATTAAAAGGGCTATGAGTTGTACATCACCGTCTTAATCTCGCTAGTATTTTTCGTCGGGTCTTTACCCCCTTCACGTTCACAACTGTAGCTTTGATGTGTGGAGGATCGATTGCGGTCTGTGCAGGAACGGCGCTAGGATCTGCGACGCTCGTCACAGGTATTCCCTTGCAAGAGCTAGAGAGCACACCCAGCATCCAGCCAAGTGGCCCTCTCTCAACAACCGCGGTTACGCCAGACCCAGCTCCACCCGCTGCTCTGGTTGCGACCACAACAGATAGTGCATCAGGGGTACCTGCGCCTCAGCGTCCAAGCACAGGTGCAAGCCCATGCTGAGCAAACGCCGCCGCAGGGCCACGCCATTCCCCGCCAACAATGCGAGAGGCATGTTCCAACGCTTTTCATTGCCGTCGGCATCGTGAAACACCAAGGCCCGGCCCCAACCCCGGGCCTGCTTATCGCGGGTCATCGCCTCCACCCGCAGCGGGTCACACAGCCAGCGCCGCCGGCAACCGTCTTCGGTTTGCAGCACCTGCCAGACCCCATCGCCGTCACAGTCAAAGCGCTTGTAGACCTCTTCCTGGCGTTTGGTCGCCTCCGAAAACGCCTGCGGATCGACTTTGGGATACGGCTCTGTGGTCCACACCTTCAGGTGGGTGCCGACGTCGACAAAGAACTTACTCGCATCCGCATGCCGATCCAGAAACAGGACCTCGCTTTGCAAGCTTTCCCCCGTTACGCTTAAATTACGCGAGCACGGCAGGCGAAACAGCCGCGCCGGATTGCGACAGGTCCGGTCGAGCTTGTACTGCTGCCTGAGTAACACCTCCAACAGGCTACACCAGCGCTTGTACTGCCGCGCATACGCTCCCGCCGAGGCCACGGGCAGAGGGTTGGCCAACTTAAAGTGCAGGTGCAGGCCACGGCCACTGTACACCAGCATCCACAGCGGCAGGCAGTTTTGCTTGCAGGCCGCGAGGATAAAGTGCGCCGCCACCTGGGCATGGCGGTACTTGTGCTCCTCGTCCAGCTGGTCATAGTCCTCCATCGTATCGGCAAAATTCAGATCAAAGCTAATCACCGACTTACGCCGGATGTAACCATCGGCAAGCATACTTTTGGTAGGGTCAGCGCAAATGGTGTCGCGCTTGGCAGGCACCCCCTCCAGGTCGGTGACAAAGGCCACGTTCTGCTGGCTTTTGGCTAACTCGTGCAGATCCTCTGCAGTCAGTTCACGGTGCAGGGTCCCGATGCGGTAGTGACTCATCCCCGGCGCGGCACAGGCCAGCGCGGTTTGACCTTGGCTGGCGCCCAGGTGTTCCGCCAAGGCGGCAAACACGTCCATATTGCTCACATCCAAATCTAAACGGCACTCTTTACCCATCTGCTAAATTCCTTTTAAAATGTAGATTTTTCGAATTTAGACAATAGCCGACCCCATTCCTTAAATTCACGTTTTGCCATGGAAGGAAGTCTTGTTATGATGGGAATGGAATTCATACAGGAGAGCGCCTTTTTCTTCCTTCTGCCAAGAAATCTAGAAAAGGTGTTCTCCGAGATTCCACTCTCACGCATAGCTTTTTCTATTGTCGTGACAGTTTACCTGGCTAGCGCTTGGTTCCTCCTTGTTGCTGGTCGGGTGCAAAAAACGACGGCACCAGCTTACCACTTTTAAGCCTACAAGAAGTTTGCGGATTCGCAAAACGCAGCCCCTGCCGCAGCCAAAAACGCAGGCAAAGTCGGGGAAAATCCAGGCAGGATATTTTTTCCGCCCTGGAGTGGTCCCAAGATATTTCGTGGGTGGAAGGTTTGGGGATCAGGAGGGAGGCACTCGATGTTGTGTTTAGGACGCCAAGCCCCCCTACTTACCGTTCCACCAGTTGGAGAACTTATCCGACAGGCTGTCCATCATCCGCTCACCGGCTCCGATAGAACTCCCGAAGTTGCTCCCATCCGAGCGGGATTCGCGCTCGCTGCGGTCGTAGCAACGGTCTGTGTTTTGACGGCAGTCGGACTTATCCGTATCACGCTCCCGAGAAGCTTCGGCTTTGCAATCACTGCGGTCTTTATCGTCGATCTCGCTTTTACACCTTTCTATAGCTCTGTCATAACGCTCGTTAGCATCTTTGTTACAATCCTTTTCTACGCGTGCACACCCTGGAGCACCGTCCCCGCCACCCAGCACGGGTACGTTCGGGGCGATCATGTCAGGGATTCCCTCCGTGGTGCGAATGGCAAAGCGTCCGCCCTCTCGGGTGTACCGCTCAAAAGCGCTGTCATAGTCCATACCTTGAGGCGGGGTGTGAAACAGCTTCGTTTGGCTAAACGGAACAAAGCTCTCCCCATGCTCCCCTTTCACGTAGAATCCTTTTTCCTCCGTGTCCACCTCAAGCCTGAAGTGCTGGCGCGCCTTGGCACCGATAAACTCCGAGAGGTCTTGACGCTCGGCTTGGGCCGAAAGGGGAAACAGGGCGAGTACAACCCATGCTTTTTTCATGATGCATCCTTTGTAAAGTGAGTCCTATCTTAAGAGGACTTAAAGCCCTACTACTTACCGTTCCACCAATTGGAGAACTTATCCGACAGGCTGTCCATCATCCGCTCACCGGCTCCGATAGAACTCCCGAAGTTGCTCCCATCCGAGCGGGATTCGCGCTCGCTGCGGTCGTAGCAACGGTCTGTGTTTTGACGGCAGTCGGACTTATCCGTATCACGCTCCCGAGAAGCTTCGGCTTTGCAATCACTGCGGTCTTTATCGTCGATCTCGCTTTTACACCTTTCTATAGCTCTGTCATAACGCTCGTTAGCATCTTTGTTACAATCCTTTTCTACGCGTGCACACCCTGGAGCACCGTCCCCGCCACCCAGCACGGGTACGTTCGGGGCGATCATGTCAGGGATTCCCTCCGTGGTGCGAATGGCAAAGCGTCCGCCCTCTCGGGTGTACCGCTCAAAAGCGCTGTCATAGTCCATACCTTGAGGCGGGGTGTGAAACAGCTTCGTTTGGCTAAACGGAACAAAGCTCTCCCCATGCTCCCCTTTCACGTAGAATCCTTTTTCCTCCGTGTCCACCTCAAGCGTGAAGTGCTGGCGCGCCTTGGCACCGATAAACTCTGATAAATCTTGACGCTCTGCTTGAGCTGCAAGAGGAAATACAGCGAGCACAACCCATGCTTTTTTCATGATGCATCCTTTGTAGAAAGTATTTTAAGACTCGACCGTCTTTTGCAGAGGTTTTAGGCAAAAGCACCGATGAAGTCAACGAAAATCGTACGTACTTTCAGAAGATTACAGAGAACGCAACCTACAGATGGGGTTGAAGATGAGTCTTACCTCCCCCCAAGCGGGGTCACAGGGCCATCAGATCTAGCCAGGCTTAAAAATCTTCCAAAGGATCAGGAAAGCGCATTTTCTTACAGGCAGGTTCACTCGCTTCGGACTCCTCTAGGATTTGCACGAGATCCATTTCAGTCATGTCCCACTTGAGACCCTGAAAACATATCGGCTGTTGTGTGGTCTCCGAGTTTTGCGCTGTCTCCTCAAAGCTTGGGGGCGAATACAGCTCCTCTATGTTCAAACTCAGATCCTGTATACCTGAGCCATGATCGGTAAACTCTGTAACTCTATTTTCTTCTATGTGAGACGATGTGGGGTGTTCCCTTAGATGCGCAGTAGAATTATTTGGATGCTCTTCGAGTTTTTTCTTATTCCCTTTGCAGGAATGTTGCTTAAGGTAAGAACGTGAAGCAAATGATTTTTTGCAGATATTACAGGGAAACCTTACTTTTTCGTGAACGCTTTTCATATGATACTGTTTACTTGAGCTGGATTTAAATTTAGCTCCACATAGATGACAGGAGAATCTCTTCCCTTCGTGTATATGCAGAATATGATCGTTTATGTTCGCAATATCATTGAAAACCATCCCACAGATAAAACAAGGAAATGTGCTACGGTGATGTTCTGTTTGGAGATGCTTGTATAGATCTGAAGTGTGTGCAAAACACTTCTCACATCCCTCAGAAGGGCAAGTATAAGCAAACACGTTTAAGGGCAACCACAATATTAGCAAAAGTATTTTGTGAAGCATAAGAGTTCTCTTTAAATTTGAAAAATTTTAATTATAAAAAAGATAATTTCGAATGTCAACAAACTTCAAACCTGTTGCAAACTGCAAAAAGACCCTGTAGGTGAAGCTCTTTTCGAAATAAAGATCACCCGCTGCAAAGCTTGGCGCAAGGGTTCTTCTTCGTGATATCGTTGTTTATTTTGCTTGCAGGTGAGCCAAAGAAGGCACTTTACAGAACCTGCACTTAACTTTCAGGATGGCTACTCTCATCCGCAAAGATTTGCTCACCTATCTGCTTTAGGTGATTGATTAAGGGTCGTAACAATTCTTGCACCCGGGGATCTTGCACCTGCTCATGTTCAAAAAAATAGGTCTGTATTTTATGGTCAAACGCATCTCGGGAGTGAAACCAGTCGCCCTCAAAATGCTCCCCCAGCTTAGCTTGCGCAGTGCGATAAACTCGGTAAAAAACTTGCCACTCTCGGGCTAAGAAGGTGATCCATGCTTGTGTTTCCGCCACACGATAAGCCATTTGGCCTATACCTTCAGGATTCAGAGCACTCGTAGCAATACTCGCAGCTATCACAGAGCGTGCCGCAAAGGTACTGGTTGCAGACGCCCCCCCACTCTTGGCTACCCGCACTGTGGCCTCCATGGCCGTCGGCCAAGTGGACCGAACCGCATCGGTGATCGCATACATGGACGCATACCAAGCAGTGGAAGTGCCCACATCCGAAGCTGCACACGCAGCCTGCCTCGTGGTAGCCCCAGCCGCGGACCAAGCCGTATTATAGGCTATCTGCCAAGCTCCATATTTGGTTGCATAAGCAGTTAACAGTACCGCTGCGGCATGTTTTTTCCATTGATCCGTACACGTAAACTGTGCTGACTTCGCCTTGAGAAACCGATCCAAAAGCAAATCCTCGACAGCTGCAATTTCCAGAAGATGATCCGGTTCTTTATTCTGCTGCGCTGCTTGAAGTGCAGAAGTCATCCACCGCTCACGATGGGTATCCAACATCTTCAACGGTATATTCCGTGGTCTACCCTCACCATCGCTGCGCTCTAATATGCCAATGATATGATCCCGCGCGCTAGGATCTTTGGCTAAAATCGTCGGGCCGACCTGCTGTAAATTCTCAGGCCTTTCCAATGCAGCAAGAATATCCGCACGGACCCCTTGATCAAGATCATAAAAATAGGCTGCGGCTTCAGGAGAACTGCAAGCACCACACGCCACAATAGGTGTTCGGATCTCAGGTGGCAGCTCTTGCACCCAAGTCTCTGGCGTCGCTGTGGGAAGAAAACAGGTTAACAATGAGGAAATAAGCAAAGGTTTCATAATAATATTCGCTCTCTTAGCTAAGTATGATGTACAGACCCTCTTATAATCCATAACCAACTTAAAATAAAAGATTTTATCATGTCTCCTTAGAAACTCCCCTAAGAAACCTACACAATCTTACACAATGAAGAGACTTCCCCGAGAAGAGAACGTTCGGAATCTCGCAGATACTGCGCCACTTGCACGTTCATGAGTCCAATGAGTTAGAGCCGTGAAGGAAAGCTACATTTCTTCTGATTCGGATTGATCAGCACAATAAAAGGCGCCGACCAACTGGTCGAGCGGGGTTTAAAGCTACACACAAACCCCCCCTCCGCACTTTGAAAGCCCTTCGGGTACACCTTCAAAGTGTGCTTGGCACCAAAGACCAAATCTTTGACATCCATACGGCTGCTCAGCTCGGTACGCACCAACATATCATCCAAAATGATCCATACCGGGGCTTGGCTCGACTCCACCGAAATACGTGTGGGCGCCATTTGCTCTAGGGGATTCAAAATAAGATACTTTTCCGCGCCCGAAAACATTTGCAGGTCCATGGTTTCCGATGCAAATCCCGCCCGATGAAACTCCAGCAGATTCGCGCCTTCTTCGTCATAAGGCAACACCAAGCGCTTACGATTGGCAGGAGCTACCACCAACTGCTGCCGCGAACTTGAATAAGATAACTTCAGCGGCCCCGACACATAGCGCGAGTTATAGAGGGGCTGATCCCGGTAGTTCATTTTGACCAGCTCGGGGCGTAAATACACCGACACCCGGCGGACATCGCTCTGCACCTTGGTTTTCCTGTAACCCCAATATCCAAAAGCAATCACAAAGGCAGCCACCAGTGCGGCAATGGACACGTTGACCAAATAATTACTCTTGGGCGGCGCAGGCTTACGTGGTTTAGCACGGCGCTCGCGCATCCCCGGGGGGGGACCTCGGGTCCCAATACGCGTCACCGAGGTCTGGCTCTGATAACTCGGCGTGCCTGTTCCCCAAGCCTGCTCAGGAACCACTTTATAATTCGTTCCCGAAAAACTCCCTGGGTGATCTTGAGCGCGCACCCCACTTGAATCTACGGCTGGCAAGACCTCACCATTGGTCAAGTTGACCTCTCCCTCCCCAAAATCTACGGAAAGACTGCCTTCCGATGCAATACCGAGGTTTAGCTGACCACTTTCCTCACTCAAACCTGGCGTAGGCCGACGCAACGTAGCCGTCTCATGGGGGACCTTAATCTCACTTAAAGCGGTTTTAATCTGGGTTTCCATCTCCGCCAGCCGTTCATTCAAGATCTCTTTCATAAACTGTTCAAGGGTGGAAGCGGTAAAATCGACAAAGTTACCGCTAAGGTAGCGGCGCAGTGTGGTTTCAAACTCAGCTGCATTGGCGTACCGCATATTCGCATCACGGGCGAGGCCCCGCATCACAATTTGATAAAGTTCACTGGTCACTTGAGGATTGAGCTGGCGCAGGTCTTGCTCAATCATTCCGTTACGAACTTTTTGAATCGTTTGCACCTCATTTTCTGCCCAAAACAGCTTTTTCATCGCCAACGTTTCCCATAACACAATGGAAAGGGCGAAAATATCGGTACGCGCATCCACGGGCTGCCCCGAAATTTGCTCAGGGCTCATATAGGCATATTTCCCCTTAATCACTCCAGGGGTGGTTTCTGTCGATCGATCGTCTGCTTCCGCAATTCCAAAATCCGTAACCTTTACTTCTCCCTCAAAGCTCACCAAGATATTCTGAGGAGAGATGTCTCGATGTACAATTCCCAAAGGTTCTCCGGAAATCTCATCTTTCTTAGTATGGGCATAATGCAAGCCACGAGAGGCTTCGGCAATCACATATAAAGCCATGGGTACTGTCAGTCGAGATTCGGCCTTTTCGCAGGCTGCTAAAACAGACCTCAGGTCACCTCCACTCACCAGCTCCATAATAATGGCGTAAGAACCCTCGACTTCTTCAAAACCTTCGACGCGGACAATATTTGCATGCTGCAACCGCTTGCAGATGTGTGCCTCGTCACGAAACATCTTGACGAACTCGTCTTCCTGGACAAAATCAGGCCGGATACGCTTAATACAGCAAATACGCTGAAATCCATCCTCCCCAATTTGTTTTCCAAGGAAGATTTCTGCCATGCCACCACGCGCAATTTTTTTATGTAGAACGTAACGAGCACTTCTAGCCATGTATTCTCTCTAAGCTGCCTCAACCACGGGGGCATGTGAGTAGGTCGGTTATCGACGCGCGACTTTTAGATCGGTAATATACGAAGAAAAATTGAGCGAAATATTTTTTTTAACTAGCATAAAAACTTACGTATCCAGAGGATGGGTCGATATCTGCTTTGAATATCAGCCAAAAGTGGAGAGGAGCAAGAGATGAAAGCATGGGGTATGCTCGTATGCGGCTTAGGACTGCAACTCGTGATGACAAGCAAAGTGCTCTGCACTCCCAGTATAAACCTCGGATATCACAACCCAATATTTTCGAAGTACGGGATCAACTTACTTTTTATGAGTGACAATCTGGGCTTAGAGATAGGCTTAGGAGGTGTCGACGGCAAAATAGACGTCGACGACTCTACCGAGTCCGCAGAGGAAGACTCCGGTTCACGGCTCAATATGATCGGCAGCATCAATGGCAAATACTATCTTGGGTCAGGCAAAGCACGCATCTACTTGCAACTCGGCATGGGCCTTGCCGCAGGGGCCGAGGATGGAGAAGGCAGCTATGCAGCCGGAAACACCGCCTATTTTGGGGGAGGACTGTGGCTTGGGGGCGAAGACCTTTACTTTTATGGCTCGTATAACACCACCGGACCGCATACTTTTACCCAAGCGGGTATCGGGTTTGCCATTTAAGCCACCGAGCATTCACGACTCCCCACTCCCGCCTTCTCCACACTAGTCCCTTTTCCTCAATTATGGTATGCTGCGCTCTCCAAGAGATGATGATAACTTCGTGTAAGGTAGCTCAAAAAATGAAACAAGCTCGGTTTATTGCTGTAGAAGGAGGAGAAGGTACA
Organism: Zetaproteobacteria bacterium; assembly: GCA_028817975.1. Lineage (GTDB taxonomy): Bacteria > Bdellovibrionota_B > Oligoflexia > Oligoflexales > Bog-1112 > JAPPOJ01. Next base: position 3,900 of record JAPPOJ010000015.1, on the reverse strand, counting down.
GGCAAGTCCACCTTTTGTCAGTCTCTAGCTACGGCGCTTCAGGAGCGAGGCCAACATGTTGTCCTGACACGCGAGCCTGGCGGGACTGCCAGGGCCGAGGAGATACGTAAAGTCTTTGCGATGGATGAAACCGCCGGGACGCTTGACCCATGGACAGAAATGTTTCTCATCTGCGCCGCACGAAGAGACCATATGCAAAACCTTGTGATTCCAGCTCTCCACGCAGGAAGCTGGGTGATCTGTGACCGCTTTGAAGTTTCCACCCGTGTTTACCAAGGGGAGCTGAAAGGACTCAAGGAGCAAGCTTACTTCGAGCAGAGCTTAACGCTCGCACGTCACGGTATTGAGGTCGATCACTATTTTTTACTCGACTGTCCGACCTCAGTGGCCATGACGCGCACTCAACAGCGCACACACTCCGCGGATAACATTTCACGGTATGATACACAACAGGAAAGCTGGTATGAGCAGCTAAGGCAAGCATACCAGCGGACTTTTGCCCAACTCACGGGCAGCTCCCAAACCATACTAGATACCACTGTACACACCCCGACGGAGCTATGCTCTCAGGCTCTGCAAAAACTTTTGGCATAGTCAAAGGACACACTATGTCTGTACAAGACACACAAACAGCATCGGCATCACCTACAAGCTGGGACAAGCTTCAGGGATACACGCAGACTTTCCACAACATGTCTGCAGCATTTCACGCAAACCGTTTGCCACCCGTCTTACTAGGGGTGGGAAGCCAAGGGATTGGCAAAGCGACCTTTCTCCGACAGTGTGCAGCACTTTACCTCTGTCACCAAAACCAAGCGTGTGGCTCTTGTCCTGCTTGCTTACAGGTCAAGCACAACCAACATAACGACCTTCTCACGCTTTCTCCCACAGACGGGCGCTACCGTGTCGAACACGCCCAAGAAGTCATGGAGCACTTACAGCACCACCCACAGACCCACGGAGGCAAGCCTGGATACCGCGTGGTCTTAGCACCCGACCTAGAAAGCGCGACGATCCCCTTTTTCAACAAACTCCTCAAAACACTCGAAGAGCCACCCAGTCATGCTGTCATTCTGATGTCGACAGCAAGAGAACAAGATATTTTACCAACGGTAAGATCTCGGGTGCTTACCTGGAGAATACCTAAGTTTTCCAAAGCACTCACGGCAGAGATCATTCGAAATCATCACGCCTCACAAAATATCTCTATTCCGCATGCACACGACATAGAGGACTATATCCACGAATACGGCTGCAGGCCTGGAGTCATTCTCAAGCACATACAACAGTCCCAAGAAACTTCACAAAGACTTCAGGCAGAAAAAGCTCAGCTAGAAAAAGTGGTGGACGCACAAACCCCTCTTCCTCAAGCCCTGGTGGCCATCGATGCGTGGAGCACCAGCTCCAAAACTCGATTTATCGACGTGGATATCATTCGACAGATCGAGAGAGCGATTCAAGTGGTGTACCACAGACAAGCCGGCAAATCGACGCAAAACATATTAGGATTCCAAAGTTCCGTGTTACAACAGAGGAGAGACTTTCTAGGCGAACTATATAAAGCGGTACTCAACCAACAGATCAGTATACAAGCCAAACCAGCACTGATTCGTTTGGCATTTGTCAGCAGAGAACAAGAACAAAATTAGGTTAAATATGAGCAAGTCACGTGCAGCCAAAACAGGCAGAAATATTGCCGGAGTCCAGTTCCGTAGAGCCGGCAAGATATACGATTTTGACACCAACAACATGGACGTCACGATTGGTGATTACGTCATTGTCGACTCCGAGCGAGGGCAAAGCATTGCCCAAGTGGTCAAACTCCACTTTTTGATGCCCGAAGAGCTCGGGTCCCGTGCCATTAAGCCTATCGTACGCCGCGCAGGAAAAAAAGAACTGGCCGGAGGCAACCGACTCCAAAGCGACAGTGTCGTCCAAACAACCCAAGCATTGGTGAAAAAGCACAAATTAAAAATGCGAGTCCTCACTTGCGAGAGCCAGTTTGGCGGCAGTAAAATGATCATCTACTTTACTTCCCCAGGAAGAGTGGACTTTCGCGAACTCGTACGCGAACTTGCCAGTCAGCTCAAAACCAGGATCGAGCTTAAGCAAGTAGGAGCCCGAGATGAAGCCAAGCTGCTTGGTGGGATTGGAATTTGCGGGCGCGAATACTGCTGCTCCTCCTTTCTCCGCGAGTTTGTCCCCGTCTCGATTCGGATGGCCAAAAATCAAAACCTTGCGATCAATCCAAGTAAAGTTTCCGGAGGGTGTGGGCGCTTACTATGCTGTTTAACTTACGAGGATAGCACTTACTCCTCACTGCGACGCAAGTTACCCCCCAAAGGGGCTTTGCTCCACACCAAAGATGGGATGAACTCAGGGAAAGTTATACGCACCGACTTGCTCAATCAACTGGTGACCATCCTCGACAATACAGGAGGCGAGCACACCTTATCGATCCAAGCCTTCGACTTGGAGGAAAAGTACGCGCAGCCACAAGAAAATATAGCTCCGTTAGCTCCAGAAGCTGTGGAATGGGCCGAATCTCTCGACCTTGAAGCTTTAGAAGCTGCACTTGCATCCGCAGAGAACAAACCCTCCCGCGCAAACAAGTCCGAAGGACGCAAGCATAACCCCACACGAAGTAACGAGCGGCATGCACGGCAAGCTGAAGGTCCCAAATCAGCAGCCCGTAGCAAAGGCAAGGAAAAAGAGCCGAAGCGAGGAAGTACACGGCCTAAAAAAGGCCCCGAAAAGGGCAATGCTCCTAAGGCACGTAAGCCAGGCAATCCCCCCAAAGAGAGCCAACGCAGCCCCAATGCCTCCCCTGGCAAGCAAGGACCTTCACGCAACCCTAAAAGTCACCGGCAAAGAAGGCCAACAGCAGATAAGGATAAGAATTAGCTCTCTAGCGGAGTGGTTTGCAGACTGAGGGCATGAATCGCTTCGCGCATAAGCTCGCCCAATGCTTTGTAAACAGCCTGGTGTTGCTCCACCGTGGTCAAGCCCTGAAACTCTTTCGCCGTAATTTCCACACGCCAGTGGTCTCCTCCACCCGTCAGGTCCTGTGTTTTAATCTGTGCTTCCGGAAATGACTCAAGCAACTTTGCGGTCAGTTCATCTGCAGTCATGGCTCACCTTTCTTTTCTTTATGTGTGCTATTTTTTCTTGGTAAGACAAGGGAAAATGGCATAAAATGCATTCTTGAAACCCGGATCATCCTAAAAGTCTCTTCATTTGTCAATACCTTTCTGGATGACTCTAGTTGCGGAGTCCCACCCCCCGACGAATCAAGATCCAAGTCACTCCATAGAAAAGAAAAACAAAGAAGACAAGCATACCGCACGCAAAGCCCAAATCCACGTCACTTCGACCTAAGAAGCCGTATCTAAAACCGTTGACCATATACAAAATAGGGTTTAGCTTCGACAACAGCTGCCAAGAAGGGCTCAGCTGCTCCAAAGAATAAAAGACACCCCCCAGGTACGTTAACGGAGTGAGCACAAAAGTAGGAATAATCGAAATATCATCAAACTTGCGCGCAAAAATTGCATTGAGCAGCCCCGCAATCGCAAACAGGGTAGCCGTCAAAAAAGCGAAAAGCCATAAAAGGGTGAAGTGCATCACCGGTAACGATGTAAAAAACACGGAAAGAGCAAGCACGACCGATCCCACACAAAGGCCGCGCGCCACCCCCCCAGCCGCATAGCCCAAGATAATCACATGTTCCGAGGTGGGAGAAACGAGCAGCTCTTCTACGCTACGCTGAAACTTGGTGGAAAAAAAAGAAGAACATACATTCATATAAGAGTTAGTAATCTCACTCATCATGGTCAACCCAGGGACAATGAACTGCAAGTAAGTAAACACATCAATGTCTTCTATTTGACGTCCACTCAG
>JAPPOJ010000301.1 GCA_028817975.1 Zetaproteobacteria bacterium | reverse complement strand
GCGATTACTTCGATTCCCAATTAGAGCCAATCTACAATAAGAGAGAACATCCATTCGTCCCATGCCTACGTGCAATGGATCGAATCCAGTTATGTAAGAAATTAGGTGATAAGGACTTTGCTGAAAAACTATATTGGGATTATGAAGGACCAGTTATCTATCTACTACTCACATGCTGGGATATTCTTGGCAACAAAAAGCCTTGGAAGAATTTTCGTGATTGGATAATGACAAATTCAGAGGACTACGTAGAGTATCGAAATGACTCTATAAAAGAGGCTACGAAAAATCGTATCGCGATTACTGTGAACTATTTTGGTAATTTGGTCGGTAGGAAAAATATTACAAGCAAGCTGTTGGCCGTTAACGATGTTTTTAACCTACATAAAGCATACAATTCGATGTTCGGAGTTAACAAGTCTTTTCAGTTTTTTTTCGACTCGATTCTCACATGGAAGGAAAGATGCCTGCTTTTTGGTGTAACAGATCAAGATGCAAAAGATATTGATGCAACGATTGCTAAGGTTGTTACAACGCTTAGGACTGGATCGTTCAAAATTATGCAGTGGGAAATGAAGAAGAAAGACGGTCAAAAAATCTGGATAAGCGATCAAAAAATGCTTGTTAATAAGCTACAGAAGTTAAGAAACTCATTTACACATAGCGGAAACAGCCTAAAAGGCTTCGGTCCAAACCACCAGATGTCCGTCTTAGAGGCGCAAGCTGCAACAGACAATTTGGACAAGAAGAGTGAACAGGTTCTAAAGATATTGGCCAGAGAGTTGCAATCTCCGAGTGACATCTTAGTACATAATAGCCTAGGCACTGTGCGAGGACAGAGAATATGGAAGGTCAAAAAGGTCGAATGGTGCGAACAGGTCTACCACAGCAAGCTGGTTCCAACGTTATCGCACATAGCGAAAGTTGGGATTATTCGCCGGATCGAATTGGTCACAGGTGGTCAGATTGGATAATTTACCAACCTAACCCAGCACTTTTTTCAGAGGCTAGAGAATATTTTCCTATATTATTGCTTGCAACCTACCACGAAGAGGTACCGTCTTTATCGGCCCCTCAGCCTAAGGAATCCATTTCGAGCGAAAGAAGGTGATGCCATCATGTTTATAGCTAATTACCAAGCCCAGCTCAATTATCACACCCTTCCAGCACTAGGCAGCGTGAAACTAGATATAGCTATCCGAAATGTTGAGAGGTTGGCAGAACGACTAAACATGCCCTTCGGATGGCAATGCGTAAAGGCGGAATTGTCGCACTGAAAATGGACGATATCAGCTTCAACAACGGAATCATAACGGTTCGTTCGACATGGAGTGAAAAGGAAAGTCAGTTTAAAAATCGGACCAAGAATGACGGCTATCGCCCGATTGAAATGAACGATGATATTTGGTCCATTTTGTGCGACTACAGGAACTAAAGTGGTTGAACGCGAATCTTTTACAACATCATGCGAAGCCACACGATCAAGACATTTTCCAAGATCACCCGTTGTGCAGAAGTCTAAGAGCTACACTTTCATGTACCCCGGCACATAACACTCACCAATTTTGCAAACGGCATTGAGATGGATACATCAATCCCAATCACACAGGTCATAGAACTGGCTGGACACAAAAGTCTCGAAACGTTGATGGTCTACGTCCACAGTGCTAGTAGGGGACACGGCGTTCCGACAGTGGTCGCGGTCATAACCTCACTAGAAGCATCTGAAATCGGTTTCTAACGCACCAGAGGTCTAGATCTAAGCCCAGACCTCTCGCTTTTTTGAGAGGTGTTTCTCGCTAAAAAGCGCCTCACATTTTTCTCTTTGTAAGACCAGATTCTGAAATATCCCAAAAATCTAGCCTGGTTCGACTCTCAGAATCCAGAAAGCCTTGGAGAACCAACAGCTTGATTACATCATGCCGCCCATGCCGCCTGCATACCCCAGAATTTTCACCCATGCATCCTAGTTAGTATCTAGTTATAATGACTAATATATTTTCAATCTTAATACTAGCATGGACCTCCTAATTTTAGTACAGAGTAATAATTTCGGGCAAATTTCGGGCGCTCGTCGTTTTTTATCTTATATCGGTGAGAACTATTTCTCACCGATATAAGATAGTCTCACATCGGTTTTTCATCGGTAAAAAGAAATTCCACTTCTAAAAAAGGAGAATAAATCCACATAACATAGTTACCCATAGACATGACAGAAGAGTCTGTCCAATCATCTTGTGCTAAGTACAGACTCCTCCCTAAGACTTAAGCAAAGTCAAAATTTAAGCCAGCCCTCTTGTTCAAGCCTGGCCCAAGCTTTTTCTATATGTTGATCTTTCATTAACTGACTTTTACGGTAATTCCATCTTCTAATCACCTCGATAGCTTCTTTTAAAGATTTTGCCCCTTCATACTTCCAAGCATAGTGGACCGAGGACAAAAGCTCCATGCCATAGGGGGTTTCAAAACCACTCATGAGTTGTTTTACCCTCTCCAAGTTTTTGCGGCTATCTTTCTGATCTTTTAAATAATCCGTTGCAGCTTCAAGAGCATTTTCTGCCAAGCCGATTTCTGCTCTTTGAGTTCCATCCCCCACACCCGTAATATAGTAACCGTCTAGCTGCTGCATTGCATACCTCAAATCATCAGAATAAGGGCCATACTTATACTTAACAAACTTAAGGGCAATTTCTTCGCCAGATTCTTTGATGAAATACATAATTTTTTGCACTTCTAAGAGTGTGTGACCATATCCACTTCCTTTATAAATATCAATCAGAGCGACTAACAAAGCTCTTCCTATGGTCATCGGGGGTTTTTTACCGCCCTGAGTGGACTGCTCTTTTACGGGCGGTGCTCCCTTAGGCTCAAATATCACAATTTCAATAGGAAGGTCTTTCAAGGATGCTTCAATCATCGACATAACTTTAAGCCATTCAAGCCCACCCAAGCCACAACCCAAGGGAGGTATAGCAATAGACTGAATATTATAT
>JAPPOJ010000167.1 GCA_028817975.1 Zetaproteobacteria bacterium | reverse complement strand
CCGGCGGAGGACGAAGCGGCAGCGTGTGACGCTGTCGCCGTGTAACGCTGTAACGTTTGTAACGCTTGTCGTTGACCCGAGAACTTTTTGAGATAAGGAAGAGAGATCGATGCGTGCCGAATACCGAACCCGTCGCAATGGCGACGGCTACTACTCGTTGTTATACACCGATACCGTGTCCAACAAGCGCACCCGGGTACCCCAGGAGAAGATCAAGGCCTTGCATGGGGGCGAGCTGAAGACTCTGCAAGAGGCTAAGCGGATGATGAAGCACTTGGCGCCGAAGTACGTGCCGCTGAAAAAGCGCATCCAGGAGGCCGAACGTGCCAGCCGGCAGAGTAGCAAGCGCATGGAGCTGTTGGAGTTCTACGCGCGCAAGCAGCAAAAGCATGCGCCCAATTCCTATCAGACCAATGTGCATTACCTGAAGTGCTACGTGTTTGTGTACTTTTATGAACGTGCGCGGGTCACGGACCTCAATCGTTGGCCCCACTATTTTGAGAAGTTTCTGGAGTGGCTGGAGGGCGAGGCCTCCAGCCTGCAACGCCCGGGGGTAAAGCTCTCCTATGCCACCATGAACCGCTGTATCGCCTCTTTAAACACCTTCCTGAAGCACCTGTACCATAGCCGCAAGACGAACGTCTTGCACAATTGTCCGAGCTTCCCGCGGCACTTGTGTCGCACGCGTGGGGTGGAGGCGGTGATCCCTGAAGAAGCGCAAGTGCAGGTGACGGCCGCGTTGCGCGCCGCAGGCCACACCTTGGAGGCGACGTTTTTCCAGCTGTTGTGTGTGAGTGGGATGCGCTTTAATGAGGCGCTCGGGATCAGCTTAGAGGATGTGTACGTGGGCCAGCTGCAGCACTCGATCCTGAGCGAGAAGCTGAACCAGTACGGCATCACCCACTATGGTTATCTGGTGCTGAAGAGCCAGCCCAGTCATCCAGGACGAGGTTTGCGCGACCGGGGTGGCGTGATCCAGCGCAAGCCGCTTAAAGGGGCGCGGGTGATCGATGACAAGCATGCACGTTTGATCCCGATTACCGACGCGGAGCTGTGGCAGCAGCTGTGTGGCTTGTATAACCAGCAGGTAGAGTTGCAACAGCGCCGGGTGTATGGCGCCGCAGGAGATCAATATGCGTTGTTTGAGGGGATTGATAAGAGCAGCTCGTATCGGCGTCTGGCGAAGGCCTGTGCGAGCTTAGGTTTGCCCACCTGGAGTTGGCATTGCTGTCGGCATAGCTGTGCCACGCGAATCTTAGGCAGTACGGGGGATCTGATGTTAGCACGGATGTGGCTGGGGCACCGGTCGCAGGAGGTGATTGAGCGTTATGTGCATGTGCACGAGGCGTTGGTGCGCGACGCCCAGCGGCGTGGCGGTTTGGGCGGACAGGATTTTCAGGTGATCCAAACCTCTGCCGGTACCTAGTGGTGGCTGAAGTCCGCTTCTCCTAAGGTCGACGTCCTGTCGACCATATGACGCCCCCCTAGGGCTATTCCCCATGCGGGTGTGAGTCTTCCGCAACCCGTGGGTGCAAGTCTTCCGCAGGCTTTGAGACGGGTGTTTTCAGGCTTAAGATACTAAAAACAAAGCAAAATTCTCGGTGCAGGACCTGAAATTTGTAAGCTCTTGATATTTTTGGGTAAATCAGGGAAAAAAAGTGTGGGTGCATACTTTTATCTGTAATATTAGCATGTTATGCTAAAAAATGGTGGGCCAGGGAGGACTCGAACCTCCGACCTCACGCTTATCAGGCGTGCGCTCTAACCACCTGAGCTACTGGCCCTTGTTGTCCCGAAGAACGAGGATGATAATAGCGATAACCTCCTGCGTTGTCAACTGTTTAGTACAAAAATTTAAAAATTTTTGAGGGCTAGCTTCTAACGTAGTAAAGAGATGGCTAGTTCAGGCAAGGCATTGGCCTGACTGAGTATGGAAGCTCCACTTTCCTGGAGAATGCGTTGTTGAGTGTAAGCTGCACTTTCTCTTGCAAAATTAGTATCTCTGATGCGGCTGCGAGCTGCGCTAAGATTTTCCTCTGCAATCCCTAAGTTGCGAATAGAACTATCCAACCGGTTTTGTTTAGCGCCTAGGTGTGCCCGTACAGAGTTAATCTTGTCGAGCGCGCTGTCGACGAGATCCAGCTTTGTAGCAGACCTTTCTCGTCCATAAGGGCGTTCGCTGTTATCTTCAGGCCCAAGGCCATCCTCCACGGTAAGGTGAAGAGTATCTTGAGCGTAAATCTCTAGTTTGTTAAGGTCAAGTTCGAGTGTATCTTGATTAGGCTGCTTGCCCGAGCCGACCCCAATATGCAAAGTCATGTGTTCGACAGGCTGAGTTTTGCCTCCTTTGCGGAAGAGTTTTATGCCATTGAACTCTGTTGTATTGCCGATGCGATCAATCTCACTGACCAATTGTTTGTACTCTTTGTTGGCAAGCATGCGCTCTTTATCACCAATGGTGTCTGAGGCTGACTGTATTGCCAGTTCACGTATACGTATAAGTAGGCTGCCCATTTCATTCATGCTTGACTCGGCGATTTGGATGGCAGATACAGCATCGAGTGCATTGCGTTTGGCTTGGATATGTGAACGGATCTTTGCATACATACTCTCGCTGACGGCTAAGCCGGCGGCATCGTCTGCGGCCCGGTTAATGCGAAAGCCACTTGAAAGCTTCGTTTGAGTTCTAGCTAGTTGCGCGGTCGACTCTCTGAGATCGCCTTGTGTTGTTATAGAGCTAATATTTGTCCGGATTCTGAAAGCCATGTCTTGATGGTCCTAGCTTAAAGATCTTCGACTTCGACGACATATACTTCGGTGACTTTATCTTAAAGATGAATAGAAAAATACCTACAGTGAGTCTTTTAGAAACTTAAGTGTTATAGTTATTTCTGTATTTATAAAGCAAAAGATATATTTTTTATTAAAAGTTAAAATAAAAAAGAGTTATCTTTGGCAGCGAGGACAAAACCAAGTACTTCGTTGGATTTGCTTAGTT
>JAPPOJ010000224.1 GCA_028817975.1 Zetaproteobacteria bacterium | reverse complement strand
GTCTTGAACTGCCTGTATATCAGGGGAACAACGTCCGCCATGCCCAAGAATCCCTATCTGCAGCTCGCCATAAAGATCTTCCGCTGAAAACACACGAACTTGCCTGGAGTTGTGAGATTTTATCTTATGCAACGCAAAAAAATATGACTCGATTTGCAAGTGAACTGAATAGCTTTTATCATTCGCACCCAAAATCAAGATACATTGAAAGCTATATTGCTCCGCTCGAAAAGTACCGCATTGACCGTCTCACAGAGTATATTCAACAAAAAAAGCCCTATGAGGCTATTGAATACTATGAAAAATATAAAGAGCATTTTCTTTCACAACTGAGCCCAAGCCAGCAGTATGGTCTATTTAAAGCTTATTACGAAACACGCAATATCGCTCAAGCAAGGCCTTTCGCCGAATCCTTTTATAAACAGCTGCCCCACGATCAACCCATTGACCTTCTCCGCTTTCTGGTTTTTACTGCTGAATATCAAAGTACATATGAGGATTCACAAGACCTATATCAAATGCAAGAAGAAAGTATTGCACGCATGATGGAGCTTAACCCACAAATTTCAAACTCATCCGCAATCCAGTATCATATTGTACGCCTGATGCAAACCAAACTTGCTCACAAACACTACCCATGGCTCATCAGGCTCATGAAGCCCTGGTCGAATGATGACGTGGAGCAGTTGTGCTCACAAACTTATTCTTTACTGTCCACAAAACTAGAGCACAGCCTCAAAGAGCAACCCACACAAACCACAGCTGTATGGAACGACCTTAAAGTTCTTATTGACCAATGGTTTCCAGAAATATTTAATCGCAGTGTGGAGTGCTCCCGCAACCTATTAAGCTTAGAAGCTATACTTGGACGACAGCCTGAGTTCACCGCACAAAGCATCCAGCTATGGCAACAAAGAACAGAGTGGCCCCAAAAGAAAATCCACCTCCCCATGCAGTGGCAACTGGCCATGCAAGCATACAACACACCTCAATTCAAACCACTCGCATTACAGCTTATGCAACGCATTGCCGCAGAAGATCCCAGGAGTTACGTCGAAGCAAAAATGGCCAGAGTTTTTGTAGACACACAAAAAACAGAGACCGAAGACCTATGGGATTAGCTCTTATCCACGGCTCAAACTTAGCATGCGCGTTACATGCTTATCCAAAGCAGAAGCAAACCTATGCTTATCCCTATTGCTATAACCAGGGGCTGTCGTAGAAGGTAAGCCAGCAGAACGTAGCTCGGTCAGTAAATTACGTGTCGCCAGACGGTCACTCATATTGGCTGCCGTATAGACCTCTCCACTGGGGTTAATCGCAATAACCCCAAGTTTCACAAGCCGATCCGCAAGTGGAATATCTGCAGTCACCGCAATATCATGTGAACCAATATGATCCACAATATAGTCATCCGCTTCATCATGCCCAGCACCTACCACTACTTGCTGCACCAAAGGACTTTTTAAAATTCTTTGATAGTTGTTCGAGACGAGAGTCACTTTAACCTTACGCCCACGGGAACAATTAAAAATAACCTCCTTAACAGGTCGCGGACAGGCATCACCATCGATCCAGATACAAGGCCCTGGCAACACAGAATGATCTTGGCCCTCATGCATACGTTTCTTACCTCACCTAATATTTAAAATTTCTATAAATCAATGCATAGCGACAACTTACGCTTGACGACGTCTCAAATTTAGCTCTAGAGGGCAAAGACTTTTTTAGCGCTACTTATACGCAGGATATCAAAATTCTAAGGCAAAAGATGAATCGCAAAGGAAGCTACTGCACGTCGATCCGCCACCACATGATAGTCAAGCCCTACATCACGACTCTCAATCGCAGCTTCAAACTCCAAGACACCAAAGTTAAAATTAAGGCCACCAGAGCCTCCTGCAATTCCATATCCCGCACGCAAGCCAACGATACCATCACGACCAGGCCCCCACAAAGTCATCTCTAGAGCTGTCTTGAGCTTTTTGGATAAAGCTACTTGAGGCTGAGTCAATTTTTGAGCTTCAATGATCCACGTCAGACGTCCTTTTTTACCAAGTTTGGGCCCAAAAGAAAAGCCAACCGAGAGATCATTGGGGATATTTAGCGATGTTGCACTTGGATCACTGGACTCATATTGACTTTCCCCAACATGGCGGTTAACGATCGCGATGCGAGGACGCATTTTTTTTCCTAAATGCCACAATGCTCCCAAGTGAAGGGTATTTCCAGAATACGTTTGCGTATTCTCCGCAAATTTAGCACTGCGTGCTTCTGTGTCCACCAGCTCATCTACTGTAAAATCACCTTGTACCCGTGCCTTATTTTCCGTGGTACCAAACACACCAATTGCAAAGCTATCATCCCTTGCCGCCGCACTAAATCCATAGCCAAAGCCTGTGGTTTCTAAATGATCTACACGAATATTAGGCTCCCCCTGGACCATTCCTGGAACACGAAATGCTGCCAGCTGTCGATCATAAAAAGGTAGCAACACTATACGATACCAATGCCAACTAAAAGCACCACTGTTACGAAAAAACTGACGCTTACCCTGGTTGACTTCAAGCAACGACTCCCCTACCAAACGAGGTGAAACAGCCCCTCGATCCTGATGTTGCTGATATAAAGAAGCCGAATTCTCGTTTACAGCAGCTCCTAAATAGGGGAAATGAACCCCACGAATGCTTTCTTTAGACCAGGCGTGCTCCTTAAAGCCTCCGATAAGAGCTGGATTATAATAAGGAGCGTCTATCCCGTCTGCGATGGTAGATAAGGCACCCCCCATTCCTGAAGCTCTTGCAGACACAAAAGGGTCTACATCTAGTCTGGCGGTCTCCGCCTTACGCAGCTCATCACTGGTATCTGCAAAACTCGTTTGCATCATATACAACCCACTCAGGAATCCCCACCGTACCTTTTGTCTTATTCCGATCCAAGATCTCATGATAGCCACTTCCAAGCGCATATCCTTTTCATCGTGGAAGAAGATCGGGAAAGATCCATGAAG
>JAPPOJ010000153.1 GCA_028817975.1 Zetaproteobacteria bacterium | reverse complement strand
GATTACAAGATTATGTTTAGTGGTTTGGCCGAGCTAAATCGTAAGGACTTTGGTTTGACTTGGGACAAACCTTCTTCAGGCGTTCTAACTAAAGCTGCAGGGAAATTTGTTGGAGATGAAGTTAAGATAAAGGTCAATGGTACAGCATCTTCAAAAAAATAATGACTAGGAGTGGGAGTGAGTATGAAGTCATTAAAAACAGTGGCAATGGGGGCTATGGTAACTTCTATGACCTCTTGTGTGGGAATGACCGAAGCTTCGGAGAGTTCTGCTGCTGTGTCACAAAAAGTAGAGTGTAAAGGGATTGCTCTTCAATACATTAATGGCTGTGCTGCGAATGGTCATGAATGCTCTGCTCAAGCGGCTAAAGATTGGGATGAAAATGAGTGGATTGAAGTTGCTTCTGCGAAGGATTGTAAATTTATTCAAGACGCACTACAATCAAGTGCAATGAGGAAGTATGTAGAAGACATACGAGATGAGACCATTGCTCTTACTAAGCGTGGCAAGTTTGGTAAATAGCTTTTTTAGCCATAGTTTAGGTGAATAATGCTTTCTGGAGTTGGGGTGAGTTTGCGCCCCCCATTTGAGGCGTATGTCCACAACTGGGATCAAGTTTCTTGGCTTGAGGTCTTGATCGATAATTTCTTGATGCGATCCTCAGATGCGCTGAGTAGGTTGCGTCCTTATGCTGAGCTTTATCCTCTTGCCTTTCACTCCGTTTCTCTCTCTGTAGGTGACTTTCTGGTTAAGCGTCCCTCTCCTTTTCTTCGTCAGTTACGTCGCGCTGTTTGTGAGTACCAACCAACTGTTGTTTCTGATCATGTGTGTTGGTCTTCGTATGGGGGGTGCTATGTACACGATCTTTTGCCACTGCCACGTACACCGACTGAATTGGAAAGATTGGTTGAGCGTGTGGACTACATCCAGGAGTTTCTGGGTGTGCCGCTTATTTTAGAAAATATTACTGCTTACGCAGCTTACGAAGTTGATTGCATGTCTGAAGGAGAGTTTTTTACGGAACTGACCCAGCGAACGGGTTGTGGTGTTCTTCTTGATTTGCATAATCTTTGGGTAAATGCGCGTAATTGGGGTAGCGACAGTATGCAGGATTTGCTTGCTATGCCGTTGCATGCAGTAAAACAGGTTCATGTTGCTGGTGGAGAAATGCGTGGGCAGCTGTGTGTTGATTCACACTCGAGTAGGGTAAGTGACGACATTCTTGCATTGTTCGGTGAGCTATGCATGCGTTGTGGTCCCACACCTGTTTGTTTGGAGTGGGATAGAGAGATTCCAGATCCTAAAATATTGGAGACTGAGCTTCAACGTATTGCTAATGTACTGCAGAGGTATTCTCATGGAAAAAACTCTTCCTTGGCAAGAACAGTTTCTTAAGTGGATGTACTCCCATGAAGGTGCCACAGCAGTCAAAGTGCCCTCAGGTCAAGAGCAAGCATGTCGGCGAGTTTATGTACAAAATCGTGAGGGCCACTTTATCCAACTTTTGCGTGGTTGCTTTCCAGTTACGGCTCTTTTGCTAGGTCGATCAATATTTTGTGATTTGGTTCATGGTTATTTACAAAGTAACGTTTGTTTTTCATGGGACTCCAGTATGGTATGGCAGGAGTTCAGTATGTACTGTAAGCAACAGGGGTTGAAACCCTTAGCATGTGATTTGGTTCAATTTGAGGCTTATATTTTGCAAGTTCAACATGGCCAGCCGTGTGAAGTTTGTATTAAGAATAAGTGGCCCAGGCATGGGCGTTTAGCTTCAGGTGTACGTTTGTTGGTGACTTTTTATCCTGTTGATGCTTTTCGACAATATCTTTTAGAAGGGGAAGATGTTTCTCTATCTGCAAGTAAGCGAGCCATTCTAATTTGGAAGTCGCAGGATTCTGAAGTGCGGGTGTTGACTATTGCGGACCCTGATGTGATTCGTTACCTCTGTGAGTCGAGAGAGGTAAAGGAAAGGAAGCGGCCAATACTGCCGCCTTTTGCTTTATCGCGTACACATATGAGTGATCTATGTGGGATCCCGTGGGCAAAGGTATGACTAGATCCCTTGGATTTGGTGGATAGCGCCAGGATGTTCCGTCCATTTTTTTTCTACGCTCACAAAAAGTCTTAACATGACCTTGTTTTGAAGGAGGTTTTCAACACTTTTTCTTGCCTCAGATCCAATTGCTTTGATTGTTTTCCCCTGCTTGCCAACCATAATACGTTTATGCCCTTCACGTGGTACATATATGGTTGCGTCAATGTGTGTGACTTCTTTTTCTTCAAAGCGGTCAATCATGACACCTGAACCGTAAGGCAGCTCATCACCCAGTTGTCTAAATATTTGTTCCCGGATGAACTCACTGACCAGAAATTGTGTGCTTACATCTGTCATTGCATCTACGTCATATTGCCATTCTCCTTGTGGTATAGCAGAGCAAACAATACGAATGAGGTTTTTGACCATATCTTTTGCTTTGGCAGAACATTGTAAGGGTTGACTAAACCCTAGTGAAGTAACCCTTGTGCTTAGGTGGGGAGCTAGGTCACGTAGAAAATCGGAGACTTCCTTCGTTTTTTCATCAACAAGCTTATTTTTATACTTGTCTGTTTTTGTGAGTAATATCAGTACAGGGCAGTTTGCGCGCTCGCACAGTTGTTTGAGAAATAAGGACTCATGGGTAGAAATCCCAACTCCTGTATCAATTAAATAGCATGCTAAATCCAGCCCCTCTAGGCTTCGCCAGGCTTCTTGCATCATGCGTGAGTTTATAGCTGGGAGTTTGCGTCCTTTATGTAACCCAGGGGTATCTACAAAAACGAGTTGTGTAGATCCTGTTGTGATGATACCGCGGATCTGGTTACGTGTAGTCTGTGCTTTTTTGCTGACCGCAGCGATTTTTTCGCCGATGCAAGCATTCATGAGTGTACTTTTTCCGGCATTTGGAGCGCCAAAAAAACCAATGAATCCAAAGTTGTTTGTGATTTCCTTCAAAGTAGCCCTCTTTTATTTGA
>JAPPOJ010000177.1 GCA_028817975.1 Zetaproteobacteria bacterium | reverse complement strand
AAGGGGAGGAAGTGGTGCAGAAGTCCACCCCGGGGCCGTGGGAACTATTTGAACGCATTCATTTGTCGGATGGGAAAGTCGGGTTTCGTAATCTTGCCTTTGATCGTTATCTTTCCTTTGAGCATAAGCTGCGTACGCGGCCTCACCTGCAGCATTGGGAAGCTTTTATAGAGGATTGGCGTTATGGGGAGAGGAAAGTCTCGACAGGAGTGTTTTTAATCGAGGGGGATATCCCTCATTTCCCTCAGGCCAAGCATGGGGGCTTGTTGTTTGTCAATAACTATGCTGGAAAAGATGACAGAAATAGAGCTTTAGAAGCTCACTTTGCCCCCAAAGGTTTCTTTTTTGGTGGGGATGGGGTGGTTGTAGATGACATGAAGCTGTTAAATATCCACAAGACCAAGCTGGGGGATATCGATCTCACGGTGCTGGAGGCGATGGTGTGGTGTGCGGACTGGGCGAAGACCAAAAGGTACCGGGTGGCGACCTTCAACTGCTGGAAGCTGCCGATCGCCTTTGCCCGTGAGTTTAAGCTGCAGCAGGTAGATGAGCCGATTCAGAATGATCTGTTAGCATTGGGGGCGGGACTGTTTCACCTGCCTATGTATGTGATACTCACGAGGTATAAAAAAATATGAAGCGTTTACTTATTTTGGTTCTGCTGTTAAGTGGCTGTTATGAGCGAATGACCACGGAGGAGTGGCGGCAGTTGTGTATGGATCATCCTTACTATACCTACTACACTGCGTATGAAGCAGGGAAAAGTCAACGTGATATAGGCGGACCGATAGGGGGTCACTATGACAGTAAAAATAACCGCTGTTCTCCAGTTGGCATGATTCAACTCTGGGATAGCCCCGACCCCGACGTGCAATATACAATCCATGCGCTGAAGGAGATGACGGGTGAAACCACTTTCGCTGGGGTGGATGAGAAACTAAATGAACTCGAAGTGCTGGATTTTAGAGCCTACCCCCAGATTCGTGACCTGAGACCTTTATTATCCAGAAATCATGAGGTGACGAAAGTCATCCACTTTCCAGAAGGTGCTGAGGTCAACAGCCTGTGGGCCTTGCAAACTGAGCTGGAGGTGTTGGATGCGCCGGGGGTGACGGTGACGGGGACACGGCCGGAAGATTGTCCGACAGAGGATTATCTGCATTTGAATGCGGCGGCTTCGTTTGTGGATTATCCGCGCTCGGTGATCGAATTCTGTCAGCAGCTGGGGCGATAAGGTCGGTCTGGGGTGCGGTTCACGGGCGCCGTCCGGAGGGAGAGACCGTCTGCTTGTGCAGCTGCAACTTGCCGCGCAGTGGATGGGGCTGTGAGACCTGTGCCTGAAAATGCCCTGCTTGCAAGGGCAATGGGCCGCGGATGGTGAGGCGTTGTTGGTTGAGCCAGGTCTGGGGAGCGGCGTAGGTGTCAAAGTGAATCACAAATTCGTGGTCGTTGACATAGTTGCAGTGGTCGCCTTCGGGAATCGCCACCGGCAGCTGGAGGGTTTGCCCGCCTTGCTGGAGGCGTAGGTATCCAGAGATGGCGTAGTTCTCCTGATACGTCTTCTGAAAGCCGAGTTTGAGTTGGCTGTGATAACGCTGGCCGTGTAACTGTAAGGGGCCGGACCAGGTGCCGACGATCTGCTGTAACTGTGTGAGGCTGCCCTGGACACACGACTCGTCTTCGAGGGGCACAGGGACGGTGGGGCTTTGCGCCCAGCAGGTGGCCATGGAATAAGTGAGCAGCATACTCAGCCACAAGATGGTACACGGCATAGGGACCTCCTTCGCTCGGGACCGGTGTATCTCTAGTATGCCTGAGGGAAAGAAGCAGGGTGCCTGAACGCCTACCCGGAAAAAAGATCCTGCCTCGATTTTCCCTGATTCTACCTGCATTTTGCGCTGCGGCAGGTGCTGCGTTTTGTGAATGGGTCAACTTCTTGTAGGCTTAAAAGTGGTGAGCTGGTGCCGTCATCCTTTGCACCCGACCAGCAATAAGGAGGAATCAAAAATAGTCTGAGATAACTGTCACGACAATAGAACAAAGCTATGCGTGAGAGTGGAATCGCGGAGAACACCTTTTCTTTGATCTTAGCGGAACGAGAAAAAGGCGCTCTCCTCTTGTAATTCCATTCCCATCATACCAAGACTTCCTTCCATGGCAAAACGCGAATCTAAGGAATGGGGTCGGCTATTGTCTAAATTCGCAAAATCTACAATTTGAAAGGAATTTAGAAGATGGGTAAAGAGTGCCGTTTAGATCTTGATGTGCCGAATATGGACGTGTTTGCTGCCCTGGCGGACCAGCTTAACCAGAGCCCGGGGCAAACTGCCCTCGCCTGTGCCTCTCCCGGGATGAGCCACTACCGTATCGGGACCCTGCACCGTGAGGTCACCGCGGAGGATCTGCACGAACTGGCCAAAAGCCAGCAGAACGTGGCCTTTGTCACCGATCTCGAAGGGGTGCCGGCCAAGCGCGACACCATCTGCGCCGACCCCACCAAAAGCATGTTGGCGGATGGCTATATCCAGCGCAAGTCGATCATTAGCTTTGACCTGAACTTTGCGGATACGATGGAGGACTATGACCAACTCGATGACGAGCACAAGTACCGCCATGCCCAAGTCGCGGCGTACTTTATCCTTGCTGCCTGCAAGCAAAACTGTCTGCCGCTGTGGATGCTGGTGTACAGTGGCCGCGGCCTGCACCTGCACTTTAAGCTGGCCACCCCCTTGCCGGTGGCCTCGGCGGGAGCGTATGCGCGGCTCTACAAACGTTGGTGCAGTCTGCTGGAAGTGTTGTTACGGCAGCAGTATAAGCTCGACCGGACCTGCCGTAATCCAGCCCGACTCTTTCGTCTGCCGTGCTCGCGTAATCTCAGTGTCAGCGGGGAAAGCCTGCAAAGCGAGGTGTTTTTCCTCGACCGCCACGCCGATGCGAGTAAGTTCTTTGTGGACGTCGGTACCCACCTGAAGGTGTGGACCAGCGAGCCGTATCCCAAGCTCGACCCGCAGGCGTTTTCCGAGGCCACCAAGCGCCAAGAGGAAGTCTATAAGCGCTTTGACTGTGATGGCCATGGCGTGTGGCAGGTGCTGCAAACCGAAGACGGCTGTCGGCGGCGCTGGCTGTGTGATCCGCTGCGAGTGGAGGCGATGACCCGCGACAAGCAAGCCCGGAGTTGGGGCCGAGCCTTGGTGTTTCACGATGCGGATGGCAACGAAAAACGCTGGAATATGCCGCTGGCGTTGTTGGCGGGGAATGGTGTGGCCCTGCGGCGGCGGTTGCTCAGTATGGGCCTGCATCTGTGCTTGGATGCCGAGGCCCAGGTACCGCTGATGCACTACCTCTTGTGGTCGCAGCCGGAGCAACGGGTAGAGCTGGACGTGGCGTAGGCGGAAGCTGCGGCGGTGGTGTGAAAAGGCCAGGCCACGGGCCACTTGGCGTATCCTAAGTGGGGTAACCTACGAGGAGGATACGTGAATGTGGCGTTTATTAGGAGTGGGCCTGGTGGGGCTGCTGTCGCAGGCGGAAGTGGCGGCGGCTCCCTTTGCCTTTGGCTTGTTTACCCATGAGTACCGTTATATTAGCCCGCAGAATACGGGTGACTTTGAGCAGGTGTTGGCCTTTGGGCCGTGGGAGCAGTTTGTCTTTGAGCATGTGGGGGTGGAGCAACACGTCCACCCGGCGTCTCAGGAGGTGGGCTATTTGCGTAGTGCCAAGGGGGTGTATATTGGAGTGGAAGGTGAGCAGGTGGTGCAAAAAGCCGAGCCAGGTCCGTGGGAATTGTTTGAGCGCATCCAGCTCCCCGATGGTAAGGTCGGCTTTCGCAATCTGCAGTTTGAGTGTTACCTTTCCTTTGAAGGCAAACTACGTACTCGCCCGCATCTGCGCCATTGGGAGGCCTTTCACGAGCACTGGCGCCAGGGGGAGCGGCAGGTCTCTACTGGGGTGTTTCTCATCACCGGGGATATTCCTGAGTTTCCCACCGCCAAGCATGGGGGGTTGTTGTTTGTGAATAATTATCGCAAAGAGGACAGGGGTGGGGTTCAGCAAGCTCATTTTGCCCCCAAGGACTTTTTCTTTGGTGGGGATGGGGTAATTGTGACGGAAATGCCTCTGGAAAATATCAGGTATCACAAGTTGGGGGATGTGGACCTTTCCGTGTCTGAGGCATTGCTGTGGACGCTGGAGTGGGTCAAGACCAAGCGTTACCGGGTGGCGACCTTTAACTGTTGGAAGTTGCCGATGGCGTTTGCCAAGACCTTTCACCTGCAAGAGGTCAGGGAGCCGTTACAAAATGATCTGCTCACCTTAGGAGCGGGGGCAGTGACCTTGCCGTTATATGCTCTGTTGACGTGGAGAAAAAAGGTATGAAGCATGTATTCTGGATGTGGGTGTTTTTAGGGGTGGGGTGCTATAAACCGATGACGAGGGAAGCGTGGAAGGCTGAGTGTGTGGCACATCCTTATTACACGTATTACACCGCCTATGAGGCGGCTCAAAAGGAATGGGAGCTGCAGGGTCCACTTGGAGGGATGTATGATGGTGACTCCAATCGTTGTTCTCCAGTCGCTATGATCCAGTTATGGGACAGTCCTGACCCTGATGTACAGTATACGCTCCATGCGCTGAAGGACATGACAGGGGAAACCAGTTTTGCTGGAGTGGATGAGCGGCTAGATTATTTGGAGGTGCTGGATTTTAGGCCGTATCCTGAAATCCGTGATCTACGGCCATTGCTATCGCGTAATACGGAAGTCACCAAAGTCATTCATTTACCGGCAGGGGCGCAGGTCCACAGTCTGTGGGCCTTGCAGCGAGAGTTGGAAGTGTTGGATGCGCCGGGGGTGACTATTACTGGGACACGGCCGGAGGACTGCCCGACTGAGGAAATCATAGCGATGAATAATGCCGCGCCCCCCGGGTTCTATCCGGAGTCGGTGATTGCCTTCTGCAAGCAGAGACAGCAACGACGTGCGCTGGATGCCAAGTAGGTGGTGGAAGGAGGGGCCATTGCAGAGCGATCTGCTCACCTTAGGCGCAGGGGCGGTGACACTGCCGCTGTATGCTCTGTTGACGTGGAGAAAAAAGGTATGAAGTATATATGGATGTTGGCGATAATTTTTTCAGGTTGTTATAAGCACATGACTGCGGAAGAGTGGAAAGCCCGGTGTGTGTCTCACCCTTACTATACTTATTACACCGCCTATGAAGCTGCTCAAAAGGAATGGGAGCTGCAGCGCCCGATTGGGGGGATGTACGATGATGACCGTAACCGTTGCTCTCCGATTTCGACCCTTCAGCTGTGGGATAGCCCTGACTCTGATGCACAGTATACGCTCCATGCGCTGAAGGAAATGACGGGTGAGACCACCTTACTTGGTGTAGAAGATAAGTTGAGTGAAATAGAGGTGCTGGATTTTAGGGCTTATCCGGAGATCTATGATCTACGCCCATTGCTATCGCGTGATACGGAAGTCACCAAAGTCATTCATTTGCCGGCAGGGGCGCAGGTCCATAGCCTGTGGGCCTTACAGTGGGAGCTGGAAGTGTTGGACGCGCCGGGGGTGACGGTGACGGGAACACGGCCGGAGGACTGTCCGACTCAGGACCACCTTTTCCTGAATGGAGCAGCCTCACTGACCTTTTACCCGGAGTCGGTGATTGCCTTCTGCAAGCAGCTCCAGCAGCAGCGGCGCGTGGGAGAAGGAGGGTAGGCAATGCTGGCAGGTCATGTGTAGCATGATCTGCTCACCCTAGGAGCGGGGGCAGTGACCTTGCCGTTGTATGCTCTGTTGACGGGGAGAAAAAAGGTATGAAGCATGTATTTTGGCTGTGGGTGTTTTTAGGGGTGGGGTGTTATCAGCCGATGACGAGGGAAGCGTGGAAGGCTGAGTGTATGGCACACCCTTATTACACGTATTACACCGCCTATGAGGCGGCTCAAAAGGAGTGGGAGCTGCAGCGTCCCATTGGGGGCAAGTACGATGGTGACTATAATCGTTGTTCTCCAATCTCGACCCTTCAGCTGTGGGATAGTCCTGACCCTGATGCACAGTATACGCTCCATGCGCTGAAGGAAATGACGGGTGAGACCACCTTACTTGGAGTGAAGGAGAAGATCGTGGAGTTAGAGGAGCTGGATTTTAGGCCTTATCCGGAGATCCGTGATCTACGGCCATTGCTATCGCGTAATACGGAAGTCACCAAAGTCATTCATTTGCCGGCAGGGGCGCAGATCGACAGTCTGTGGGCCTTGCAGTGGGAGCTGGAAGTGTTGGACGCGCCGGGGGTGACGGTGACGGGAACACGGCCTGAAGACTGTCCCACTAAGGAACAGATCTTTCTGAATACCGCAGCCTCGGTGACCTTTTATCCGGAGTCGGTGATTGCCTTCTGCAAGCAGCGACAGCAACGACGTGCTGAGGAGAGGGAATGACCCACACCTTGACATCTGGTGGATACGATCTATGCTTCCTAAGGAATTTTTTTGTCCATTGTGTTTCTCAAACCAAGACGGAGATTGTGCGATGACATCTAAGCATAGTGTGACCAAGGAAAAGGTCATAGCGGCCCAAGACCAATGGGCCGATGGAATTGTGCGTATTGGCGCAGAATTTGTAGAAAAGAAAGATTATGTCCAGGCGGCGAAGGATCATATCGATCAGCTGTACGCCTACGATATGTCGCCGGTACTCTTTAAGCCTACCAAAGCGGCGCAGGAACAGTTTCGCGGCAACAAAGACAGCGCCCTCTCCTACTTTGTGGCCACCAACGGTACGTGTGCGGAAGACAAGGGCTTTGCCATTCAGCCGTGGACCAAAGTGCGCTTTGAAAACAGCGACATCGTCATTCAGGGTGACACCGCTTTAGCCATGGGCAACTATTACTTCACCGATACGACGGGTCAAGAAACCAAAGTGGAGTACACTTTCGGCTATCTTACAGATTCAGAGGGCAACTTGAGAATCAACCTCCACCACTCTTCCATTCCCTTCACCGCTTAAGGGTGATGGTCCGCAGCTGGGGGGTCCCCCTCCTGGGCTTTTATCGGCGACGCCCTTGTTCAAAGTCGCGTCTTAGACTGGCGAAATGTTGACCCAGACTCGGGCCGATGGGGTTGAGCGTGAGACAGCATAATGCTGTCCCGCCGAGGATTCCGAAGAATGTCGCTCCGATGATGATCCCCTCCTTGTCCTCGGTCAGACCAACGATGGGTCCCCCGGTTGCAGCGGAAATAATAAGAATCAGTCCTCCTACAATGAGGATTGGAGCGGCTGAAGACATCATCAACCCTCCAGCAAACTCGGCATCGTATTGGGCGAGCAGTGGGTAGCCGGCGTAGCCGAGCAAGGTGAGGGGAATCCCCAAGCCTAACCCTGTCCCCAGGGAGATGTTGGCAAAGGGTCCTGCGTTATAGGCTGCGTGAATAAACATGGGACCGAGGAATAGGCCACTGGACATGACGAGGGATGCAATGGCTGCGCCCGCGTGCATGAGCTTGATTTTTCTCATCCTCTGTTCGATTTCTGCGGCGGTAAGGGGCCGGTTGGCTTCGCGCACGGCGGCTGCTCTTGCCGCTGTGGCCTCGGCGGTGGTGACGCCTTCGGTTTCTGCGGCCTCGATCAAGGACGCATGGGCATGCCACCAGGCCTCATCGAGGGTCTTAAGCTGTTCGGAGACGGTTTTGCGGGCTGTCCACGGAAACATGGTGTCGCAGTTGCCTTCGGTATGGTCGGCCTTACAGTGGACCTGGCCATCCTCGCCGGGGTGCATCACTGCATGGTCGCACTGAGGGCAGTAGCCAAACTTCCCGGCCGTCTTCGAGTGGACCAGGTGTTGTAAAAACTCCACTTGCTTGCTGACTTCTTGGAAGTTGCAAGGCGTGCGTCTATGGGCAGATCCGTCGCACTTAAAGCAGCGCTTTTGCTTGCAGTTGTTGCACGTGCCTTGGATGCCGTAGTAGTCGTGTTTGTCATGGGGGCTAATTATCCCACCGGCTTGGCAGCTGTGGCATGGGATAAAGGATTGCAATTGCGGCAGAATATGGGTGATCAAGGTCAACGTGCTGGGTTGTTTGGCTTTCTTGAGTAGCCCGCGTGCCTCGTGACTCATGAGAGTGCTTTTACAGTCGTTGACCGGGCAGGCAAAACCGCCGGTGGTCACGGACTTTTGCGCAATGGCGGGCAATGCTTGGATAATACACTTGGGATGGTGTTGGTGTCCACATTCAAAAGCGATCACATGGGGGATGAACTCGTCGGTGGCGCAGGTTGCACAGTGGTGCGCTGCGCTGAGGTCGACCACACAGTCCTGTGCCTCCGCGTCTGCGGTACGTGCCATGAGTAAAAATTTGACTTTGTGCGCGAAGGCCTCTTCGTCGGCTTGAAACTGTCGAATGTTGGTGGTGCGAATCAACTCGGCGATGCCCTTGCCTGTTGCGGGACTCTTGTCCATTGTGGTGGAACCGTTGTCTACGGTACTCGATGCGGCGAAGGCTGTGGCGGAATAGAGTAGCCCTAAGCTGAACCAGCATTTGAATGTTTGGGTGATCTTGTACATCAAGATAGAAACTCCTTCATGGGTATGTTTAAGAATGATGGTGGAAAAACTTTATAAGGATGACTTGTGAGTGTGTCAGCTTTTTTTTGCAGGGCCTGGGAATGCTTGGTAAAATTTGGAGCTATTTGACACAACCGTTCTCCACTTGACAGCTTGCAGATGCGACTTATGTTCAAGGTGTGGCCAGAAAAGTTTAGGCCATAGAAGCAAAAATCTTATGATGAGGAGATATGTTATGATTCATCTAGCTTTTCGTGACCTTGATCGTAGCTCTCCTTGGTATCCATTGAAAAATTGGACCCAAGACTTCGATCAACTGCTGCATGAGGTGGGCCGTGCGCGGACCTCCGCGAGCCGTGGGCCAAGTTTTGCCTGTGACGTGCATGAGACGGAGTCCGATTATCTACTGACGATGGATATTCCTGGAATTCATCCAGATGACATTGATCTTGAATGTACCGGGAATCATATGACCCTTGCTTTCGAACGTAAGCAGCAGACCACCGCCGAAGACAGTGTGGTGCACCGCCTCGAAAGGCCGGTGGGAGCCGTGAAGCGTACCTTTACCTTGCCGGAAGGGGTGGACTTAGACCGGCTGCAAGCCCGTGTGGATCACGGTGTGCTTTACTTAGCAGTGCCTAAGAAAGAAGTGATCAAGTCACGCAAAATACAGATTACGGCAGGCAAGTCGGCTTGCTTACAGGAAGTTCAGGCTCCCCCTACGGAATCTAACGTACCCGCCGCGAATTGCTAATCTCAGAGTTCTTGCCTTTCTTTGCCTTCCTCTGTAAGGGGCGTCCGACGTCCCTTCCCTCCTTTTTTTGACCTGGCGTATTTTTGTTTTTTCCGGATGGAGTAAATCTTATCTGCGTTCCCTTTCGGCGCGTGCAAGGTGTTGCAATTGCTCGGGGAGTGTACAGCACTGAGCTATGACGGCAATTGTTCCGTTTGTACAGAGTATCATGATGCCCATCATGAGCGCCTTGAATTCCTTGATGTTCACGAAGGGACCCCCGGTGGTGGCGGAAATGATCACCAGGACACCTCCCAGAAAAGCGGCGTTAAATACAGACGTGGCCAGGTATTGAGCACTTTTTTCTAAACTGTGCCATGTCAGCAGGGGATAGCCGAGGTAACCAAGTACGGTGAGAGGTATCCCCACGCCTAAGCCGGCACCTAGGGAGATGTTGGCTAGGGGGCCGGTGTGGTAGGCCGAGTGGATGAGCATGGGGCCGAGCCACAGCCCACTGGTCATGATGTTGCTGGCAATGAGTTCAGCAATGTATTGCAGCTGGACGCGTCTTACCCGGCGGTTGATCTCTGCGCTGGCGTCGGACTCGGAGTTACCCTCCTGCAAGGTGGTGACTTCCCGCTCTGCTTCTGCAATTAAGGCGGTATGGGTGCTCCACCATGTTTCATCGAGAGTGTAGAGCTGATCTGCGATGGTTTTTCTCTCGTCCCACTGGAAATTGGCGCCGCAGCCACCGGCATGGGATTTGCTACAGTGTGCCTTGCCCAGGCCTTTGCGGTGGATCACTGCATGGTCGCATTGGGGGCAGTAGCCAAATTTATAGGAGATTTTTCGGCGTATGAGCTGTTTTAAGCCTTCAACCTCTTGGCTGGCTGCTTGGAGGTCACAGGGCGCATCCCCATGGGCCTCGCCATCGCACTTAAAACACTGTTTTTGCTGACACTTGCTGCAAGATCCTTCGACTCCAAAGTACTTATGGGTTGCGTCCATGCTGAGGATGCCACCTGCTTGGCAGCTGCGGCAGGGGAGGAAGGACTGCAGGTGGGGCAGTATGTGGGGGATCAAGGCACCCTTGTCCAGTAAGCCGGCATCTTTGAGGGTGCTTTTGAGTACCTCGCTTAGGAGAGAACCTTCGCAGTCCCGAGTTGGGCAGGCAAAAGTTGGGTAGGCCAAGTCTCCTGTTTCTGCAGCTCTTTTGGGGTTGTGGGCAAAAGCTTGAAGAAAACATACCGGGTGGTAGTGGTGTCCGCAGTCCAAGGTGACGGCGTTGGGGATGTGCTCGGTCTTGGAGCAGTGCTGACACTCAAGCTGCTCGTTGAGGTCGATAATACAGTAATCCGTGGTGTTGTGCGCGTGTGCAGGAAACAATAAAAACTTGATTTTTTTGGCTAGGTAAGTGTCTTTAGGGTGAAATTTGCTCAGATCGGTAGTGGAAATCAGCTGCGCGATATTTTCGTGATCGAGTGTGTGAGGAGTCGCGCCGACGGTAGTGGAAGCCAACAGAGCTAAACATAGCCATCCTATGAATTGTTGTTTCATTTTTGCATGCATTGAAGTAGAAGTCCCTTGATTATGATGTTTTCATTAATTTGTGAAAAATCTTATAACCTTCAGGATGTTTTTGTCAAGTTTTTATGTGGGTAGGAAGGCGTGAGGGCATGCTGAGTAAACGTGTGTTGTGGTGTTTACCTACTTGCCTGTTGTGCTTACCAGCGGCATGCACACTTGTTGTACCGCCGGAGCAGTGCCACTTTCGGTGGGGCATTGACTCGGCTTGACCTTGCCGCGCCGCTGTTCGAGGTTGGTGGCGGAGATGTCGAGGATGCGGAGTTGCTGCAGCCCCGCCAAGGGGGAGATGTCCTCGACCGGGTTGGCGCGTAGGCCTAATTTTTCGAGTCCCAATAGTTGGCTGAGGGTGTCTACTTGGAGGATTTGGTTGCTGCCGAGGTTGAGGTATTTGAGGCTGAGCATGTCTTCGAGTCCATCAAGCTGGGTGATTTTGTTCACCTCCAGGCGGAGGGTGACCAGCTTACGTAGTTTGCGCAGGGGGCGCAGGTCGTGGATGTGATTGTGATCCGCGCGGAGGAGTTCGAGGCCGTCCATGGTGGCAATGACGGAGAGGTCGCGGATACGGTTGTGGTCTACCCGAAGGATTTTGAGTTGCTTAAGGTTGCGCAACGGAGTGAGGTCGCTCAGGTCGTAATGGCTCAGGTGGAGCTGATTGGTACGTGCCACTGCTTCGGCGAGGTCGCTGCAGTCTTGAAGGTCGAGTTCGGTGCGTAGCGCGCGCATGAGTGCTTCGATCTCCGGAAACTGCTTGGCGGTGCTGCAGAACTGCAAAAACTGTTTGGGGAGGCAGCTTTGCTGGCTGCGGCTAAAGTACCAGCGCCCGTGATCCTTGTGGTTGCAGGCTTGAATCTTGGCGACGAGTGCAGGATCTTGGGTGCGTGGACCCTTGAGGTCACTGTCGAGATAGAACTGCTCGTGGGAGCATTGACTCAGGCTAACCACCAAGGTGGTCCAGAATAATAGCCATAGGAGTGGGTTACCACGGGTCGGGTTGTGGTGGGGGGTTGAAAAAGACGGCTCCATCAGGCTCTCCAAAGTAAAAATCGGCACCTCGCAGCAGCTTAAAATAAAAGATTTCTGCGGGACGTTTGCGGCGAAAGTCCACGTAGCCCATGCGTTTGCGTTTGAGGGCGACGAGGGTATAACTAAATTTTACCCGGTAAAAGTATGGGTGAAACTCAAACCACACTCGGTTTGCGGTCAGTGCCATGCTGGGACGGGCAAAAACCATGCTGAGGATGCACAGGATCAGACTTTTACGCCATATGTTCATGCCTACCGCATCGGCAGTTGGAGGTCAAGCCTTAAGCTTGGGCTGTGCTGTGATTTGATTGCAGGAAAAGCTCCTTTGTGCTAGAGTTTGTGCTTAAATTATGGAACAAAATTGTCGGAGATCCTACGTATGTCAAAAGAAACCTCGGTGGAGGCCGCAGACAACTTAAAGCGCAACTTTGTAAAAAATATTATTCGTGCGGATGTTGCTGCAGGTAAGTATGGTGGCAAGGTGGTGACGCGTTTTCCCCCGGAGCCGAATGGGTTTTTGCATATTGGACACGCTAAAGCCTTGTGTTTAAACTTCGGGATTGCGGAAGAGTTTGCGGGTGCGGTCTGTCATCTGCGTTTTGATGACACCAATCCGGGTAAAGGCAGCTATGACCTGTATATGGATGCCATTAAAGAAAATATCAACTGGCTCGGCTTTGACTGGTTCGGTCAGGTGCGCTTTGCCAGTGACTACTTTGAGCAGTTATATGACTATGCCGTGGAACTGATTAAGATGGGCAAAGCCTATGTCTGTGACCTCAGTGCGGAGGAGATTAAGGCATACCGTGGCACTATGACCGAGCCGGGCAAGGAAAGCCCCTACCGGCAGCGTTCGGTGGCAGAGAACCTGGAGTTATTTACGCAGATGCGTGCGGGTAAGTTTGCCGATGGCGCGTGTTTGTTGCGGGCCAAAATTGATATGGCCGCGGGGAATATCAACATGCGTGACCCCGCTATCTATCGTATTCGGCATGCCAGCCACCCGCGTTTTGGAGATAAGTGGTGCATTTACCCGATGTATGACTATGCGCATTGCATGTCCGACTACATCGAAGGGATTACCCACTCTTTGTGTTCGCTGGAGTTTCAAGATCATCGTCCCTTGTATGACTGGTTTGTGGATCAGTTGACGTCGGGGGCCCGGCCCTATCAGTTTGAATACTCGCGTCTTAACCTCAACTATACGGTGATGTCGAAGCGTTGGCTCAAGCAGCTGGTGGACGAGGGTCAGGTAAGTGGTTGGGATGACCCGCGTATGCCCACGATTGCGGGACTGAAACGCCGTGGCTATACACCGGCATCGTTGCGTGCCTTTAGTGAGCGGATCGGGGTGTCGAAAAAAGAGACCATCATCGATTACAGTATTCTGGAAGAGTGTGTGCGCGATGATCTCAATCAGCATGCGCGGCGGGCGATGTGTGTGTTGCAGCCGATTAAGTTGGTGATTGAGAATTATCCTGAGGATCAGATCGAGGTGCTTTCCGCACCGGTGCATCCGCAGAACCCTGAGATGGGAAGGCGTGAGCTGAGCTTCTCACGTGAGCTATATATTGAAGCGGACGATTTTCGTGAGCAGGCTCCGCCCAAGTACCATCGCTTAAGCCCCGGCAAAGAGGTGCGTTTACGGAACAGCTATGTGGTTAAGTGTGAGTCGTTTGTCAAAGATGCTTCGGGTCAAGTTACGGAAGTGCGCTGTAGCTATGATCCGCAGACACTCGGGAAGAAACCGGAGGGCCGCAAGGTCAAGGGAATTATCCACTGGGTTAACGCCCAAGATGCGCTTCCCGTAGCGGTTGCTCTGTATGATCGTTTATTTGTGGATGAAAACCCGCAACGGGTGGCCAAAGAGCGTGAGGTGCCCTTATCTTCGCTGGTGAACCCTGACTCTTGTCAACAGGTGACCACGGCCATGGTGGAAGCGAGTTTGGCTACGGTGCGTGCAGGGGATCACTTTCAGTTTGAGCGTCTGGGCTACTTTGTCTGTGATCGCGCGGAAGGAGAG